>JAIBEO010000249.1 GCA_019459185.1 Rhizobium sp. | reverse complement strand
CCCCCCCCCCCCCCCCCCCGGGGCGGGGCGCGCCCCCCCCCCCCCCCCCACCACCGGCACCGGCGAGGACGCGATGGCGCGCCCCGCGGCAAACAGCGAGGCCCAGCCGGCTTTCAGGCCCGCGGGGTCCAGGCCCATCAGGTGCGGCACGTCCATGCCGGCCGAAAACACCTTGGCGCCACCCGACAGCACGATCGCGCGCGCGCCCGCGCCGGGCGCTTCCTGCACCGCGGTGCGCAGCGCCGACAGCAGCTCCGGCGTGAGCGCGTTGACCGGCGGCCGGGCCAGCCGGATTTCGTGGATGTCGCCGTGGCGGTGGAATTCAAGCATGGCGGGCCTCAATCGATCCGGACGTCGGGTGCCCAACGATAGCGCACCGTGTAGCGCACGTCCGCTTCGCCGCCCGCGGGCACGGGCAGGTCGAAGGCCACCGACTGAGAATCGAGTTTGCGTGCCGGCACGCTGCTGGCGGTGATTTCCCAGTCGGTCCAGCGCGGCAGCACTTCCTGCACGCGCACCGTGGCGGCGCTGGCCTTGGCGTTGCGCACGGTCACCACCACCGTTTCGGTCATCTGGCGGCCGGCGCGGTCGAGCTGGAAGTCTTCGTGCTTGCGTTCGGCGGACAGGTCGAACACGGAGCCGGTCTCGAGCGTGACCTCGGTGTTGGCGGCGGTGTGGCCCAGCGCCGCCTCGCCCAGGAAATCGGCGCCGTCGAACAGGCGCATGCGCCCGGCCGGCAGCGGCATGCCCAGGCCGTCGGCCTTGCGGTTGGCGAAGCGCAGGCTGGCCACCACCGGCTGCTGGCCGCCGTGGGTGTTGTAGTTGGCGTCGACGATCGGCTGAGGCGGCTGCCAGCTGCCCATCGGCGAACGCGTTTCATAGCGGCGCTCGCAGGCGACACCCTTGGCGGTGTCCACCAGTGGCAGGCGCTGCACGCTGCCCTGGGGCAGGTCGCCGGTGCCGGGCAGGCGGTAGGCGTGGTACTCGCCCGAGGCCTGCGGTGCCGGGGCGGCGTCGGCCACCATCATCTGCGCACGCTCGGATTTCGCCGCCATCGGCACGCCGTAGCCGCCGCCGGACACTCGGTTGGGTTCGCCCGCGACCAGCGTGAGCGCGACGCCGCTGAAGTCGGTGCCCGAGCGGTTGGCAACCATCGCTGCGCCGTCGAGCGTCATGCGGCAGGCCTGGCCCTGGCCCGACAACGTGGCCTGGTATTCGGCGCGCCAGGCCAGGCCGGCGGTGGCAAAGGACAGGTCGAAGGCCTGGCGGCCGGCGCGCGGCGCGGCCAGGGTCCAGGACAGGGTCGGTTCGCTCGCCACGCCCTCGGGCAGGCGCGGCAGTTCGAAGCTGGCGTAGTTCGAGAGCACCTTCACCCGACCGTCGGCGAGTCGCAGGGTGAGGCCGTTGCCGGCCGAAAGCAGGGTGCCGGTGTAGGTTTCGCGGCCCGGGCCGAGCGCCTGTTCGACGCTGACCTGCTGGCCGATCGCGCGGCGCAGCAGTTCGCCCTGGTCGGCCAGGGCAAAATCGAAGCGCTGGCCACGCACCGTGGCGTCGCCGGCGGGCTGCAGGCGCACTGAGCTGGCGTCGAGCGCCGCCGGCAGGCCGCCGCGCTGGACGCGGTTGTCGCCGGCCTGCAGGTCGAATTCGATGCGGGTGTCGTACAGCGCGAAACCCGGGCCGCCGGGCTGACCAGCGCCGCGGGCGACGGCGTCGAAATCGCCGCTGTAAACGGTGAGTTTCGGCGCGGCGGCCAGAACGGGGGAGGCGACGGCGCCGGCGATGGCCAGGGCAAGCAGGGAACGGTTCATTCATGGCTCCTGTACGGTCGTGGGACTACTATAGGCCCATGAACGCATCACGCCTTTTGCTGGGGTCCTTACTGTTCGCGCTGGCTTCAGCCGCGTCCGCGGCCACCGCCTGCGCGCCCACCATCGACAAACCCTGGGTGCGCTCGGCGCCGCCGGGCGCGAAGTCGCTGGCCGGCTACCTGGTGCTGCGCAACGGCTGCGACGCACCGGTCGCCGTGGTGGACGTCGAAAGCCTGGATTTCGGCATGCCGATGATCCACCGCACGGTGGAAGAGGGCGGCGTGAGCCGCATGCGCCCCGCGGGCAAGCTGGAGATCCCGCCGGGTGGCGAGCTGCGCTTCGAGCCGGGCGGCCTGCACCTGATGCTGATGCGTCCGCTGCGGCCGCTGGCCGATGGCGACGTGGCGCGCGTGCGGCTGGTGTTGGCCGACGGCCGCCGCGTGTTCGCCGAATTCCCGGTGCGCCGCGCCGCGCCCTAGGCGCAGGCGGCCCGCACGTTCTCCGGCAGCGGCACCGACTGCCCGCCGCGGTCCACCCACACCAGCACGGTGTGGCCGTCACAATAAGGCGTGCTTTCGTCGCTGGCCGCGAGGATGCGATGGCCCAGCGTCAGGCTCTTGCCGCCGATGCGTTCGGCGAACAGTTCCACCCGCACGGTTTCCGGCCAGTTGATCGGCCGCCGGTAGTTCACCGTCACCGCCGCCATGATCGGCGCCGCGGTTTCCCCGGCCCAGTCCTGGCTCAGTGACTTGAACCAGCGCACCCGCGCCTCCTCGATATAGCCGAGGTAGCTGGCGTTGTTGACGTGATTGAAGGCATCGAGGTCGCGCCAGCGTACTTCGAGCACGGTTTCGAACACGACCCGGCTCATGCACCCTTCTTCTTGGCGGCCTTGCGCGGCGCCGGTGCGGCGCCCGCCAGCAGCTTGGCCAGGAAACGGCCGGTGTGCGAGCCCGGCGTCGCGGCCAGTTCCTCCGGCGTGCCCTGGGCGATGATCATGCCGCCGCGGTGGCCGCCCTCGGGGCCGAGGTCGACGACCCAGTCGGCGGTCTTGATGACGTCCAGGTTGTGCTCGATCACCACGATGGTGTTGCCGTCGTCACGCAGTTTGTGCAGCACGGCCAGCAGGTGCTCGATGTCGTGGAAGTGCAGTCCGGTGGTGGGCTCGTCGAGGATGTAGAGCGTGCGGCCGGTGTCGCGGCGGCTGAGCTCCTTCGACAGCTTCACGCGCTGGGCCTCGCCGCCCGAGAGCGTGGTGGCCGACTGGCCGAGCTTGATGTAGCTCAGGCCCACGTCCATCAGGGTCTCGAGCTTGCGCGCCAGGGTGGGCACCGGCTCGAACAGGCGCAGCGCGTCCTCGACCGTCATTTCCAGCACGTCGTGGATGGAGTAGCCCTTGTAGAGGATCTCCAGCGTCTCGCGGTTGTAACGCTTGCCGTGGCAGACGTCGCAGGGCACGTACACGTCGGGCAGGAAGTGCATCTCGACCTTGATCAGGCCGTCGCCCTGGCAGGCCTCGCAGCGGCCGCCGCGCACGTTGAAGCTGAAGCGGCCCGGCGAATAACCGCGGGCGCGCGCTTCCGGCACCTGTGCGAACAGCTCGCGCAGCGGCGTGAACAGGCCGGTGTAGGTGGCCGGGTTCGAGCGCGGCGTGCGGCCGATCGGGCTCTGGTCGATGTCCACCACCTTGTCGAACAGCTCCATGCCCAGCACCTCGCGGTGCGGTGCCGGCGTGTGCGAGGCGCCGTTGAGCTCGTTCGCGGCCAGGTGGTAGAGCGTGTCGTTGATGAGCGTGGACTTGCCAGAGCCGGAGACGCCGGTGATGCAGGTGAACAGGCCGGCCGGGATCGACAGGTCCACGTCCTTGAGGTTGTTGCCGCTGGCACCGTGCAGCTCCAGCATCATCTTCGGGTTGGGCTTGTGGCGCTGCTTCGGGATCTCGATGCGGCGCTTGCCCGACAGGTAGGCGCCGGTGAGCGAACGCGGCGCCTTGAGGATGTCGGCGTAGCTGCCCTGCGCGATCACTTCGCCGCCGTGCACGCCGGCGCCGGGGCCGATGTCGACGATGTGGTCGGCCAGGCGGATGGCGTCCTCGTCGTGCTCGACCACGATCACGGTGTTGCCGAGGTCGCGCAGGCGGGTGAGGGTGCCCAGCAGGCGTTCGTTGTCGCGCTGGTGCAGGCCGATCGAGGGTTCGTCGAGTACGTACATCACGCCCACCAGGCCGGCGCCGATCTGGCTGGCCAGACGGATGCGCTGGGCTTCGCCGCCGGACAGGCTGTCGGCCTTGCGCTCGAGCGTGAGGTAGTCGAGGCCCACGTCCACCAGGAAACGCAGGCGGTCGTGGATTTCCTTGACGATCTTGGTGGCGATCTCGCCGCGCCAGCCGGCCAGGCTCAGGTGCGAAAAGAATTCGAGCGACTCGTCCACCGGCAGCTTCGTCAGCTGCGACAGGTTGCGGTCGGCCACGAACACGTTGCGTGCCGAGCGGTTCAGGCGCGCGCCGCCGCAATCGGGGCAGGGGCGGTCGGAGATGAACTTGGCCAGTTCCTCCTTCACCACCTGCGATTCGGTCTCGCGGTAGCGGCGCTCGAGGTTGGGCACGATGCCCTCGAACTTGTGCTTGCGCTGGGTGCGGCCGCCGGATTCCGTGAGGTAGGTGAAGGTGATCACTTCCTCGCCGCTGCCGTAGAGCACGGCGTGGCGCACCGGCTCGGAGAGTTCCTCCCAGGCGGTGTCGGGGTCGAAGCCGTAGTGCTTGGCCAGCGAGGCGATCAACTGGAAGTAATAGGCGTTGCGGCGGTCCCAGCCGCGCACCGCGCCCGCCGCGAGGCTGAGCTCGGGGTGCACGACCACGCGGGACGGGTCGAAGAACTGGGTGATGCCCAGGCCGTCGCAGGAGGGGCAGGCGCCGACCGGCGAGTTGAACGAGAACAGGCGCGGTTCGAGTTCGGGCAGGGCGTAGTCGCAGACCGGGCAGCTGAACTTCGAGGAGAACAGCAGGGGCGGCGTGGTGGGGTCGTCGAGGTCCTGCACTTGGGCCAGGCCGTCGCCCAGCTTGAGCGCGGTCTCGAAGCTTTCGGCCAGGCGCTGCTTGAGGTCGGCGCGCGGCTTGAAGCGGTCAATCACCGCTTCGATGGTGTGCTTCTGGCGCAGGGCCAGGGCCGGCACCGCGTCGAGCTCGTGCAGAACGCCGTTCACCCGCACGCGCACGAAACCCTGGGCGCGCAGCTGGTCGAAGACCTGGGCGTGTTCGCCCTTGCGTTCGCGCACCACCGGGGCCAGCAGCATGTAGCGGCGGTCCTCGGGCAGGGCCAGCACCTGGTCCACCATCTGGCCGACGGTCTGGGCCTCGAGCGGGTACTGGTGGTCGGGGCAGCGCGGGGTGCCGACGCGGGCGAACAGCAGGCGCAGGTAGTCGTAGATCTCGGTGATCGTGCCGACCGTGGAGCGCGGGTTGTGCGAGGTGGACTTCTGCTCGATCGAGATGGCCGGCGACAGGCCCTCGATGTGGTCCACGTCGGGCTTTTCCATCACGCTCAGGAACTGCCGGGCGTAGGCCGACAGGGACTCGACGTAGCGGCGCTGGCCCTCGGCGTAGATGGTGTCGAAGGCCAGCGAGGACTTGCCGGAGCCCGACAGGCCGGTGATCACGATCAGCCGGTCCCGGGGCAGGTCCAGGTCGATGTTCTTCAGGTTGTGGGTGCGGGCACCGCGGATGCGGATCGTATCCATGCGCCGGAAGCGGGTCCTTGTGGGGGCAGTCGGAAGCGGGAACCGGGCAGTCTAGCAGGGCGCGCGGGCGCGGCCGTGACCTCCGGGTGGAGGAGGCAAAATTCCCGGCGGATCAGTGGTTTGGCGAACGAACCAGGTTCATTTTCCGGGGGCGGGGGGGGGGGG
>JAIBEO010000244.1 GCA_019459185.1 Rhizobium sp. | reverse complement strand
CCCCCCCCCCCCCCCCCCGGGGGGGCCCGGGCGACGGCGCGGGACTTGGGTAAACAACCACAAAAACGGCCCGGCATTGCCGGGCCTTTTCTTTTCCAGCGACCTGCCGCTTACGGGCGGAAGGTGAAGGTGCGGGTGAGCGTGGCCGGGCCGTCCATCGGCTCGAACTGCCAGCCGCGCACGGTGGAGATAACCTCGCGGTCGAAGGTGCCGCGCGGCTGCGAACGCACCACGCGCACGTTGCTGACGCTGCCGTCGGCGGCGATCGAGATCTCGACCGTCACTTCGCCGGACACGCCGCTGCGGTAGGCCGAACGCGGGTAGGACGGCTGCGGCGCGCGCACCGCGACCGGGGTGCTGGCGCGGGCCGGGGCCGGGGCGGCCGGCTGGGCCGCGGCGGGCGCCGGCTGCGCGGGCGGCGGGGTGGCCGGCTGGGCCGGGGCGGGCTGGGCCGGCT
The DNA here is from genome assembly GCA_019459185.1 of Rhizobium sp. Classification (GTDB taxonomy): domain Bacteria; phylum Pseudomonadota; class Gammaproteobacteria; order Xanthomonadales; family Xanthomonadaceae; genus Arenimonas. Next base: position 34,582 of record JAIBEO010000244.1, on the reverse strand, counting down.
GCGGCGCCGGGGTGGCCGGCGCGGTGGGCTGGGCGGCCGCGGTGGCGGCGGCGGCGGCCTCCTGGGCGGCGCGCTGGGCGGCGGCTTCGGCTTCGCGCTCGCGCTGGGCCAGGCGCTCGGCCTCGGCCTCGGCGCGCTCGGCCACGCCGGCGCGACCCTTGGCGATCGAGTCCTTGATGCGCGGCAGGGCCGGGGTCTGGGCGTCGGTGCGCTCGATCAGCGAACGCAGGCGCTCGGCTTCGACGAAGTCCTCGCGGCCGATGGCCTGCTCGGCGGCGATGATGGCGTAGGGCATCAGGTCGATGAGCGCGCTCTCGGCGGACGCATCGGGCTTGTCGGTCTTCTGGCGCAGGGCCAGGTAGTACTCCATGGCGTTGTCGCCGGCCGGGGCATACAGGCGCTGTTCGCGCAGGGCCTGGCTGCCGCGGCTGCGCAGTTCGTCGGCGCCCAGGGCGGCCAGGGCGGCTTCGGCGGCCTGCGCGGCTTCCTGCGCGGCCACTTCCTCGGCGCTTGGTCCGGCCGGCTGCGCGGCGGCGGCGGCAGGCTTTTCGGCGTCGGCGGCGGCAGGCGCGGCCTCGTCCTTGGAGCAGGCGGCCAGGCTCAGGCCCAGGGCCAGGGCAATGCCCCAGCGCAAGGCGCGGGAGGAGGCGGGCTTGGAAACGGTCATCGGTGATCCCCTGAAAATGAACAAACCATGACGTTCAGCACATAAGAGTTTGGCCGGTTTGTCAAGGCGGAGTCGTTGCGGGCTGCGACCTGGCGCACGTTTTGCGGGGGCGGGCCGACGCGCGGCGGGCCCGTCTCACTTGCCGATGCAGAAGTCGCCGAAGATGCGCCCCAGCAGGGCGTCAGCGTCCACGGTGCCGGTGATTTCGCCCAAGGCGTCCTGGGCGCGGCGCAGTTCCTCGGCCGCCAGCTCGCCGGCGCCATGGTGCAACTGGGCCGCGGCCTGGGCCAGCAGGGCGTCGGCACGGGCCAGCGCGTCCACGTGGCGGGCCCGGGCGCTGAAGGCGCCGTCGCTGCCCTCGCCCAGTCCCGCGGCTTCGCGCAGGCGCTGGCGCAGGGCGTCCAGGCCCTCGCCGGTTCGCGCCGAAAGCCACAGGTGGTCGCCATCGGGCCGGCGCTCGGCGTGGGCGGCGGTGCCGCTGAGGTCGGCTTTGTTGTGCAGCCACAGCACCGGGAGCCCAGCCGGCAGCGGCAGGTCGGGGACCGGCGCCTGGTCGTCGAGTACGGCCAGCACCAGGTCGGCATGTTCCAGTTCGGCGCGGGCGCGGCGAATGCCTTCCTGTTCCACGAGGTCGGGCGCCTCGCGCAGGCCGGCGGTGTCGACCAGGGTGAGTTCGATGCCTTCCACGCGCACGCGCTCTCGCAGCAGGTCGCGGGTGGTGCCGGCAATGTCGGTGACGATGGCGCGGTCTTCGCCGGCGAGCGCGTTGAGCAGCGAGGACTTGCCGGCGTTCGGCGCGCCGGCGATGACCACGTGCAGGCCGTCCACCAGGCGCTGGCCGCGGCCGGCGGCGGCGCGCAGCGCGGCCAGGTCGGCGGCGACGTCGTGCAGCCGGCGGCGCAGTTCCGGCGCGGCCAGGAAATCCACTTCCTCCTCCGGGAAATCGAGCGCGGCCTCGACCCACACGCGCAGCGCGGTCAAGCCTTCCACCACGGCGTGCACGCGCCGCGAGAATTCGCCGTCGAGCGAACGCCGCGCGGCGCGTACCGCGGCTTCGCTGCCGGCGCTGATCAGGTCGGCCACGGCCTCCGCCTGGGCCAGGTCGAGCCGGCCTTCCAGGAAAGCGCGCTCGGTGAATTCACCCGGCCTTGCCGGACGCGCGCCCAGGTCCAGGCAGCGGAGGAGGAGCCGCGCCAGCAGCAGCGGGCTGCCGTGGCCCTGCAGTTCGAGCACGTCTTCGCCGGTGTAGGACTGCGGCGCCGGGAAATGGATCAGCAGGCCGTCGTCGATCACCTCGCCGTCGCCGTCGCGGAAGCGCAGGTAATGCGCGTGCCGCGCTTCGGGCGGCCGCCCCAGCAGCGCGTGCGCGATGGCCCGGCAGCCCGGGCCGCTCACGCGCACGATGCCAACGCCGGCGGCACCGGCCGCCGTCGCAATCGCCGCAATCGTGTCTCGCTGGGTCATGGGAGATCGGTATTCAACGCGGATCAGAGCGGATTAGGACGGATAGGAGCGGATTAATCAAAGGAAAGAAAAAGGGGAGATCCGTCGGATCTCCCCCTGTATTCATCTGGCGCTCTGTCTGCCTTTGTCCGCTGGCATCAGATTTGATCCGCGTTCAAAGCCTTATTTGGCCACCGCCGCGGTGGTGCCTGGCTTGTCGCCGTGGCGCTTGGTGATGATCCACTGCTGCAGCAGGCCCAGGATGCCGTTGGTGCACCAGTACAGCACCAGGCCCGAGGGGAAGAAGGCCATCATCACGCCGAAGACGAGCGGCATCGCCGTCATCATCTTCTTCTGCATCGGGTCCATGCCCGGGGTTGGCGTCATCTTCTGGGTGAGGTACATCACCGCCAGGTTGATGGCCGGCAGGATGAAGTACGGGTCCGGCGCGGTCAGGTTCTGGATCCAGCCGATCCACGGCGCCTGGCGCATCTCCACCGACTCGAGCAGCATCCAGTAGAGCGCGATGAAGACCGGGATGGTCACCAGGATCGGCAGGCAGCCGGCGGCCGGGTTGACCTTCTCCTTCTTGTAGAGCTCCATCATCGCCATCTGGAACTTCTGCTTGTCGTCGCCGTAGCGCTCCTTCAGCGCTTCGATGCGCGGCTGGATCGCACGCATCTTGGCGAAGCTGCGGTACTGCTTGGCCGACAGCCAGTACAGCGCCAGCTTGATCGCCAGCACCGTCAGGATGATCGCCCAGCCCCAGTTGCCGGTCAGGTCGTGCAGGGGCTTGAGCACGTAGTCGAACATCGGCTGCGCGAGGAAGGTGAAGATGCCGTAGTCGAGCGTCAGCTTCAGGCCAGGCGCCACCGCTTCCAGCTTCTCCTGCAGCTTCGGTCCGACCCACAGCGTGGCCTCGCGGGTGGTGGCCGTGCCCGGCGCCACTTCGAAGGGCGCGCCGACGCTGCGCACCAGGTAACGCGGCGTGCCCTCGCCCAGCGTCGCCAGCGAGAAGCGCTGCGGCTCGGCGCCGGACGGCACCCAGGCCACCAGGAAGTGGTGCTGCAGCAGCGCGATCCAGCCGCCGGTGGCGTCCTTGTTGAGCGGGCCGTCTTCGGCGAAATCGACGTACTTGCGCTTGTCGAACTTGTCCTCGGGGCTGTACCAGGCCGCGCCGACGAAGCTGTAGGCCTCGGGGTTGGTGAGGCCGGAGGTGCGCGACACGGCCGGCGGCGGCACGCGCTGCAGCTGCTGGTAGCCGTAGCCGCGCCAGGCGCCGGCGCCGTCGTTGCGGATTTCCTCGCGCAGGCGCAGCGCGTAGCTGCCGCGGTCGAACACGAAGGTCTTGCGCACCGTCAGGCCGGTGGCCGGGTCGGTCCACAACAGCGGCAGCTCGAGCGAGGCCTGGCCGTCGGCCAGCTGGTAGTCGTTGCGGCCGTCCTCGGTGCGGAACAGCGCCTCGTGGCTGGGCGCGTTGCCGGCGGTGGCGACCAGGCCGGACTGCGCGACCGAGAATCGGGCCGGGTCGGCGTCGAACAGGCGCACCTTGCGCTCGGGCTGGTCCTTGGTGACCGGATAGTCCAGCAGCTCGGCGCCCACCAGGGTGCCGCCGCGCAGGTCGATGCGCAGGTCCAGCACGTCGGTGCGCACGCGCACCAGGCCGCCGGTCGCCGCGGGGGCGGTCGCGGCCGCCGGGGCGGCGGTGGCCGCGGCGGGCAGGGCGGCGGCGGCCGGCACGGCCGAGGCGTCGGGCAGCGCGGCAGCGTCCGGAATCGCGGCCGACGGGTCCGGCAGGGCGGCGACCGTCGCCGGGGCGGCCGGGGCCTGCACGGGGCCCTTGTTCCACTCGAGGAAGAGCAGGAAGGCGACGGCAAGCCAGGCGATCAGCAGGAAGGAGCGGGTCTGGTTCATGGGCAGGAGGCGGGCGCCAGCGCGAAGCCGGGGCCGGCTCGGGGTCTCGGTCAGGATTCTGAGGCGGGGCGCTCGCGCGCCACCGGGGAGTCCGGCATTGTGCCGGCAGGGGGCGTGGGCTTCAACGACCGCGCCCGCTCCAGCAGCTGCAGCCACTGGCCACGCAGTTCGTCGGAGGAGAGGGCGGAGGCCCCGGGCTGGGCGATGAGCACGTAGTCGCCGGGCGGTAGCTGGTGGCGTTCGCGCCGGAAGGTTTCACGGGCGAGGCGCTTGATGCGGTTGCGGCCGACGGCCCGCTTGTCGACTTTCTTGGACACGGCAACGCCGAGCCGTGGCGCACTGGCCTCGGCCCGGACGTGGGCGAACAACCGCAACTGGGGACTGGAGAGCCGGCGACCTGCCTTGAACACCGCCTGGAACTCGGCGGAAACGCGCAGGCGCGCGCTGGGCGGGAAATCGCTCGGCGGAACGGGCGGGGAGATACTCACGACCCGTTCGGGTGCCGCCGGCAGGCCGGCGGCAACGCGTCAGACCGCGAGGCGGGCGCGACCCTTGGCACGACGACGCGAGAGGACCTTGCGGCCGTCGGCGGTCTTCATGCGGGCGCGGAACCCGTGGTCGCGCTTGCGCTTGAGGTTGCTGGGCTGGTACGTGCGCTTGGTGGCCATGGTGGCACCCCGGTAAGAGTTTTGGGCGGAAAAGACTGCGGACTATAGCGGTTTGCCCAAACCCCCGTCAAGCCAAATCCGCGTGGCGGCCACGGCCCCGCGGCGCTAGACTGCACGACCCCGATCACTTATCCACAGCGCCTCCCCGGCGCTGGCCCCCGGAATTTCGCTTGAACATGGATGCTGCCTGGCCGCGTTGCCTGGAACGACTGGAAGCCGAACTGCCGGCCGAAGAGGTACACACCTGGCTGCGGCCGCTGCAGGTGGAGTCCCACCCCGACGGCCTGACCCTGTACGCCCCCAATGAATTCGTGGTGGACCAGGTGCGCGAGCACTACCTGGCCCGGATCCGCGAGCTGGTGGCCCACTTCGCCGGCAGCCCGGCGGCGGTGGCCCTGGCGGTGGGCTCGCTCAACCGCGCCGCGCCGGCCCGGACCAGCGCGGCCCCGGCCGCCAGTTCCGGCCGCGCCCCGGCCGGCCCCGAGTTCAACGGCAACCTCGACCCCCACTACACCTTCGAGAACTTCGTCGAGGGCCGCAGCAACCAGCTCGGCCGCGCCGCGGCCCTGCAGGTGGCGCAGAACCCGGGCAAGGCCTACAACCCGCTGCTGCTCTACGGCGGCTCGGGCCTGGGCAAGACCCACCTGATGTACGCGGCCGGCAACCTCATGCGCCAGAACAGCCCGGGCATGCGCGTGATGTACCTGCGCTCCGAGCAGTTCTTCAGCGCCATGATGAAGTCGCTGCAGGAAAAGTCGATGGACCAGTTCAAGCGCCAGTTCCAGCAGGTGGACGCGCTGCTGATCGACGACATCCAGTTCTTCGCCGGCAAGAACACCACGCAGGAAGAGTTCTTCCACACCTTCAACGCGCTGTTCGACGGCAAGCAGCAGATCATCCTCACCTGCGACCGCTACCCGCGCGAGGTGGAAAACCTCGAGACGCGCCTCAAGACCCGCCTCACCTGGGGCCTGAGCGTGGCGATCGAACCGCCCGACTTCGAGACCCGCGCCGCCATCCTCACCGCCAAGGCGGCCGAACGTTCGGTGAAGCTGCCCGAGGACGTGGCCTACCTGATCGCCAAGCGCATGCGTTCGAACGTGCGCGACCTCGAGGGCGCCCTGAACACCCTGGCGGCCCGCTCGAACTTCATGGCGCGGCCCATCACCGCCGAATTCGCCCAGGAAACCCTGCGCGACCTGCTGCGCGCGCAGCAGCAGGTGGTGTCGATCAGCAATATCCAGAAGACCGTGGCAGACTACTACCAGCTGCGCATGGCGGACCTTTTGTCGAAGCGGCGGACGCGCTCCCTGGCCCGTCCGCGGCAGATGGCGATGGCCCTGAGCAAGGAACTGACCGAGCACAGCCTGCCGGAAATCGGCGACGCATTCGGGGGAAGGGACCACACCACCGTCATGCACGCCTGCAAGGTCGTGCGCGAGCTGCGCGAGATCGACGGCAAGCTGCGCGAGGACTGGGACAAGCTGCTGCGCAAACTCAGCGAGTGAGCGTGGAACCTGTTTCTGCACCACCTGTGGACAAGTTGGGGAGCGTTTTCGAGGCGAAAATCTATCCACAGCTTTCCACAGCCAGTCCCGGGCCCGACGCACAGGCTTGTAACTGGCTATAAATAGTTAAGAATCAAAAAGTTACGATAGTTATCCGGCGTTTTTTCCGCCTCCACCGCCACCAGTTTTTGATTTATCCACTCTTTGGAGCTTGGGGACCCGCATGCGTTTCAGCCTGACGCGAGAAGTTCTGCTCAAACCCCTGCAGCAGGTCGTGAACGTGGTCGAACGCCGGCAGACGCTGCCGGTGCTCGCCAACCTGCTGGTCACGGTCGAAGGCAACAAGCTGTCCATGACCGGCACGGATCTCGAGGTCGAGATGGTCGCCCGCACGGACGTCGACGACGCCCAGCCGGGTGAAACCACCATCCCCGCCCGCAAGCTCTTCGAGATCGTCCGGGCCCTGCCCGACGGCAGCAAGGTCACCCTCAGCCAGTCCGGCGACAAGGTGACCGTGCAGGCCGGCCGCAGCCGGTTCACCCTGGCCACCCTGCCCGGCAATGACTTCCCGGCCGTCGAGGACCTCGACCTGGTCGAGCGCATCCGCGTGCCGGAAGCCGCCCTGAAGGAGCTGATCGAGCGCACCGCGTTCGCCATGGCCCAGCAGGACGTGCGCTATTACCTCAACGGCCTGCTGCTGGACCTGCGCGAAGACAGCCTGCGTTGCGTCGCCACCGACGGCCATCGTTTGGCCCTGTGCGAAGCGCCCCTGCCCGCCGGTGCCCAGACCCGCAAGCAGATCATCCTGCCGCGCAAGGGCGTGCTGGAACTGCAGCGCCTGCTCGAGGGCGGCGACCGCGAGGTCGAGCTGGAGGTGGGCCGCAACCACCTGCGCATGCGCCGGGAGGACGTGACCTTCACTTCCAAGCTCATCGACGGCCGTTTCCCGGACTACGATGCCGTGATTCCCATCGGCGCCGACAAGGAAGTGAAGCTCGACCGCGAAGGCCTGCGTGCCGCCCTGCAGCGCGCAGCCATCCTGTCGAACGAGAAGTACCGCGGCGTGAAGCTGGAGATCAGCCCGGGCCAGCTGCGCATCGTGGCGCACAACCCGGAGCAGGAAGAGGCCCAGGAAGAGATCGAGGCCGAGACCAAGGTCGACGGCCTGAGCATCGGCTTCAACGTGACCTACCTGCTCGACGCCCTGAGCGCCCTGCGCGAGGACACGGTCATCATCAACCTGCGCGACGCCAACTCGTCGGCCCTGGTGCGCGAGGCCAGCCACGAACGCAGCCGCCACGTGGTGATGCCGCTGCGGCTGTGACCGGAACCGAGTCCGCGTTGCCCCACCGCCCGGCCTTTGCCGGGCGGTGCCGTTTTGACGGCCGGCGAAATCCGCCCGCCCGGAGTTCCACGTGCGCCTGACCCGGCTCGACATCCAGCACCTGCGTTGCCTGGACGGGGTGGAATTTCGCCCGGCGCCGGGCCTGAACTTGGTGACGGGCGGCAATGGCGCGGGCAAGACCAGCCTGATGGAGGCGGTGCACCTGCTGGGCTACGGCCGTTCCTTCCGGGGCCGGGTGCGCGACGGCCTGATCCGCAGTGGCCAGCCGGCCCTGTCGGTGTATGCCGAGTGGCTGGACGGCCAGGGCCGGGCTCGTCGCGCCGGCCTGCGCCACACCGGCGGCGACTGGGAGGCCCGGCTCGACGGCGCCCCGGCGCCCAGCCTCACCGAGCTCTGCGCCGAGCTCGCGGTGGTCAGCTTCGAGCCCGGCAGCCATGAGCTGATCGCCGGGGGCGCGGAACACCGCCGCCGATTCCTGGACTGGGCCTTGTTCCACGTGGAACCGGGCTTCCTTCCGGTCTGGCGGCGCTACGCCCGGGCCCTGAAGCAGCGCAACGCCCTGCTCAAGCGAGGACCGGCGCCGGGCGCCCTGGACCCCTGGGACCAGGAACTCGCCCAGTCCGGCGAACAGCTCAGCAGCTTGCGGGCCGACTACCTGGCCCGGCTGGAGCCGGTCCTGGCCGCGACCGCCGGGGAGTTCCTGCCGGAGCTGGGCCGGGCCGGCCTGCAGTTCCTGCCGGGCTGGCGTCGGGCGGAACACCCGCTGTCCGACGCCCTGCTGCTGGCCCGTGAGCGCGACCTGGTCCAGGGCTACACCAGCGTCGGTCCGCACCGGGCCGACTGGCGGGTGGACTACCTCGGCCTGCCCGGGCGGGAGGCCCTGTCGCGGGGTCAGGAAAAGCTCACCGCCCTCGCCTGCGTACTGGCTCAGGCCCGCTCCTTCGCCGCGGACCGGGGCGAGTGGCCGCTGGTCTGCCTGGACGACCTAGCCTCTGAGCTGGACCAGGCCCACCTGCGCCAGGCGCTGGGCTCGATTCTGGCCTCGGGCGCCCAGGTGCTGCTGACGGCCACCGAAGCCCCGGCCATCCTGACCGGCGAACTGCTTCCGGCGGCGACGTTCCACGTGGAACGCGGACAGCTCCGCGCCGACTGAGGCCCTGGGGCCGCCCCAGCCCCGCAGCGGCCCGCTGCGGCGTCCGGGCTGTCTCCCGCTACCCCGTGGCCCTGCGGCCCTCGGTGGCCGCCTCGCCCACGTGAAGGGCCTAAGCGGTATACTCGGACACATTATTTATAGGCGTGCTGTGCCGCCCCGCCGGGGCGCCGGGGCGCCGCCGTGGACCCAGAGAACACGCCTCCGATGACCGATATCCCCACCCCGCCGCAGACCCCCGCCAACACCACCTACGATTCCAGCAAGATCACCGTGCTGCGCGGCCTCGAGGCCGTCCGCAAGCGGCCGGGCATGTACATCGGCGACGTGCATGACGGCACCGGTCTGCACCACATGGTGTTCGAGGTGGTGGACAACGCCATCGACGAGGCCCTGGCCGGCCACTGCGACCAGGTCATCGTCACCCTGCATGCCGACGGCTCCTGCTCGGTGCAGGACAACGGCCGCGGCATTCCGGTGGACATCCACAAGGAAGAGGGCGTCTCGGCGGCCGAGGTGATCCTCACCGTGCTGCACGCGGGCGGCAAGTTCGACGACAACAGCTACAAGGTTTCCGGCGGCCTGCACGGCGTCGGCGTCTCGGTGGTGAACGCGCTCTCGTCCAGCCTTTGGCTCGACATCTGGCGCGACGGCAACCACCACCAGCAGGAATATGCCCTGGGCGAGCCGATCTACCCGCTCAAGACCGTCGGACCCTCCACCCGGCGCGGCACCCAGCTGCGTTTCCTGCCCAGCGCCGAGATCTTCACCGACGTCGAGTTCCACTACGACATCCTGGCCAAGCGCCTGCGCGAGCTGAGCTTCCTCAACTCGGGCGTGCGCATCGAGCTGGTGGACGAGCGGGGCGAGGGCAAGCGCGACGTGTTCGAGTACGAAGGCGGCATCCGCAGCTTCGTGGAACACCTGGCGGCGCTAAAAACCCCGCTACATCAATCGGTTATCTCCGCCACGGGCGAAAAAGACGGGATCACGGTCGACATCGCCCTGCAGTGGACCGACGCCTACCAGGAAACGATGTTCTGCTTCACCAACAACATCCCGCAGAAGGATGGCGGCACCCACCTGATCGGCTTCCGCGCGGCGCTCACCCGCACGCTCAGCAACTACATCGAGCAGAACGGCATCGCCAAGCAGGCCAAGATCTCGCTGTCCGGCGACGACATGCGCGAAGGCATGATCGCCGTGCTGTCGGTGAAGGTGCCCGACCCGAGCTTCAGCTCGCAGACCAAGGAAAAGCTGGTCAGCTCCGAAGTGCGCCCGGCGGTGGAAGCCGTCATCGGCCAGAAGCTCGAGGAGTTCCTGCAGGAGCGCCCGAACGAAGCGCGCGCCATCGCCGGCAAGATCGTCGACGCCGCGCGTGCGCGCGAAGCCGCGCGCAAGGCGCGCGACCTCACCCGCCGCAAGGGTGCGCTCGACATCGCCGGCCTGCCCGGCAAGCTCGCCGACTGCCAGGAAAAAGACCCGGCGCTGAGCGAACTCTTCATCGTCGAGGGTGACTCGGCCGGCGGCTCCGCGAAGCAGGGCCGCAACCGCAAGACGCAGGCGATCCTGCCGCTCAAGGGCAAGATCCTCAACGTGGAACGCGCGCGCTTCGACCGCATGCTCTCGTCAGCCGAAGTGGGCACGCTGATCACCGCGCTCGGCACCGGCATCGGCAAGGACGAGTACAACCCGGACAAGCTGCGCTACCACCGCATCATCATCATGACCGACGCCGACGTCGACGGCTCGCACATCCGCACGCTGCTGCTCACGTTCTTCTACCGGCAGATGCCGGAGCTCATCGAGCGCGGCCACGTCTACATCGGCCTGCCGCCGCTGTACAAGATCAAGCAGGGCAAGAACGAGCTCTACCTCAAGGACGACGGCGCGCTCAACGCCTACCTGGTGAACAACGCGGTCGAAGGCGCCGAACTGCGCCCGGCCGACGGCGTGCCGCCGGTGTCGGGCGCGCAGCTGGAGAAGCTGCTGCTCGACTACGTCGCCGCGCGCGAAACCATCTCGCGCTTCGCGCACCGCATCGATCCGCCGGTGCTCGAGGCCATGCTGGAAATGCCGCCGGTGTCGGCCGAGCAGTTCGCCACGCCCGGCGCCCTCGACGGCTGGTGCACCGAACTCGAGCGCCGACTCAACGCCACCGGCCTGGGCCGCGCGCGTTACGGTTTCTCGGTGCAGAACGGCAACGACGAAGGCCAGGCGGCCGCGCTCGTCATCGCCAAGCAGCACCACGGCCTCGCTTCCACCCAGGTGCTCGCCGCGGCGCAGCTGCTGGGCGGCGAACTGCGCCAGGTCAACGAAGTGGCCACCGCGCTGCAGGACCTCTTGCAGGAAGGCGCCAGCGTGGCGCGCGGCGGCAAGAGCCAGCCGGTCACGCGTTTCCTGCAGGCGCAGGAATGGCTGCTCGAGGAAGCCAAGAAGGGCCGCATGATCCAGCGCTTCAAGGGCCTGGGCGAAATGAACCCGGAGCAGCTGTGGGAAACCACGGTGAACCCCGAGACGCGCCGCCTGCTGAAGGTGCGCATCGAAGACGCCGTCGCCGCCGACCAGATCTTCTCGACCCTGATGGGCGACGTGGTGGAACCGCGCCGCGTTTTCATCGAAGACAACGCGCTGCGTGTGGCCAACCTCGACGTCTGACGTCCTGCCGTCGACCATGCCGGCGCGTGCCGGCATGGTGCGCCTGCTCGGGCATTTCCTGCTCGACCTGCTGGTCTATGTCCTGCTGGCGATCGCGATCGTCGCGGCCGCCGTGGCGGTGGTGTTTCCCAGCGGCGCATTGAAGCCCAGCTACACCGGCACCCACGCCATCATGGTCACGCTGGCGCTCGTCGCCACGGCGCTTGCCGGCGGGCTGGCTTGGCTGTTCCGGCGGCCGGGGCGCGGCTTGGCACTGGCGCGCGGCACGGTGCCGGCCGCGCTCGTCCTGGCGCTGTCTGTCGCCCTGCTGGCGCAATTGCTGCCGAGGCTGCTGGCCTGGGGCGGACTGCCCCTGGCGCCCAGCAATGCCGCCGTCATCACCCGTCTTTTCGGCGAGTGGCCGCTGGTGGCCACCGTCCTGGTGGTGCTGGTGGCGCCCCTGGCCGAGGAGGCTTTCTTCCGCGGGGTCCTGCTGCGCCGCTTCGTGGTCGCCGGCCGCCCCTGGGCCGGGCTGTGGTTGTCGGCCGGGGTGTTCGCGCTCGCCCACGAACTCTTCGCCGACGGTCCCTGGACGCAGACGCTGGTGACCTCGGCCACCTACCTGGCGATGGGAATGCTCTTCGGCGCCGTCTACGTGCGTACGGGCCGCCTTTCCGCCGCGTTCCTGGCCCATGCCGCGAGCAATGCGCTGGCGCTGGCCACGGTGGCATTCTCCGGCCCCTGACGCCGGGGTTACACTGGCACGCCGCGCGGCCGCGGCACGCCGGCGCCGCCGGTATCGAACCGGGAACCCTATGAGCAAGCGACACCTTTACCTGCTGGCCCTGGCGATCATCGCCGCCGCCGTTTCGGCGATGTACTACAAGTGGAAGGTGCTGGAGTTCCCGGTGCAGCCCGACGCCCAGGTCCAGGTGTGGACCGTTCAGGCGCACGTCGAATACCAGCCGCGCAAAGGTGCGAACACCGTCACGCTGCAGCTGCCGGCCGACACGCCGGGCTGGACCGTGCTGGAAGAACGCTTCGTTGCGCGCAACTACTCGAAGCTCGAGGAGAAGGGTGACAGCGGCCGCGAGGTGCAGTGGGCCATCCGCCGCGCCGTCGGCGAGCAGGACCTCTACTACCGCGCCACCATCGTGCGCGCCGAACAGCGTGAACCCGCCGGCCTCGCCATCGAACCCGAGATCGCCGCGCCGGCCGAACTCGAAGAGCCCTATGCCACCGCCGCGCAGACCCTGCTCGACCAGGTGCGCGAACGCTCCTCCAACACCGTCACTTTTTCGCGCGAACTGCTGCGCCGCCTGAACCAGTCCGATCGCAGCGAGGAAGTGCAGCTGCTGGCCGAGAAATACGGCGAGGACGACGTCGCCCGCAGCGAATTCATCGTGCACCTGCTGGCGTCGCGCAGCATCCCGGCGCGCGTGGTGTACGGCATCCGCCTGGCCGAGGGCGAGGCTGGTGCCGACGCCAACGTCGAGGCGCGCATGCAGACCTGGCTGATCGTGCACGACGGCCTGGCCTGGACCATGCTCGACCCGCGCACGAATGCCGAAGGCACGCCGTCCGACCTGTTCCTGTGGAGCACCAGCGGCAAGCCGCTGCTCACCATCGAGGGCAATCCGCCGACCGCGCTGATGTTCACGGTGAAGGGCAATCTCGCCGACGCCATGGCCACCGCCGAACGCCGCCTCGAGGTGCAGGACGCCAACCTTGTGCGCTACTCGCTGCTGAGCCTGCCGCTGCAGGCGCAGGAAACCTACCGCATCCTGCTGATGGTGCCGATCGGCGCCTTCATCATGCTGCTGCTGCGCAACCTGGTGGGCGTAAAGACCTACGGCACCTTCATGCCGGTGCTGATCGCGCTGGCCTTCCGCGAAACGGCGCTGGTCGCCGGCGTGGTGCTGTTCGTGCTGGTGGTGGGCTTCGGCCTGCTGGTGCGTTTCTACCTCGAGCGCCTGCGCCTGCTGCTGGTGCCGCGCCTGACCGCCATCCTCATCCTGGTGGTGTTGCTGATGGCCGCGGTGAGCGTGCTGTCGAACCGCCTGGGCATCGAGGTCGGCCTGTCGGTGGCGCTGTTCCCGATGGTCATCATGGCCATGACGATCGAGCGCATGTCGGTGGCCTGGGACGAACGCGGCGCCGGCACCGCCCTGCGCGAAGGCGTGGGCACGCTGGTGGTGGCCGCGCTGGCCTACGTGGTGATGAGCTGGCCGCCGCTGGAACACCTGGTCTTCGTGTACCCCGAGGTGCTGCTGGTGCTGTTCGCACTGGCGCTGCTGCTGGGCCGCTACTCCGGCTACCGCCTCAACGAGCTGCTGCGCTTCCGCGCGCTGGCGCGCGAGCCCGACCCGATCGTGCCGGCGCCGGAAAAGCCCGGCCCCGAGGCGAAGGCCTGAGCGATGGCCCTGTTCAATCCCTTCAAGGTCGCCAAGCGCCTGCGCCAGATCGGCCTGGTGGGCATCGGCCAGCGCAACGCGCACTACGTGCTGATGCACAACCCGCGCAGGTTCTACCCGCGCGTGGACGACAAGCTGCTCACCAAGAAGCTGGCCATCAAGGCCGGCCTGCCGGTGCCCGACCTCTACGCCGTGGTGCGCGAGGAGCACGAGATCGCCGAGCTGCACAGGAAGCTCGAGGGCCGCGACAGCTTCGTGGTGAAGCCGGCGCACGGTTCCGGCGGCGACGGCATCCTGGTGATCACCGGCCGGCGCGGCGACAAGTACCGGCGCGCCAGCGGCTCGCTGATGTCGCGCGATGAGTTCGAGCACCACCTGTCGAACGGCCTGTCGGGCCTGTTTTCGCTCGGCGGCCAGCCCGACCACCTGATCGTCGAATACTGCGTGCAGTTCGACCCGATCTTCGACAACGTCAGCTACAAGGGCGTGCCCGACATCCGCATCATCGTCTTCCTGGGCTACCCGGTGATGGCGATGATCCGCCTGCCCACGCGCATGTCCGACGGCAAGGCCAACCTGCACCAGGGCGCCATCGGCGTCGGCATCGACATCCCCACCGGCAAGACCAAGCGCGGCGTCTGGGGCACCGAGATCATCCGCGAACATCCGGACACCGAGCACAGCATCGTCGGCCTTGTTATCCCGCACTGGCGCGAACTGCTGGAGATGGCCTCGCGCTGCTACGAACTCTCGGGCCTCGGCTACGTGGGCGTCGACTTCGTGCTCGACCGCGACCGCGGCCCGCTGATCCTCGAGCTCAACGCGCGTCCTGGCCTGGCGATCCAGATGGCGAACGGCAACGGCCTCGAGCATCGCTTGAACAAGGTGGAGGCGCTGCGCGACCGCGGCGAACTGTCGAAGGATCCGGCCGAACGTGTCGCTTTTGCGACAGCGAACTTTCCCACTACTGGCTGAACGGCCTGTTCACCTTAACGCGGTTTTAAGGCGAAGGATGCCCCGGCTCGGGCATCCTTCGGGGCCAAGGGGATTCCTACACGGAAGCCGGCGGTCCAACCGGACAAAACACGGCTTGAGTGCTTGCTCTATTCCCCGTTACCCTATCCGGCCAACAGCCGCGGACGTTCGCGGCGGCAAGGAGTTTTCCATGAAGGTTCTGCACTCCATGAAGCTGGCGGCGGTCGTGTTCCTGGCGGCCTCGCTCTCGGTCGGCACGGCGGACGCCGCGCGCCGCGAGAAAGCGGAAGAGCCCAAGATCGACTACCCCGACGCGACCCGCGAGTCGCCGAAGGCGGAGAACAGCCCGCGCCTGGGCAAGCAGGTCCAGAAAATGTTCGACCTCTACAACGAGGGCGAGGACATGGAAGGCGCCATCAAGATCGCCGAGGAAGTGCTCGCCAGCGACCGCGCCAAGCCCTATGACCGCGGCGTCGCGCTGATGATCGCCGGCAACGCCGCGCTGGGCATCGACGACTATGGCCGCGCCATCTCCTACCTCGAGCGCGCGCTCGAGGAGAACGCGCTGCCGAACAACAACCATTACGCCACCATGCACACGCTGGCGTCGGTCTATGCCCAGGAGGAAAAGATCCCCGAGGCCGTGGCACTGGTCGACCGCATGATCGCCGAGACCAAGAGCAAGGACCCGGACGTCTACGGCCTCAAGGGCGGCATCCACTACAACGCAGGCCAGTACGACCTCGCCATCGACGCCATCAAGCGCGCGATCGAGCTCAAGACCGACGGCGCCCCGGAAAGCAACTGGCTGCAGATGCTGATGGCCGCCTACAACGAAACCGGCCGCGACGCCGAGGCCGTGGCCCTGGCCGAGCAGCTGCAGAAGCAGAGCCCGGACGACAAGCGCACCCTGCTCAACCTGGCGTCGCTGTACGCCCAGACCGACATGACCGACAAGGCCGCCGCGCTGCTCGACGACGCGCGCCGCCGCGGCATGCTCACCGAGCAGAAGGACTACGAGATCCTCTACGCCATCTACCTGAACATGGACGGCAAGGAGGCGGACGCCGCCAAGGTCATCCAGGAAGGCCTCGACAAGGGCATCCTGAAGGCCGACGCCAAGACCTATACCTTCCTGGCCCAGTCGCTGTACTTCAGCGACCAGGTGGACGCCGCCATCGCCGCCTACCAGAAGGCCGCCCCGCTGGCGTCCGATGGCGAGACCGCGCTGGCCCTGTCGCAGATCCTCACCAACGAGGACCGCAACCAGGAAGCCAAGGCGGCCGCCCAGCAGGCGCTGTCCAAGGGCCTGAAGAAGCCCGGCGAGGCCTGGATGGTCATCGCCCGCTCCGAGTACTACATGGACAATTTCGAGGCGGCCAAGGTGGCCTACCGAGAAGCCGCCAAGGATCCGGCGACCCGCGACCAGGCCCAGAAAGCCCTGGCCCAAATTTCCCGTTGAACGGTTGGTAAACCGGTTCCCCGTGGTATAAGCTAACAAGTTCCCGCCGGTCCCCGGCGGGCCACGGCACCTGACGCCGACCGAACTAGAGCTCGAGCCGCCACCCGCATGACGGACAAGAACTACAAGTACGACAACTCGCCCCAGGGCATCAGCTGGGCACGCATTGGCGGCAACGCGTTTGCGATCGCGCTGCATGCGGTCGCCTTCATGTTGATGTTGGCCCCGGTCAACGCACCGGACGTCAACAAGGCCGAGGATGAAGTGACCACGGTCTCGTTCATCGAGCCGCCGCCGCCGCCCCCGCCGCCGCCGCCGCCGCCGCCGGAGCCGCCCAAGGTGGTCCAGAAGATCATCGAGCAGCCGAAGCCGACGCCGATCCCGCCGCCGCCGGAAGAGCCGCCGGTCGTGTTCGACGATCCGAGCCCGATCGACATCGAGGCCCCGCCGCCGGCTCCGCCCGCGCCGCCGGCCCCGCCGGCCGACTTCGCTCCGACCGAGGACATCTCGGGCCGTGCGTTGTACCAGCCGCGTTACCCCGCCAAGGAAGCCCGCGATGGCGTCGGCGGCACGGTCATCCTGCGCGTCACCATCGACGCCGCCGGCAACGTGCTCGACGTGGCCCTCGAGCGCTCCAGCCGCAACCGCAACCTCGACCGTTCGGCCATGGATGCCGCGCGTCGCTGGAAGTTCAACCCGGGCATGCGCAACGGCCAGAAGGTCGGCGGCGCCGTCCTGGTGCCCGTGAAGTTCACGCCTCCGCGCTAAATCCAGCAGTACCCCCGCAACGATCAATCACCTATAGAAAGGCACCTCTTATGCTGCAGGACATCCTCCTCACTGCCGCCGCCGCCGCTGGTGGCGCCGCCAACAATGCCGAAGCCCTGAACCAGATGGGTTTTTCCCACCTTATCAAGGCGATGGTGGCCGATCCGGTTGAATTCCTGGTTTCGTGGGCCGTCTTCCTGATGCTGGTCACGATGTCGTTCGGTTCGTGGTGGTACACGATCGTCAACGCCATCAAGAACACCGTCATCTCCAAGCGCGCCGACACGGTGGTCCGTACCTTCTGGGAAACCCCGAACGCGCAGGACGCCATCCGCTTCATGGAAGAGCAGCCGGCCAACGAGCCGTTCTCCAAGATCGCCCTTGACTGCGCCCAGGCCGCTGCCCACCACCAGCGCCACGAAGGCAGCCGCCTCGTCGACGCCCTGAACCGTTCGGAGTTCATCGACCGCGCCCTGCGCCAGGCCGTGACCCGTGAGAGCGCCCGCCTCGAGAACGGCATGACCTGGCTGGCCACCGTCGGCGCCACCGCGCCGTTCGTCGGCCTGCTCGGCACCGTGTGGGGCATCTACGGCGCCCTGATCCGCATCGGCGCCACCGGCCAGGCTTCCATCGACGCCGTCGCCGGCCCGGTGGGCGAAGCCCTGATCATGACCGCCCTCGGCCTGTTCGTCGCGATCCCGGCGGTGCTGGCCTACAACGCCTTCAACCGCTCGAACCGCAACACCTACGCCAAGTTCGACACCTTCGCGCACGACCTGCACGACTTCTTCGCCACCGGTTCGCGCGTCGGCGACACCTCGGGCAAGCGCTAAGTCGTTCCCGACCAACCAGGAGTCACGGCCATGGCCTTTGCATCCAACTCCTCCGGTGGCGGCCCGATGGCCGACATCAACGTCACGCCCCTCGTGGACGTGATGCTGGTGCTGCTGATCATCTTCATGATCACGGCGCCGCTGATGTCGCATAAGGTCAAGGTCGAGCTGCCGCAGGCGACCCTGGAAGAGAAGCCGGAGATCACCCAGCCGCCGATCACCCTCGCGGTGACGGCGAATGGCCAGGTCTACTGGAACGACGAGGCGGTCACCCGCGACATGCTCGACGCCCGCCTGGCCGTGTTGGCCCAGCAGACGCCGCAGCCGCAGGTCGACATCCGCTCCGACAACATCACCAAGTACGGCGTGATCCACGAGGTGGTGCAGGAAGTTCGCCGCGCGGGCATCCGCAAGGTGGGCTTCGTCTCCACCCCCGAGCGCTGAGGACAACCGAACATGGCCTTTTCCTCTAACTCCGGCGCCGGCCCGATGGCCGACATCAACGTCACGCCCCTCGTGGACGTGATGCTGGTGCTGCTGATCATCTTCATGGTGACCGCCCCGGCGCTGTCCTACCAGATCCAGGTCGACCTTCCGCAGCGGACGAGCAACCCGCCGCCGCCGCCGAAGGATCCGCCCGAGCCGATCCGCCTGCGCATCGACGCCGGCGGCACGGTGACCTGGAACAACACCCCGATCCCGATGTCCACCCTGCAGTCGGCCCTCGAGGTCGAGGTGGAGCGTGCCGGCGGCGACCTTAGCCGCCAGCCGACCGTGGAAATCGAAACGGACGTGGACGCCCAGTACGAAACGCTTGCCAAGGTCCTGTCCCGGACCAAGAACGCCGGCATGGCGAAGATCGCTTTCGTGGAACCCGGCGTGCAGCAGTAACGCCCGCTTCCCGCACCCTGCAGCAACGCCGCCTCCGGGCGGCGTTTTTTTTCGCTGAATCGCAGCCGACCAGGGCAGGCGACAGCGGCTTGCCGGTCCCACAGGCCCGGGCGTAGAAGGAAAGCCAGGTCCCCCGAAAGGAGTGCGCCATGGCTTTCGCCGCCGCCCGATCCTCGCAGGACACGATGGCCGAGATGAACATCACGCCGCTGGTGGATGTCATGCTCGTGCTGCTGGTGATCTTCATGGTCACCGCGCCGCTGATGGAGCACCGCATTCCCCTCGGGCTCTCGCAGCGCAGTCCGGTCCAGGTCGAACCACCGCCGGTCGTGGCGCTCCACGTGGAAACGGGCGACGTGTTCCGGCTGGATGGCCAGGCCGTCAGCGGACCGGCGCTGGAGCAGGCCCTGGCCGACCAGCTGGCCCGCGAACCCGGGCTGGTGCTGAAGGTGCAGGTGGCCCCGGAAGCGGACTACCAGTCCGCGGCTACCGCACTCGCAGCCGCGAAGCGGGCGGGCGTCGCCAACATCGCCCTCGACTGAGGCCAGCTCAGCCTGCCGTGCGGATGACCTGCAGGTAGGCCTTCACCGTGGCGTCGAGACCGGCGTAAAGGGCCTCGCCGATCAAGGCGTGCCCGATGGAGACTTCCAGCACGCCGGGCACCCCGCGCAGGAAGGTGCCCAGGTTGGCTTGGCTCAGGTCGTGGCCGGCGTTGACGCCCAGGCCCACGGCTTGGGCCCGTCGGGCGGTTTCCGAGCACAGCGCGAGGGCCGCCGATGCGTCCCCGTCGGCGAAGGCGTCGGCGTAAGGCCCCGTGTAAAGCTCGATGCGGTCCGCGCCCACCTCGGCCGCCCGCTCGATGTCCGGCGCACCGGCATCCATGAAGAGCGACACCCGCACCCCCAGCGCCTTGAGCTCGGCCACCAGCGGCCTGAGCCGGGCCGCATCCCGGGCCAGGTCGAAGCCGTGGTCCGAGGTGAGCTGGCCGTCGCTGTCCGGCACCAGGGTGGCTTGCTGCGGCCGTGTTTCCGCCACCAGCGCCAGGAAGCCGGGGTAACCCTCGCGGGCCGGGGCGAAGGGGTTGCCTTCGAGGTTGTACTCGACCCGCCCCGCAACCAGCGTGGCCAGCTCCCGCACGTCGCCGGGCCGGATGTGCCGCTGGTCCGGCCGGGGGTGCACGGTGATGCCGCCGGCCCCGGCGCGGATCGCCGCCTCGGCCGCCGCCACCACGCTGGGCTCGCTGCCGCCGCGGGAATTGCGCAGGACGGCCACCTTGTTGACGTTGACGCTGAGTACGGTCATGGCGCCAGCCTAGCGCGGGCACCGGCTTGGCGAAAACCCCGATCCGTTCGCCCTTTGCGGGGTTCCGTTCAGCCATAATTGGGGTATGCGCCTGAGCCGCCTGCTCCCTGTCGTCCTGTTGGTCGCCGCCTGGGCCGCCGTGGCCAGTGCGCAGCCGCGCCCGGTGCAGGGTGAACCGCTGTCGCGCCAGTACACGTCGGAAGAAACGCGCTCGGCGCCCACCCACCTTGCGCTCGCCACCTCGGCCAGCGGCGAGCTCTACGTCGGCAACCTCGAAGGCGTGCTGCGCTTCAACGGCGTGGACTGGGACCTGACCTCGCTGCCGGGCCGCTCCGCCGCACGTTCGCTGGCGCTCGGCGCCGACGGCCGCATCTACGTCGGCGGTTACGACACCTTCGGCCGCCTGGTTTCCGACGGCGAAGGCGGGCATCGCTACGAAGAGCTGCTCGACGCCGCCGGCCTGGTCGGCGAATCGCGCCTGCTCGGTTTCGTGCAGGAAGTCGTCGCCACCGCCGAAGGCGTGTATTTCCGCGCCGAAGGCCGACTCGTCCTGCTGCCCTACGACGGCGGCGGCAAGCCGAAGAACTGGCCCCTGGCCAGCGAAGTGCGAAGTTTCTACCCGGCGAATGGCCAGCTCTACTCGCGCGTGCACGGCAAGGGCCTGTGCCGGTTCGAGGACGGGCGCTTCGAACTGCTGCCGGGCGGCGAACAGTTCGCCAAGGTGCCCCTGCCCGGCCTGCTGGCGCGTGGCGAAGGCCTGCTGCTGATCGCGCGCAGCGGACTCTTCCGCGTCCACGACAAGGGCATCACCCGCATTCCGGGCGAAGCCAGCGACCTGCTCGCCGGCGAACGCAGCTATGTTTTCCAGGAGCTGGCCGACGCCAGCCTCGTCATCGGCACCCTCGATGGCAAACTCATTCGCGTCGACGCCGACTACCAGCTGCGCGAGCAGCTCGATCTCGGCGTGTTCAGCGTCATCGCGCTGAACGTGGACCGGGAAGGCGGCCTGTGGGTCGCCACCGAAGGCAACCTGGTGCGGCTGTCGCTGCCCTCGGCCTGGTCCTTCCTGGGCGCCAAGCAGGGCATCACCGGCAGCCCCAACGATTTCGAGTGGCACGAGGGCGCGCTGTGGCTGGCCACCAGCCAGGGCGTCCAGCGCATGAGCGCCGACGAAACCGGCCAGCCGCGCACCGAAGCCCTGCGATGGACCGAATACGAGGCCTACTCGCTCAATTCCACCGAAGCGGGCCTGCTGGCCGGCGTGCGCGAGGGACTGCTGGTGCTCGACCCCGGCGCCAGCCAGCCGCGTTCGCTCTATGTGCACCCCAACCACGGCGTCTACGCGCTGCAGCCCTCGCGCCACGATCCGAACCTGATGTTCGCCGTCACCGGCACCGAGCTGCTGCTGCTGTCCAGCGCGCGCGGCCGCTGGGAGTTGGCGCACACCATCGCGCTCGAGGACATCAGCCTCTCAGGCCTCGAAGAAGGCGCGCCGGGCGAACTGTGGATGGGCGACACCCGCGGGCCCGTGCAGCGCTGGCAGATTGACGTGCCGACCGGCGAAGTGACCCGGCGCGAGGTTTTCGACGACAGCCGCGGCCTGGTGGTGGACGCCCAGTTCGGCACCAGCGTCTACCAGCTCGACGGCCGCATCCACGCCATCAGCCGCGACACCGGCTTCCGCTTCGACGGCGAACGCTTCGTGGCGGACGACGCGCCTCCGTTCACCCTGGGCGACCGCCGCAACGAACTGCAGGTCGCCGAAACGCCGCTGGGCGCGTATGCCTACACCACCCGCGAGCTCTGGCACCGGGCCCCGGGCGAAACCACCTGGCAGGCGGTGTACCCGGGTGGCCGCGGCCTGGCCGGTTATTCCTACCTGCGCGTGAACCGTGACGGCGTGCTGCGCATCGCCACCTGGTCCGGCCTGCTGCAGTTCAACCCGCTCGAAAGCGCGCAGGCGCCGCAGCCGCTGCAGCTGGCCATGGAATCGGTGCTCGCCCGCAGCGAGAAGGGCGAAACCCGGCCGCTGCCGCTGCGCAGCGGCGACGAGCCCGTGAAGGTGCCGCCGGGCCACAGCCTCAGCATGCGCTTCTCGATGGTCAGCATGGAAAGCGGCGCCGAGTTCCGCTACCTGCTGCACGGCGTCACGCCGGGGTGGAGCAACTGGGCCGACCGCGACCTGTTCATCCGGGCCCTGCCCGCCGGCGACTACGCGCTGGAAGTGCAGGCGCGCACCGGCACCGGCCGGCAGCCGGCGTCGATCACCTACCGTTTCCAGGTGCAGCCGCGCTGGTACGAACAGCTCTGGGTGCTGGGCCTGGTGGCCGCGGCCGTGGTCGCCATCGCGCTGCTGGTGGCGCTGTGGCTGGTGCGCCAGCGCACCGAGCGGTTCCTCGAGGCCAACCGACGGCTCGAGGCGCGCATCGCCGAACGCACGCACGAGCTCGAGGACGTCAACCGCAAGCTCGCCGAACTCGCCACCGAGGACGCGCTCACCGGCGTGGCCAACCGCCGCGCGCTCGAGAACGGCCTGCGCCGCGAGTGGTACCGCTGCCTCGACCAGCGCCGCCCGCTGTCGGTGCTGATGATCGACGTCGACCACTTCAAGGCCTACAACGACGCCCACGGCCACCTCGAGGGCGACGTGCAGCTCAAGGGCATCGCCCAGCGCCTGAACCAGCAGCACGACCCGCAGCGCGAACTGCTGGCCCGCTACGGCGGCGAGGAATTCGCCCTGCTGCTGCCCGGCGTGCATCCGGCCGAAGCGGTGCGTCGCGCCGAGCAGATCCGCGCCGCCATCGCTTCCAGCGACGCCGGCATGACGGTCAGCATCGGCGTGGCCGGTTTCGTGCCCGACGTGCAGGTGGAACCCGACAGCCTGCTGCGCCGCGCCGACGCCGCGCTTTATGGCGCCAAGCGCGCCGGCCGCAACCGCGTGCAGGCCGATGCCGGCTGAGCGCCGGCGCGCAGGAACGCCGCGCTGAGGCCCTGCTTCAGGCCCTCTTGATGAGGCCGATGACGGCCAACAGCACCACCGCGCCGATGAAGGCGGTGAAGAACAGGCCGAAATCGCCGCCGATGCCCACGCCCAGCTTGGGCAGCAGCCAGCCGCCGAAGAAGGCGCCCAGCACACCGACCACCATGTTGATGACCACGCCGAAGCCGCGGCCCTTCATCACCACGCCGGCCAGCCAGCCCGCGAGCGCGCCGATGAGCAGGAAAACGAGGGTGTTCATGCGGGGATCTCCTTGGGGTTCAGCGCGGGGAATCTTCGCCGCCGGATTGGGCGGCCTTGCGGGCCTGCGCCTGTTCGCGCAGCTGGCGCAGTTCGTCGGCGCTCATGATGTGGCTCACGTCGCGCGAACTGCTGGAGATGCGCGAATTTACCCAGCCCAGCAGGAACGCGACCATGAAGCCCAGGGCGCCGGCCAGCAGCACCAGCACCGCGAAACTGGGCAGGGTGCGGATCATCGCCAGCCCGAGGCAGGCCAGGGAACCGAGGAAGTAGAGCCAGTGCATGCGGCACCTCGCTTGTTTGGCCGGAGTGTAGCCGAAGCCGGCGGCGCTGCCACCGGCCGGCTCAGAGCAGGGGCGACAGCAGGCGCGCGCTGGCGTCGCCCAGCCGCCGCAGGAACGGTGCCGGCAGGTCCCCGGCGAGCACTTCGCGGCAGTGGGCCAGGGTGGCCTGCACCTCGGCTTCCAGGCCGGCGGCCACCCCGGCGTCGTGCAGCAGCACGCTCAGCTCGAAATTCAGGCGGAAGCTGCGGTGGTCGAAGTTGGCGCTGCCGACGATGCAGGTGTCGTCGTCCACCAGCAGCGCCTTGCTGTGCAGCATGCGCGGCTGGTATTCGAAGACGCGCACGCCGGCGGCGGTGAGCTCTTCGAAATAGGAGCGCGCCGCGGCGCTCACCACCCCCGAATCGCTGCGCGCCGGCACCACCACCCGCACGTCCAGGCCACGCAGCGCCGCCGAGGTGAGCGCCATGCGGGCCGCCTCGCCGGGAACGAAATACGGCGTCACCAGCCACACCCGGTGGTTGGCCTGGTGGATCGCCTCCACCTTCACCCGGTGCACCGGTTCCCAGGGCGAATCCGGCCCCGCCGGCAGGGCCTGCGCCACCACCCGCCCGGGCGCGGCGGGCGGCCAAAGGCCGTCGTCGCGCGGCGCCACGCCGGTGGCGTAGTGCCAGTCCTCCAGGAAGGCCAGCTGCAGCCAGCGCACGATCTCGCCCTCGAGCCGCAGGTGCAGGTCGTGGAAGGCGCGCGGGTTGACGGCCTCGTTCTCGTCGTCGGTCACGTTGATGCCGCCGGTGAACGCCACCCGGCCATCGGCCACGACGATCTTGCGGTGGTTGCGCAGGTTGATGCGCGGCCGCCACAGCCAGCGCAGGCGCGCCGGGTGGAACCAGGCCAGTTCCACGCCGGCCTCCAGCAGCGGCGCCAGGAAGGCCGGCCGCAGCCGGCCGGAACCCAGGGCGTCGAGCAGCAGGCGCACCCGCACGCCTTCGCGTGCCTTCGCCACCAGCGCGTCGCGTACCCGGGTGCCGGTACGGTCGGGTTCGAAGATGTAGTACTCGACGTGCAGGTGGTGGCGGGCGCCGGAAATGGCTTCGAGCAGCGCGTCGAAGGTGGCGCGGCCGCCCACCAGCAGGCGCGCATCGGTGGCGGTGCAGGGCGCGTAGCCGGTGGCGGCCTGGGCCAGGCGCGCCACCGTGGCGCAGTCCTCGCTGGGGTGCAGGTCGGCCGGCAGCGCCGATTGCAGGCCGCGCCGAGACAGCGAACGCCGGCGCCGCTGGCGCACGATGCGCTGCGGGCCGAAGAAGTGGTAGATCAGCAGGCCCAGCACCGGCAGTGCCGCCAGCGACAGCAGCCAGCTGAGCGTGGCGATCGGCTCGCGCTTCTGCAGCACGATCCAGCCGGCCAGCACCGCCAGGTACAGCACCCAGGTGCCGATCAGCCAGGGCTTGAGTTCCGGCCACCACTCGCTGAACGCCATGGCGTTTCCTCCTGTCTCGGCGGGCGAGACTGCCGCGGACCAAACTGGAGGCATGATCGCAGAGAACGGCCGCCGCAAAGTGACCAAGGGCCGCGGTGCCACCGGCAACCCCGAGGGGCGCTTCGCGCGCACCACCCACGAACCGGTGGACGACGGCTGGGAGCCCGACGCGCCCGCGCCCGACCCGCGCACCACCGTCTCGCTCGAACAGGCGCGCAGCGTCATCTCGCGCAACCGTTCGCCCGACCTGCCCTTCGACCGATCGGTGAACGCCTATCGCGGCTGCGAACATGGCTGCAGCTACTGCTTCGCGCGCCCCTCGCACGCCTGGCTCGAACTTTCGCCCGGCCTCGACTTCGAAACGCGGCTGTTCGCCAAGGCCAACGTGGCCGAGGTGCTGCGCGCCGAACTGGCCCGCCCCGGCTACCGCTGCGCGCCGATCGCCATGGGTACCAACACCGACCCCTACCAGCCCATCGAGCGCCGCCACCGGCTCACCCGCGCCGTCATCGAAGTGCTGGGCGCTTGCGGCCACCCCTTCACCCTGCTCACCAAGAACGCCCTGGTCGAACGCGACCTCGACCTGCTGGTGCCGCTGGCCGCGCGCAACCTGGTGAGCGTGGCGCTTTCGGTCACCACGCTCGACAACCGGCTCTCGGCGCGGCTCGAGCCCCGCGCCAGCGCGCCGCACCGGCGCCTGCAGGCCATCCGGCGGCTTGCCGACGCCGGCGTTCCCACCGGCGTGATGTTCGCGCCCGTCATCCCCGCGGTGAACGACCACGAGATGGAGGCGGTGCTCGCCGCCGCGCGCGAGGCCGGGGCCACGCGCGCCGGCTACGTGCTGCTGCGCCTGCCGCACGAAGTGGCGCCGTTGTTCCGCGACTGGCTCGATGCCCATCTTCCGGAGCGCGCGGCGCACGTCATGGCGCTGGTGAACCAGGCCCGCGGCGGCCGCGACTACGACGCCCGCTTCGGCCAGCGCCAGTCGGGCACCGGCGCCTGGGCCGCGATGGCGAAGGCGCGCTTCGACCTGGCCTGGCGCAAGCTGGGCTTCGCCGAATGGCGTTCGCGTCCGCTGGACACCGCCGCGTTCACGCCGCCGCGCCCGCCTTCGCCGCAGGGCGAGCTGTTCTAGGCGCGCGGTCGCGGCTGGTCGCAGAAGCTCAAGACTTCATTGGCCCCGGGCAGGGCCTTCGATCGGATCGCGCCGCCCTGCACGGGCTTCCAGGCACCCGGGGCCTCCAGGGCGGCATCGACCGAGGTGACGCGGCCGCGGTCGCGAAAGCAGGCGAAGACATACGGCAGGCCCTCGGCGGCCAGCGCGGAACCCGCATCCGCGACCTGCAGGTGAAGGTGCGGCGCATCCGACTGGCCCGAGTTCCCGAGTTCGCCGATCACGTCTCCCTTGCGGACCTTCTGGCCGGGCGCCACCCGGATGCTGCCGGGCACCAGGTGGCCATACAGGACGTGGCGGCCATCGCCGATGTCGAGGGCCACCGTGTTGCCGCCGATGGTGTCGAGCGAAATCTTCGTCGCAGGGAGCTGGCCGGGCGTGTTGTCGGGCAGGTCACCGCGGACCGCGGTGACCTGGCCATCGGCCACCGCCAGCACGGGGGCCCGGTAGCCGGTCCAGTTGGCGTTCTTCGATGCGTCGCCGCTGAACGCGCGGCCCTCGTCGTCGAGCTGCACGAAATCGACGGCGTAACGCTGTGCGATCCGGGCCTGGCCATCGACCGTGACCAGTGTGCGGCGATGGTCGGACTCATTGGAAAGCCCGTTGGCCGCCAGCCAGTTCCCGCCGCCGAGCGGAGGGCCAAGGACCACGGCGCCCTGCGCTGGGCCCACGGCCACGCGCGGACCTTCGATGGTCGTGCGGCTCGGGTCGGTGCCAGCGGGGCTGGTGAACCGGAGGCGGTGGGAAAGGTGCGCGGGCGGCGCCCCGGTGGCCGGGACGACGACCTCGAGGAACAGGGTGCCGATGGTGCCCGGCGCCAACGTGGTGGCTTCCGTTGCCGCCGCCTGCGCGGGGATCGCCAGCATCGTGGCCAGCTCGGATTCGGCAAAGCGGGCAAACGGAGTGCCGTCCTCGCCCAGCACCTCGACGTGCTCGAGCGGCATCGGGCGGCCGGAGAAGTTCGACAGCCGCAATTCGTACAGGAAGTGCCAGGCGTCGCCGCTGCGAATGGCGGTCGGAGGCACGGGAACCCTGGCATCGACGGGAACCACGGAGGGCTTCGCAGGGGACGCGGCCACGGCCACCGGCGCCATCGCCAGGGCGATGGCCAGCAGGAGCCGCGCGCGGCGCGAACGATGGGAGGGGCTGGGGGTGTTGGAAACCATGGTCGGCGTACTCAGGCGGGTTTGCCGAAGATCTGCTCGGCGCGGTTGAAGAGCACCCAGCTGGTGGCGATGTACTTGTCGCCGCCCTCGGGGCGGTTGCCGCGGTGGGTGTGGGTGAACGAGGCCGGTGCGATCAGCAGGCTGCCGGTGCGCGGCGCCACCTTGCGCTGCTGGTGGTAGAACTCGGTTTCGCCGGCCTGGAAGTCGTCGTTGAGGTAGACCGTCCACAGCAGGTGCCGGTGCAGCGTGTCGCAGGCGGGGTCGCGCGGGTAAAGCTCGCAGTGCCAGTACGGGTAACCCCCCTCGCCCGCGCGGTAGCGCTGCAGGTTGATGCGCCCGGGGCGGAAGATGGCGCGGATGATCTCGCCCAGCTGCGCCTCCGGAAGGCCCGGGAAATCCTCGGCCTGCAGCCGGCGTGATTCCTTCTTCGTGCCGTGCTCGACCATCAGCGGCGCGATCAGCGTGTACGGGTAGCGGCGCAGGTAATCGGCCAGGCAGGCCAGCACGGTCTTCACCAGCGTCGCTTCCACCTCGCGCCACTCGGGCTTGCCGCTGATGCTGATGTCGCGGCTGTGCTTGAGGTCGGGGTATAGGCCGCCGCCGACCAGGCCGGGCTGGTCCTGGCCGCTGGCTTCGAAGCGCCGGATGATCTCCGCGCAGACTGGCGCCGGGATGGCGCCTTCGTAAACTTCGATGAAGTCGCCGCCGGTCACTCAGGCCCCCTGGTCGGATTCGTGGTGGTAACGCACCGCTTCGGTTACTTCGTTGCGCGAGCCCAGGAACACCGGCACGCGCTGGTGCAGGCCGGTGGGCTGCACGTCGAGCATGCGCTGGCGGCCGGTGCTGGCGGCGCCGCCGGCCTGTTCGACGATGAAGGCCATCGGGTTGGCTTCGTACATCAGGCGCAGCTTGCCGCCCTTGTCGCGGCACTTGCTGTCGAGCGGGTAGCTGAAGATGCCGCCGCGGGTGATGATGCGGTGCACGTCGGCCACCATCGAAGCCACCCAGCGCATGTTGAAGTCCTTGCCGCGCGGGCCTTCCTTGCCCTCGAGCAGGTCGCCCACGTAGCGCTGCATGGGCTCTTCCCAGAAGCGCTGGTTGGACATGTTCACGGCGAATTCCCTGGTGTCGGCCGGGATCTGCACGTTGCGGCCGGTCAGCATGAAGCTGCCGACTTCGCGGTCGAGCGTGAACACGTGGGTGCCGTGGCCAACGGTGAGCACCAGCATCGTGCTGGGCCCGTAGGTGGTGTAACCGGCGCAAACCTGGGTGCTGCCGGGCTGCAGGAAATGTTCGTCGCCCGGCGAAGTGACGCCTTCGGGGCAGCGCAGCACCGAGAAGATGGTGCCGACCGAGATGTTCACGTCGATGTTCGAGCTGCCGTCGAGCGGATCGAACAGCAGCAGGTAGTTGCCGCGCTGGAAGGCGTCGGGGATGGTCTGGCTGTGGTCCATTTCCTCCGAGGCCAGGCCGGCCAGGTGGCCGCCCCAGGCGTTGGCCTCGAGCAGGATGTCGTTGCTGAGCACGTCGAGCTTCTTCTGCGCCTCGCCCTGGATGTTGCCGGTGCCGGCTTCGCCCAGCACGCCGCCCAGCGCGCCCTTGCCGATGGCGATGGAGATGGACTTGCAGGCGCGCGCGACGACTTCGATCAGCAGGCGCAGGTCGGGGTTGATGCGGCCGGCGTGCTGCTCCTCGATCAGGTAGCGCGTGAGGGAAATCGGCTTCATGGGGCTCCAGCGGGCGGCGGCAGACCCGTGCATTGTCCGGCCTCGCGGCGGGCTTGCAAGCGCGGGGGTCCTTGGCGGCACAATCGGGCCATGCTTCCCGCCGGCCACGAGGCGTTGCCGCTGCTGCCCCTGGGCACGTCCCTGGGCGTGGGCCTGCTGGTGGGCGCCGTGCGCGAGCGCCGCCATCCCGAGCGCCCGACCGCCGCCGGCCTGCGCACGCATGCACTGGCGGCCCTGTCGGGCACGGTGGCGCTCTGGCTCGATCCGGTGGTGTTCGCGGTGGTGCTGGCCCTGTGCGGCCTGTTCGCGGGCATGAGCTACCGCCAGAGCCGCGCCGAAGACCCGGGCCTGACCGGCGAGATCACCCTGGTGCTCACCTGCCTGCTCGGCGGCCTGGCCGTGATGGTGCCGGCCCTCGCCGGCGGCCTGGCGGTGGTGGTGGCGGTGCTGGTGTACGCCAAGGATCCGCTGCACCGGCTGGCGCGGGAGCGGGTCAGCGAGGGCGAGGTGCGCGACGGCCTGGTGCTGCTGGCCTCGGCCCTGGTCATCCTGCCGCTGGTGCCCGACCACGTGATCGGGCCCTTCGACGTCTTCAACCCCGCCACGCTGTGGAAGCTGGTGGTGCTGATGATGGCCATCAGCGCCGCCGGCCACGTGGCCCTGCGCATGGTCGGCAACCGCTGGGGCCTGGCGATGGCGGGGTTCTTCGCCGGCTATGTGTCCTCGACCGCGGCGGTGGCGGGATTCGGCCAGCGCGTGCGGGAAACGCCCGAACTGCGTTCACCGGCGGTGAGCGCGGCGCTGCTGGCCAACCTGGCCTCGATCAGCCTGTTCGTGCCGGTGCTGCTGGCGGTGGCCCCCGGCCTGCTGGCCGTGGTCTGGGTGGAGGTGGCGGCGGCCTGCGGCGTGCTGCTGGTGGGCGGCCTGCTGGGCCTGCGGCGCGACGGCGACGGCCAGCCGCCGCCGACTTCGGAAAGCCGCATGTTCCGCTTCCGGCATGCGCTGGCCTTCGCGGTCATCATCACCGCGGTGCTGTTCGCCTCGGCGGCGCTCAACGCCTGGTTGGGCCCGCGCGGCGCCATGGTGGCGGCGACGCTGGCGGCGCTGGCGGAACTGCACGCGGCGGCGGCCACGGTCGGCAAGCTCTGGCTCACCGGCACTTTCGACGCCGAACAGGCGCGCTGGGGCATCGTCGGCCTGCTGGCCGCCAGCTCGGTGGCGAAGGCGGTGATCGCCTTCCTCAGCGGCGGCGCGGCTTATGGCCTGCGCGTGGCCATCGGCCTCGCCGCCATGGTGGCCACGGTCACCACCGTCGTCCTCCTCGGCGCCTGAACCCGATGAACCAGGTTGATTTTATTTAACCGGGTTGATTTGGTGCGATGAACCCGGTTAAATAAAATCAACCTGGTTCAAATGATTCATAAAATCAACCTGGTTCAAATGATTCAAATGATTCGCAGGGTGATGGCTTTGAGGACGGCGCGGGTGCGGTCGCGGGTGCCGAGTTTGTCGAGGATGTCGGAGACGTAGTTCTTCACCGTGCCCTCGGACAGGAACACGGCCCTGGCGATTTCCTTGTTTGAATAGCCGCCGGCGAGCAGGCGCAGGATCGCCACTTCGCGCTCGTTGAAGGTGTCAGTGGGCTCGGCCTGGTCGCGGTAGGCGTAACGTGCGCGCACCGGGTCGGTGGGGACCGGCGCCAGCAGGGTTTCGCCGCGCGCCACCCGTTCGATCGCCTCCACCAGGTCCTCGGGCGAGGCGTCCTTGAGCAGGAAACCCTGGGCGCCGGCTTCGGCCGCGCGCAGCGGCAGCTCTTCGTCGTCGAAGGTGGTCAGCAGCACCACCGGCGTGGCATCGCCGCGGGCGCGCAGGGCGCGCACCAGGCCGAAGCCGTCCAGGCCCGGCATGCGGATGTCGGACAGGATCACCTCGGCCGGCGCCGCTGCCAGCGCGTCCAGCAGGGCCTGGCCGTCATCGGCCTGGGCCACCAGCTGCAGCTGCGGGAAGCCCGCCAGCAGCGCGGTCAGGCCGCTGCGCACCAGGGCCTGGTCGTCGGCGAGCGCAATGCGGATGGGGGTGTTCATGCCGCCACCGGCAGCCAGGCCTGCAGGTGCACGCCGCCGGTGTCGGTGCGGCGTACGTCCAGCCCGCCGCCGACCGCCTCGAGCCGTTCGCGCATGCCGCCCAAGCCGTTGCCGGCGGTGAGTTCGCCGCGGCCGCGGCCGTCGTCGCGGATGTCCAGCCGCAGCTGTTCGCCCTCGCGCCGCAGCACCACCCACAGGTTGTGCGCCTGCGAATGCCGGGCCGCGTTGGTGAGGCCCTCCTGCACGGCGCGCAGCACCGCTTCGGCCTGGGCCAGCGAAGCCACCCGTGCGTCGCCGGCGATCTGCAAGTGCAGGCGCGGCCGCGGGAAGGGCGACGCCAGGGCTTCCAGCGCCGGACCGAGTTCCAGGCCGTCGCCGCGGCGCATCTGCAGCACCACGCCGCGGATGTCGGCCAGCAGCTCGTCGGCCAGGCGCGCGCACAGCGCCACCTGCGTGTCTTCGCCGAAGCGCGGGTCGCGCGCCAGCGCGGCCAGGTTGAGCTTGAGCGCGGTGAGCTTGTGCCCGGCCACGTCATGCAGTTCGCGCGACAGCCGCAGGCGTTCGCCGTCGCGCGCGGTTTCGGCCAGCAGCGAGCGCGTGGCCACCAGGTCGGCGTTGGCCGCGGCCAGGGCGTCGCGGGCGCGTTCGGCGTTGAGGCCGAACCAGGCGGTCAGGCCGGCGAACGCCTGGAAGCTCATGTGCATCAGCGTGCTCACCAGCGCGCTGCGGAACTGCCAGAGCTCGCTGTAGACCAAGTACATCACCACGTTCGAGGCCAGCACGACCAGCACCGCCGGCCGCGGCGGGGCCACGTGCACCACCTGCACCACGCACAGGATCAGCAGGATCGGCAGCGTGCTGTTGCGCGCCAGTACCATCAGCGCGAAGGCGATGCCGAACTGCAGCGCCACGCGCAGCCGCAGCCGTCCCGGGGACGGCTGGTCGTTGCCCACCACCGACATGAACAGCGCCAGGAAGGCCAGGTGCAGCCCCGCCAGCAGCCAGCCCGGCGCCGGCGCGCCCAGCCAGGCCGGTGAATCCCCGCGGGTGAACAGCAGCTCCCAGCCGATCGCGCCCCAGGCCAGGTAGGCGGCGAAGCTGAGCGGCGAAAACACGGTGCGCAGGCGGGTTTGCATGGCGGCAGCTTGGGCCGCCGCGCGCGCGCGCTCAAGGCCCGCAGCGAAGAAAGTGACTTCCGGCAGGCCGCCGCGGTGACCGCCGGCACCTGATCGGCGCCCACCACGCCGCGACACTGGCGCCGAACCCGGAGGAACCCCATGAGCACCTACGAAGCCGTCGTCCTGCTGCACGTCGCTTTCGGCGCCGTCGCGCTGGCCACCTACTGGACCGCGGGCCTCGTGAAGAAGGGCACGCTCCTGCACCGCCGCGTCGGCCAGGCCTACCTGCTGGCGATGTGCGGCATCCTCGCCACCGGCCTGCCGATGGTGGCAGCGGCGCTGCGCGCCGACAAACCCAACGTCGCGGCCTTCCTCGCCTTCCTGCTGCTGCTGGTGGCGCAGGCCTGCTGGACCGCCTGGCGCGCGATCCGCGACAAGCGCTCGCCGGAGCGTTTCTTCGGCAAGGTCTACTGGGGCCTCACCGGCGCCTGCGTGCTGGCCGGCCTGGCCATGATGGCGCTGGGCCTGCGCATCGAGGAGCCGATCTTCGCGGTGTTCGGCGCCGTCGGCGCGTCGGCCGGCGTGGGCGCGCTGCGCGCCCGGCGGCGCAGCGCCACCGACCCGAAGTGGTGGCTGAAGGAACACTACGGCGCCATGATCGGCAACGGCGTGGCCACCCACATCGCCTTCTTCGGCATCGGCCTGCGCAGTCTGCTGCCGGGCGTGGACCCGGCGCTGCTGCAGAACTTCGCCTGGTTCGCGCCGCTGGCGGCCTCGTTCGTCGCCGCCGCCTGGATCAACCGAAAGTACGTTCGGCCGGCGAAAGCTCAGACGTCGCCGTCGTCCAGCCAGCCTTCGCCGGTGCCGCGCTGATAGACGACGTCGCCGTCCTGCAGCGAACCGGCCGGGATGCTGCCGAGCGTGGCCAGCTTCGAGTAGATCGGCGTGAAGTCGGGCCGCGTCGCGTCCATCAGCTGCTCGTAGCTGTCGATGACGAAGTAGGTCTTCTGGAAGGTGTCGATGCGGTAGCGCGTGCGCATGATGCGCTCGAGGTCGAAGCCGATGCGGTTGGGCGCAGGGGATTCCAGGCAGTGGATCGATTCGCCCTTGGAGCTGACGATGCCGCTGCCGTAGATGCGCAGGCCGTCGGCCTGGCGGATCAGGCCGAATTCCACCGTGTACCAGTACAGGCGCGTCAGGTTCACCAGCGCCTCGGGGCCGATGGCGTGCGCCTTGACGCCGCCGCGGCCGTAGGCGGCCATGTAGTCGGCGAACACCGGGTTCATCAGCAGCGGCACGTGGCCAAACAGGTCGTGGAACAGGTCCGGCTCGCTCAGGTAATCAAGCTGCCCGGGCTTGCGGATCCACCAGGTCACCGGGAAGCGGCGGTTGGCCAGGTGTTCGAAGAAGGTCAGCTCCGGCAGCAGGCCCTCGACGCCGATGAGCTCCCAGCCGGTGGCCCGGCGCAGCATCGGGTTGATCTCGTCGAACTTCGGGATGCGATCGGGCGTCATGCCCATGGCTTCCTGCTGGCGCAGGAATTCGTCGCTGGCGCGGCCCACCAGGATCTCGCGCTGGCGGCGGAACAGCGTTGCCCAGACCGCGTGGTCCTGCTCGCTGTAACTGGCCCAGGGCTGCTCGATCACGGCCGTGGTGTAGACCGGGACGTAGCCCTTGTCGGTGAGCTGGTGTTCGACGCGTTTCGGGGTGTTCATGGCGGCTCCGTACGGACCGCACCAGTCTAGCGCCCGGACCCCGCAACAGGTTTGCAAAGTTGCAGGCGAAGGCGATTATGTCGCAACATAATTGCGTCAAAGCTTCGATGGAAGGCAGGAAATGGACCACGTCCGCCTGGATCGCACCGACCTGGCCCTGCTGGCCGAACTCCAGCGCGAGGGCCGGCTGAGCAATACCGACCTGGCAGAGCGGGTGCGCCTGTCGCCCTCGGCCTGCCTGCGCCGGGTGCAGCGGCTTGAGCAACTGGGCGTGCTGGCCGGATACGCCGCGCGCATCGACCCGGCCAAGGTCGGCCTGGGCCTGCAGGCCTTCGTGCGCGTGCAGCTAGCGCGGCACGACCCGGAGGCCGTGGATGCCTTCACCACGCGCGTGAACCGCTGGGACGAAGTGGTGGCCTGCCACGCGCTGACCGGCGAAATGGACTACCTGCTGCAGGTCGTGGTGCAGGACCTCGACCACTTCTCGCGCTTCCTGCTCGACCACCTGCTCAACGCCAGCGGCGTGGCCGACATCAATTCCAGCTTCGTGCTGCGCACCGTGAAGCAGGCCCGCGGCCTGCCGCTGGGCCACCTGGGCGGCTGAGGCTCAGCCGCGGGGGGC
>JAIBEO010000210.1 GCA_019459185.1 Rhizobium sp. | reverse complement strand
CCCCCCCCCCCCCCCCCCCCGCGGGCCCCCGGGCGCCCCCCCAGGACCTGAACCTGCCGACGATGGCGCACGCGGGTTGCTTCCGGAGCTGCCAGCTCACCCGCAACTTCAAGCTGATGCAGGGCGCCAATCCGGCCAGCTACACCGTGCAGGCGCAGCTCTCGGGCGGCGCCACCATCACGCCGGGCACCGCCGGTTTCGTGTCCAGCGCCCAGGGCACGTCGGTCACCTTCGACATCGACGTCAGTGCACCCGGCCTGCCGGGCAGCTGGGTTTACGGCGCGGTGACCCTGGTCAACACCAGCGGCGACGGCCGGCCGAACCTGCGCCTGCCGGTGGCGGTGTACGCCTCGCCGGTGTCGGACGAGGCGGGCGTGCCGGCCGAAGTGGCCATCGACGCCAGCCGCGAGCGCGGCTTCACCGACGTGGCGCTCGATTCGCTGCTGCCGCTGCCCAATGCGCGCTTCCACATGACCGACCTGGCGGTGCCCGCCACGTCGGTGCGCAACATCGCCGTCGACCCCACCAACACCGAGATCTACGACGACGTCACCAGCAACTACTACGAAACCTTCACCATCCCGGCCGGTGCCGGCGTGCGCCACCGCGTGCGCGTCACCACCCGCGCCGCGGCGCCGGACATCGACCTGTTCGTGGGCCGCGACATCGACAACGACGGCCGCCCGGACGAGTCCGAGGAGCTGTGCCGCTCCACCTCGTCGGCTTCCAACGAGACCTGCGAGTTCACCGTGAACGGCGCGGCGGCCGCGCAGACCTACTGGCTGATGGCGCAGAACTGGTCCGGCGCGGGCACCAACGTCACCGTGTCGCGCACCGTCATCTCGGCGGTGCCCGGCAGCAGCGGCGCGCTGGTCGCCACCGGCCCGGGCAACGTGCCCGCGGACACGCCTTTCCCGGTGCGCATCGGCTACGACGTGCCGGCCCTGGCCGCCGGCGACGAGCGCCTGGCGCTGCTGCTGGTCGAGGCCGCCCCGGGCGAGCGCGTCATCGAAGTGCCGGTGCGCCTGGTGCGCAGCAGCAGCACGCTGGCGCCGTTCGCGTTGTCGGCGGGCGTGGCCCGCAACGTGCGCCTGGCCCCGGGTGCCGCGCATGACACGCTGGTGTTCGACGTGCCGGCCAATGCCACCTCGGTCACCTTCCGCACCCAGGGCACCGGTTCGGTGTCGCTGTACGCGGCGCACGTGCCCAGCCCGGCCGCGCCCGTGGTGGCGCCGGCCCCGGACCGCAACGCGCCGGGCGTGCTCTCGGCCACCGCCGCGGGCGCCAACCAGGTGATCACGGTTTCCGGCGGCAGCCTGCAGCCGGGTCGCTGGTACGTCACCCCGGTCAATACCGGCGGCGGCGCGGCCGAAGTGGCCGTCAGCGCCACCGTGGACGCCATCGGCGCACCGCTGGTGGTGCGCGGCGGTTCCTACTACGCGCCGGCCCGCGGTGGCCACGGCATCTTCATGTACCCGGCCGGCGCCGAGCGCGCGGTGCTCTGGTACACGTATTTCCAGGACGGCACGCCCACCTGGTACTACATGCAGGCCCCACAGCCCGGCGACAACGGCAGCTGGAGCACGCCGATCTACCGCGCCGCGTGGAACGGCAGCGCCAACCACCTGGTGCAGGTGGGCAACGCGGTGATGACCGCGGTCACCGACAAGCAGTTCTCGTTCGCCTACAACCTCGACGGCTTCACCGGCGTCGAGTCCATGGACGCGTTCCTGACCGGTTGCCCCAGCGTGGGCGGCCAGCCGCTGGACAGCAGCGCGAACTGGTTTGACCCGGCCCGCGCCGGCAGCGGCTACAGCGTGCAGGTGCACCCGGGTTACGAGTTCATCGCCGCCTTCATCTACGACAACCTCGGCGTGCCGCGCTTCCTGGCGGCCGAGCGCGGCGGCGCCTTCGACACCGGCAACAACCCGGTGCAGCTCGACCAGCTGCAGGGCTTCGCGCCGCTGGGGGCCTACTCGGCGCCGGTGCGCACGGCGGTGGGCACGGTGTCGCGCCAGTACGGCGCCACCGCCATCAGCGGCATCACGCTCGACGCCACCTTCGCCAACGGCGTCGCCGGCGGCTGGAACGTGGTGGACAACGTGGTTCCGCTGGGCAGCACCCAGGGCTGCGCGCCCTGAGCCCGCGCCAGGAAACCACGATGACGCCTGAAACGAAGCTGCCCAAGGTCGGCACCACCATCTTCACCGTGATGTCCCAGCTGGCGCTGGAGCATCGCGCGGTGAACCTGGGACAGGGTTTTCCCGATTTCCCGGTGCCGCAGCGGCTGGTGGACGAACTCGCCCGCGCCATGGCCGAGGGCAAGAACCAGTACGCGCCCATGACCGGCATCCCGGCCCTGCGCCAGGCCATCGCCGCCAAGACCGCGCGCTGCTACGGCAGGGCCGTGGACGCCGACGCCGAGGTGACGGTCACCTCCGGCGCCAGCGAGGCGATCTTCGACGCGGTGCTGGCGGTGGTGCGCCCGGGCGAGGAAGTGATCGTGCTCGACCCGTGTTACGACTGCTACGAGCCGGCCATCGACCTGGCCGGCGCCAAGGCCGTGCACGTGCCGCTGGACCCGGTGGATTTTTCGGTGGACTGGCAGCGCGTGCGCGACGCCATCACCCCGCGCACCCGCATGCTGATGATCAACAGTCCGCACAACCCCTCGGGCGCCATGCTGGGCCCGCAGGACATGGCGGTGCTGGCCGACATCCTGCGCGGCAGCCAGGTGCTGCTGCTGTCGGACGAGGTGTACGAACACATCATCTTCGACGGCGTCCGGCACGAGAGCGTGCTGCGTTACCCCGAACTGGCCGAGCGCGCCTTCGTGGTGTCGAGCTTCGGCAAGACCTACCACTGCACCGGCTGGAAAGTGGGCTACGTGGTGGCGCCTCCGGCGCTGAGCGCCGAATTCCGCAAGGTGCACCAGTACAACACCTTCTGCACCTTCGCCCCGGCGCAGTGGGCGTTCGCGGCCATGATCGAGCAGGAGCCGGAGCACTACGAACAGCTCGGCGCCTTCTACCAGGCCAAGCGCGACCGCTTCCGCGAACAGCTCGGCCGCACCCGGCTCAAGCCGCTGCCGGTGCCGGGCGGCTATTTCCAGCTGGTCGACTATTCCGCGGTCAGCGACCTGCCCGACGGCGAATTCTGCCGCTGGCTGACCATCGAGAAGGGCGTGGCGGCGATCCCGCTGTCGCCGTTCTATGAAACGCCGCCGGCGGGACAGCGCCTGGCGCGGCTGTGTTTCGCCAAGGTCGAGCCCACGCTCGACGCCGCCATCGAACGCCTGGAAAACCTGTGAGCCTGCCCGACCTGCGTGTTTCCCTGGTGCAGGGCGACACCGCCTGGCACGACCCGGGCGCCAACCGCGCGCGCTACGGCGCCATGCTGGCGCCGCTGGCCGGCCACACCGACCTGGTGGTGCTGCCGGAAACCTTCACCTCCGGCTTCAGCAACGACGCCCTGGCCTCGGCCGAAACCATGGACGGTCCCACCGTGGCGTGGCTGCGCGAGCAGGCCGCCGCGCTCGGCGCCGTGGTCACCGGCAGCGTGCAGCTGCGGGTGGGCGAGGGCGTCTACAACCGCCTGCTCTGGGCCACGCCCGACGGCGCGCTGCACCACTACGACAAACGCCACCTGTTCCGCATGGCGCGCGAACACGAGCGCTACGCCGCGGGCAAGGACCCGATCACGGTCGAGCTGAAAGGCTGGCGCGTGCGTCCGCTGGTCTGTTACGACCTTCGGTTCCCGGTGTTCATCCGCAACCGTTTCGGCGCCGGGGCCGAGGGCCGTTTCGATTACGACCTGCTGCTGTTCGTGGCGAACTGGCCGGCCGCGCGCCGTTACGCCTGGAGCACGCTGCTGCGCGCCCGCGCCATCGAAAACCTGGGTTACGTGGTCGGCGTGAACCGCACCGGCACCGACGGCAATGGCATCGCCTACAGCGGCGACAGCGTCGCGCTGGACTTCCTGGGGATGCCGCTGGTGGAACTGGACGAAAAGCCGCAGGTAGCCACGGCGGTGCTGTCGGGCGCCAAACTGGCGGAACACCGCGAACGTTTCCCGGCCCAGCTCGACGCCGACCGGTTCACGCTGCTCGACTGACTCAGGCGCCCGCCGCCACCATCACGCGCTTGCCGTGGGCGAGCTGCTCGTAGCCGCCCGCCGGCACCGGCAGCACCTGCACGTGGCGGAAGCCGGCCTTGCGCAGGACCCACAGCAGGGCGTCGAGGCTGGGCACCAGGCAGATGCCGGTGGTCGAGGTTTCCGGGCCGTGGGTTTCGTCGGTTTCGTCGACGATGGCGAAGCTGCCCATGAGCGGCTTCACGAAGGTGTGGTGGCCGTAGTCGATGGCGCCCGACAGGCCGGGTGCGACCTGGGTTTCAACCAGGCACAGGCCGCCGTCGGCGGTGAGCGCCCGCGCGGTGCGCAGCGCGCCGACCGGGTTTTCCAGGTGGTAGATGAGACCCAGGCAGAGCACCAGGTCGAAGCGGCCGTCGCGGGCCGGGTCGAGCGAGTGCACGTCGGCCTGGCGGAAGCGCAGCGCGTCGCGGCCGCAGGCTTCGGCGATGAGCCGGGCGTCCTCAACGTGTTCGCTGCGCGCATCCACGCCCAGCACGTCGCCGATGCCCAAGGCGGCAAGCTGCTGCGCGAACCAGCCCTCGTGGCAGGCCAGGTCGATGGCCTTCACGCCGGCGCGCGCCGGTGAGCCGAAATGCGCCGCCACCGCCGCCTGCAGCATCTGCAGGCGGGTCTGGTGGATCAGCGCGACGTCGGGGCTGACGTAGGTTTCCGTCACCGCGCCGGAAGCGAGGCGGAACGGATAGAACCACTGGCGCGCCAGGCAGCGCGCTTCCAGGCTGGCCATGGATCAGTCGTCCGAGGGCAGGCCTTCGGGGCGCTTGGGCTTGAAGCCGCGCGGGCCGCCGCCACCGGGACGCGGGCCACCGCCGCCACCCGGGCGCGCGCCACCGCCGCCACCACCGGGCTTGCGCGGACCGCCGCCGCCCGGCTTGCGCGGGCCGGCGTAGGGGCTGTCGCCGCGCGGGCCGCCCGGCTTGCCGCCGCGGTTGTCATACGGCCGGCCGGGGCCGGCACCCTGCGGGCGCGGGCCCGCCGGCTTGCCGGGGCGCTGGCCACGCGGTGGCGCCACCTTCGAACCGGTTTCCACGCCCTCGGGCACGTACCAGCTGCGGAAGGCCGCCGGGTTGGAGTTTTCGTGGGCGCCGTGGTGCGTGGGCTGCGCGTCGCCGCGCGGGCCACGCGGCTTCTTGTTGAAGCCGCCGGCGCCGGCCGGCTTGTTGCCGCGCGGGCCGTCGATGCGGTTGCCGAAGTTGTCGTCGCGCGGGCCGCCCTGCGGCTTGCCGCGGAAGGGCTTGCCGCCAGCGCCGGCGCGGGCCGGGCGGGCGCCGGCCGGGGCGTCGGTGCCCATCGGGCCGCTGAAGGGCTTGGCCGGGCCACGCTTGCCCTTGCCCGCGAACGGCTTGCCGGCGCCGCCACCCGGGCGGCCGCGGCCACGGCCGCGCGGCTCTTCGCGCACGTGGTCGAAGCGGCGTAGCTCGCGCGCCTCGTCGTCGATGGCGCCGTTGACGTATGAAGCCTGCTTGCGGTCCTTGCCGACGCGGATTTCGGTGGGGCGCGACTTGCGCTGGCCGATCACCGGCTGCAGGGTCAGCACCGGCGGGTTGTTTTCGAGCTGGAACTGGGTGCGCAGCTTCTGCACCTCGGCCTGCGGCAGTTCCTCGCAGTGGCCGCGCTTGAGCAGGCGGGGCAGGGGGATGGAACCGTAGCGCACGCGCTTGAGGCGGCTCACCTGGTAACCCTGCGATTCCCACAGCCGGCGCACCTCGCGGTTGCGGCCTTCCGAAAGCACCACGCGGAACCAGGCGTGCGAGTCGGAGCTGCCGATGCGCTCGATCTCGTCGAACTTGGCCGGGCCGTCGTCGAGCGCGACGCCGCGCGCCAGGCGGTCGACCACGGCGTCGGGCACCTCGCCGTGGATGCGGCAGACGTACTCGCGCTGGATGTTGCTCGACGGGTGCATCAGCGCATTGGCGAGCTCGCCGTCGGTGGTCAGCAGCAGCAGGCCGGTGGTGTTGATGTCCAGGCGGCCCACCGCGATCCAGCGCGCGCCCTTGAGCCGCGGCAGCGCTTCGAACACGGTCGCGCGGCCCTCGGGGTCTTCGCGCGTGGTCACTTCGCCTTCCGGCTTGTTGTAGAGCAGCACGCTGGCCGGCTCGGTCAGCGCGGTGGCGACGAAGGTCTTGCCGTCGATGTCGATGCGGTCGCCGCCCTTGACCGACTGGCCGGTCTGGGCGACTTCGCCGTTGACCTTCACCAGGCCCTGGGCGATGCGTTCCTCGAGGGCGCGGCGCGAGCCGAGGCCGGCCTGCGCGAGCACCTTGTGCAGGCGCTCCTCGATCTTGGTGGAAGAGTTTTCGCTGCCTTTCGCCTTCAGGGAAAGGACTTTGCGGGTGTCGCTCATTGCGTGTGCTCCGGCGCGGCGTCGTCGCCGGCCTCATCGGTGGAAGGGGCGGTCGTCGTCTCGACGGCGTCGTTGGTTTCTTCGGGTGCTTCGGTTTCGTCGGCTTCGGCGCTGGTGTCGGCCAGGTCGTGGGCCATCGCCGCATTCGCCACGCCGGCCGGCGGCAGGGTGTCGAAGGGAAGCTGCGGCTCGAGTTCGGGGATGTCCTTGAGCTCGGCCAGCGGCGGCAGTTCGTCCAGGCTCCTGAGCCCGAAATAATCGAGGAAGGCCTTGGTGGTGCCGAACAGCGCCGGCTTGCCGGGCACGTCGCGGTGGCCGACCACGCGGATCCACTCGCGCTCCTCGAGCTGCTTGATGGTGTTGGTGTTCACCGCCACGCCGCGGATCTGCTCGATCTCGCCGCGGGTGATCGGCTGGCGGTAGGCGATCAGGGCCAGGGTTTCCAGGGTGGCGCGGGTGTACTTGGTCTGGCGTTCGGTCCACAGCCGCGCCACCCAGGCGTGCACGTCGGCCTTGACCTGGAAGCGGAAGCCCGAGGCCACCTCGACCAGCTCGACGCCGCGGTTCGCGCCTTCTTCCTGCAGCTCGGCCAGGGCCTGCTCGATGCTGCCGGCGGGCGCAGGCTCGTCCTCGGGGAACAGGCCGGCCAGCTGGGCCAAGGTGAGGGGCTGCGGGGCGGCCAGCAGGGCGGCCTCGACGATCTGTCGGATCAGGGTCTGGTCCATGGACTCGCGGTTCGTGGGTTAGTCGTTTGGCGCGTCGGCGCCGTCGGAGGTCGGTTCCGGGAGGTCTTCCTCGCCGGGGCCTTCGCCCGCGGCCAGCGACTTCACGTAGATCGGCGCCAGCGGCGCCTCCTGCACGATCTCCAGCAGCTGCTCCTTGGCGAGCTCGAGGATCGACAGGAAGGTGACCACCACGCCCAGCCTGCCTTCTTCGGCGCTGAACAGGGTCTCGAAGCCGTGGAACTGGCGGTCCGAGAGCCGGCTGAGCACCTCGCCCATGCGCTGGCGCACGCTCAGCGCCTCGCGCCGGATGGCGTGGTGGGTGTAGAGCTCGGCGCGCTTGAGCACGTCGCGCAGCGCCATCAGCATTTCGCGCAGGTCCACCGGCGGCGGCTGGCGCGACACGGTGCGGTCGGGCACGTGGGCGCTGGCCAGGCTGGTGTCGCGGTCGAGGCGGTCGAGCTGGTCGATGTCCTCGGCCGCCTTCTTGAAGCGCTCGTACTCCTGCAGGCGGCGCACCAGCTCGGCGCGCGGATCGGCCTCCAGGCCTTCCTCGGCCGGCGGGCGCGGCAGCAGCATGCGCGACTTGATCTCGGCCAGGATGGCGGCCATGACCAGGTACTCGGCCGCCAGCTCGAAGCGCAGGTCCTGCATGACGCCGATGTAGTCCACGTATTGCCGGGTGATCTCGGCGACGGGGATGTCCAGGATGTCCAGGTTCTGGCGGCGGATCAGGTACAGCAGGAGGTCCAGCGGGCCCTCGAAGGCCTCGAGGATGACCTCGAGCGCGTCCGGCGGGATGTACAGGTCCTGCGGCATCTGCAGCACCGGCTGGCCCTTGTAGACCGCCAGCGGCATTTCCTGCTGCTGGGGCTGGGCCGGGAAGGCCGGGCGCTCGGTCTCGGGCGCGGCAGGTTCGCTCATCGAAGGCTCGTGCAAAGGTTCGTGGCTCTCATCGAGCGGGGGCCCCCCGGGCCCGGAAAGTCGGTGTCACAGCGCCACGGGGTGGAAACCCTGGCGCACGACCACGGGTTCGTCGCCCGTGCAATCCACGATGCTGGTCGGGCCGGGCTCGCAGTCCTCGGCGTCCAGCATCACGTCGACCCAACGCAACCAACGGTTGGCCACTTCCTCGGCCTCGTGGCTGTTCGGATGTTCTTCGTCCGGCAGCACCAGGCTGGTGGACAACAGGGGTTCCCCGATGGACTCCAGCAGCATCCGGGTCACGCCGTGGTCGGGCAGGCGGATGCCGATGTCCCGGCGCTTGCTGCGACCCGCGTTCTTGATGCGCTTGGGTAAATCCGGGGAAGCCGGCAGGATGAACGTGCATGGCCCCGGGGTCAGCGATCGCATCAGCCGGAAGGCCCGATCGTCGAGCCGGGCCAGGCGGCCGGCCTCACTCAATTGCCGACAGAGTAAGGTGAAAGGGTGCCGGCTGTCCAGTTCGCGCAGGCGCTGCACGCGTTCCTCGGCCTCCCGGGACTCCAGGCCCCAGGCCAGCGAATAACCCGCGTCGGTGGGCACCAGGGCCAGTCCGCCGGCCTTGAGGATCGCCACCGCCTTGTCCACGAGGCGCTGCTGCGGGGTGACCGGATGGAGCATCAAGCGTTCTGCCATGCCTGATTGTGCCTGTCGCGGGCGGCCTTGCGGTAGCGTTCGACACGGGTCGCGGCCACGCTCTATCGTTCGCGCATGGACTTCATCTTCGACCCGGCCCGCCTCGAGACGCTGGCAGCCCGCGAGCGCGCGGCCTATGCCGCCGCGGATCCCTTCCCGCACCTCGTGATCGACGACTTCCTGCGGCCGGAAGCCGCGCGGGCGATTTCGGCGGCCATCCCCGGTCCGGAAGACGACATCCCCTGGGACCGATACGCCGCCACCGGCTTCGAGATGAAGCTGGCCACCTCGCGCGAGGAAGTGCTGCCGGAAACGGTGGTACGCGCCCTGCACGAGCTCAACTCGGCGCCGATGATCCGCTTCCTGGAGCAGCTCACCGGCATCGAACACCTGCTGCCCGACCCGCACCTGCTCGGCGGCGGCGTGCACCTGGTGGGGCCAGGTGGCCATCTGGGCGTGCACGCCGACTTCAACTGGCACCCGGCGCTGCAGGTGCACCGGCGCATCAACCTGCTCATCTATTTCAACGAGGGCTGGAAGCCGGAATACCGGGGTGACCTCGAGCTCTGGGCCACCGACGCCTCGCACCGGGTCGCCTCGATCGCGCCCGTGTTCAACCGGGCCGTCATCTTCAGCACCCGCAGCGACACCTTCCACGGCCACCCGGCGCCGCTGGCCACGCCCGAGGACGTCTGGCGACGCTCGATCGCGATGTACTACTACACGGCGTCGCGGCCGGCGGAGGAGGTGCGCGAGCCGCACAACACCCGCTACAAGGGCATGCACCTGGACTGAGGGTGCGGGCGGCCGCGTTGTTCGGCCATAATGGCCTTACGTCTTGGCGAAACAGGGGTCGCCAATGTGGTACGCCATCATTGGAACCGACAGGGAAAACTCGCTCGCGGCGCGGCTTGAGTCGCGCCCGGCCCACCTCGCGCGCCTGCAGGCGCTGGCGGCGCAGGGCCGGCTGAAGCTGGCAGGCCCGCTGCCCGCCATCGACGCCGAGGACCCGGGTCCGGCCGGCTTCACGGGCAGCCTGGTGGTGGCCGAATTCCCCGACATCGCCGCCGCCCGCGAATGGGCCGAAGCCGATCCCTACCTGGCCGCCGGCGTCTATGTTCGCGTCGAGGTCCGGCCATTCCGGCCGGTGCTGCCGTGAGCCTGCCGCGCGAGGAGCGCCCTGCCGCCATCCGGGCCATGCTCGAGGCGGCGCTGGC
The DNA here is from genome assembly GCA_019459185.1 of Rhizobium sp. Lineage (GTDB taxonomy): Bacteria > Pseudomonadota > Gammaproteobacteria > Xanthomonadales > Xanthomonadaceae > Arenimonas. The sequence goes on along the minus strand of JAIBEO010000210.1, from coordinate 21,975 downwards.
GCCCACCGAGCTCGAGGTGGTGGACGACAGCCACAAGCACGCCGGCCACGCCGGTGCCCGCGACGGCCGCGGCCATTTTTCCGTCGACATCGTCAGCCGCGCATTCGCCGGGCTGCCTCCGCTGGCCCGCCACCGCAAGGTCTACGCGGCCCTGGGCAGCCTGATGCAGAGCGATATCCACGCCCTGTCCATCCACGCCCGCACCCCCGACGAAACCTAGGCGGGGAGGCGCCGGGGCGCTGCTATACTGGCCCATGGTCGCGCCGTGGGGATCGCGATCTGCCAATCAAATCAATGACTTGGGGCACCCCCGTGGCCCGTGGCCGACCGGTTTGGCCGGCCGACTGAGAACCCAGAACCGATGCGCCTTTCGACCATCAAGCTGTCCGGCTTCAAATCCTTCGTCGACCCCACGGTGATGCACCTGCCGACCAACATGACCGGCATCGTCGGTCCGAACGGTTGCGGCAAGTCCAACATCATCGACGCGGTGCGCTGGGTCATGGGCGAGAGTTCGGCCAGCCGCCTGCGCGGCGACTCGCTGACCGACGTGATCTTCTCCGGCTCCTCGGCGCGCAAGCCGGTCAGCCAGGCCCAGGTCGAACTCATCTTCGACAACTCCGAAGGCAGCATCGGCGGCGAATTCGCCCGTTACGCGGAAATCTCGGTCAAGCGCTCGGTCAGCCGCGACGGCCAGTCGAACTACTACCTCAACGGCGCGCGTTGCCGCCGTCGCGACATCACCGACCTGTTCCTGGGCACGGGCCTGGGCGCGCGCAGCTACTCGATTATCGAGCAGGGCATGATCAGCCAGATCATCGAGGCCAAGCCCGAGGACCTGCGTGTCTACCTGGAAGAGGCCGCCGGCATCTCCAAGTACAAGGAGCGCCGCAAGGAAACCGAGTCGCGCATCAAGAGCACGCGCGAGAACCTCGACCGCCTGGGCGACCTGCGCGAGGAAGTGGACAAGCAGCTCGAGCACCTCAAGCGCCAGGCGCGCGCCGCCGAGCAGTACCAGGCCCTGCAGGCCGAGCGCCTGAACAAGGACGCCCAGCTCAAGGCGCTGGAATTCCGCCGCTACGACGCCGACCTCAAGTCGCTCAACGACGCGCTCACCCAGGACGAGATCAAGCTGCAGTCGCTGCTGGCCGACCAGCGCCAGGCCGAGGCCCAGATCGAGGCCTGCCGCAGCCAGCACGGCGAAGCCAGCGAGGCGCTGGGCAAGGCCCAGGCCGAGGTCTACCGCGTCGGCGGCGAACTGGCCCGCATCGAGCAGCAGATCCAGCACCAGAAGGAACTGCGCCAGCGACTGGAAACCGCCCGCGCCGAGGCCGACGCGGCCTTCGCCCAGGTCGGCGAACACATCAGCGGCGACGAGCGCCAGCTGGCCGAGCTGCACAACGCCATCGCCGCCGCCGAGCCGCAGCTGGCCACCCTGCGCGAGCAGGACGGCGGCCGCCAGGAAGCGCTGAAGGCGGCCGAGGTCGCGCTGCACGACTGGCAGCAGCGCTGGGACGCCTACGCCAAGGCCCAGGCCGAGGCCGCGCGCTGGGCCGAGGTCGAGCGCACCAAGATCGAATACCTGGAAAAGCAGGCGCTCGACGCCGGCCGTCGCCGCGAGGCCCTGGCCAACGAGCGCGGCACCCTCGACACCAGTGCCATCACTACCGCGCTGGCCCAGCTCACCGCCGACCACGACGGCCAGAAGGCCGGCCTGGACGGCCTGGGCGAGCAGCTCGAGCAGCGCAAGGCCGCGCTGGGCGCCCTGCAGGAACAGCAGCGCCAGCAGCAGTCGGAATTGGCGGAAGTTCGCAAGCAGGGCCAGGCCGCGCGCGGCCGCCTCTCGTCGCTCGAGGCGCTGCAGCACGCCGCGCTTGGCCAGGAAAAGAACGTCGCGCTCGACTGGCTCAAGGGCCAGGGCATCGACGGCAACGCCCGTCTTGGCGAGGCGCTGCAGGTCGAGGCTGGCTGGGAAACCGCGGTCGAAACCGTGCTCGGCAGCCTGCTCGAAGCCGTCACCGTGGACGCGCCGGCCGATTTCCTCGACGCCATCGCCAGCCTCGGCCAGGGCCGCGTCGCCCTGGTGAGCGGCGAAGCCAGCGGTTTCGCCGCGCCGGCCGGTTCGCTGGCGGCGAAAGTGCAGGGCCCGGACGCCGTGCGTCGCCTGCTGGCCAAGGTGCAGGCCGCGGAAGACGCGGCCGCCGCGCGCCAGCTGGCGCTGGGCGAGGGCGAAGCCGCCGTCACCCGCGCCGGCGAGTGGCTGGGCCCGGGTTGGCTGCGCGTGCTGCGCAGCGGCGAGGCGCAGCAGGGCGCGCTGGCCCGCGAACGTGAAATCCAGTCGCTGCGCGCCGAAATCGAAGCGCTGGCGAAGAAGGAGCAGGCCATCAACGAAGGCCTGACCTCCATGCGCGACAAGCTGCTCGAGGCCGAGCAGCACCGCGAGGACGCCCAGCGCGCGCTGTACCTGGCGCACCGCAGCGTGTCCGAGCTGGCTGGCCAGCTGCAGGGCCAGAAGAGCCGCCTCGAATCCGCCCAGGCCCGCGTCGGCCGCATCGACGGCGAACTGGCCACCCTGGCCACCACGCTGGAAGAGTCCCAGGCCAATGCCCGCGAGGCGCGCGCGCGCCTGGAGCAGGCGGTGGCCAAGATGGGCGACCTCGAATCCGAACGCCAGGCGCTCGACGCCCAGCGCCGCACGCTCGGCGAGCAGCGCGACGCCGCCCGCAACAGCGCCCGCGAGGCCCGCGACGCCGCCCACCAGCTGGCTCTCACGCTCGAATCACAGCGCGCCCGCGTGGTTGCGCTGAGCCAGTCGCTGGCGCGCATGGGCAGCCAGAAGGCCCAGCTCGAAGTGCGCCTGAACGAACTGCAGGCGCAGCTGGCCGACGGCGACGCCCCGGTGGTGGCCCTGCAGGCCCAGCGCCAGTCCGCGCTCGATCAGCGCGTGGTGGTGGAGCGCGACCTGGCCGCCGCCCGCTCCTCGCTCGACGGCATCGAGGGCGAAATGCGCAAGTACGAACAGGTACGCCAGCAGCGCGACCAGCAGGCCCTGTCGCAGCGCGAGGCGATCTCGGCCAAGCGCCTGCAGCAGCAGGCCCTGGAGCTGCGCGCCAGCCAGCTGTCGGAAGCCATCGTCGCCGCCGGCCTGTCGCTGGACGAGGTGCTGGCTTCGCTCACGTCCGAAGCCGAGGTCGAGGCCTGGCAGAAGGCCGTGGCCGACATCGACGCCAAGATGCGCCGCCTCGAGCCGGTGAACCTCGCCGCCATCCAGGAATACGGCGAGCAGAGCGAACGCAAGACCTACCTCGACGCCCAGGACGCCGACCTCACCTCGGCCCTGGACACGCTGGAAGAGGCCATCCGCAAGATCGACCGCGAAACCCGCGGCCGCTTCAAGGAAACCTTCGACCGCGTCAACGCCGGCGTGCAGGAGCTGTACCCGCGCCTGTTCGGCGGCGGCCATGCCTACCTCGAGCTCACCGGCGAAGACCTGCTCGACACCGGCGTTTCCATCATGGCGCGCCCGCCGGGCAAGCGCGTGTCGAACATCTCGCTGCTCTCGGGCGGCGAGAAGGCGCTCACCGCGGTGGCGCTGGTGTTCGCCATCTTCCGCCTCAACCCGGCGCCGTTCTGCCTGCTCGACGAGGTGGACGCGCCGCTGGACGAGGCCAACGTCGGCCGCTTCAGCGCCATGGTCACCGAGATGAGCGAGAAGGTGCAGTTCCTGTTCGTCACCCACAACAAGGCGACGATGGAAGCCGCCAAGCAGCTCTCCGGCGTCACCATGCGCGAGCCCGGTGTCAGCCGCCTGGTGTCGGTGGACCTGGCCGAGGCCGCGCGCCTGGTCGGCGCCGCCTGACCCGGGCGCCGAAATCGGGCATCATTCCGCGGGCAAACAGGGAGATCCACCATGCTCGAAGGACTCAGCGACACCACGCTGTTGCGCATCGCCATCGGCGTCGCCGCGCTGGTCCTGTTCGCGGTGATCATCTTCACCAGCCGGCGCAAGCCGGGGCAGGGCAAGCGCACGCCGGCCCCCGCCCGCGAGGCCGGCCCCGGCAACCGCCAGGAACCCACGCTGCGCGAAATCCTCGAGGCCGACGCCAGCACCGCCGAATCCGGCGTGCCCCTGCAGCAGTCCGAACTCGACCTGCTCGAAAAGACCCTGGCCGGCGAACCGGTGCCCGACCGCGCGCCGGCCGGTCCGCCGGCGCCCGGCGCCCGACCGGACGAGAACTTCGACAAGGTCGTCAGTCTGTTCCTGGCGGCGCGCGCCGGCCAGAGCTTCCACGGCCCCGACCTGGTGGTCGCGGCCGAGAAGGCCGGCCTGGTCTACGGCCACATGAACATCTTCCACCGCCTGGTGGACAACCACCCGGAACTCGGCCCGGTGTTCAGCGTCGCCAACCTGGTCAAGCCCGGTTCCTTCGACATGGCCAACATCCAGGAACTGCGCACGCCGGGCATCAGCTTCTTCATGGCGCTGCCGGGCCCGCTGCCCGCGCTCGACGCCTGGGACGCCATGCTGCCCACCGCGCAGCGCCTGGCCGAACTGCTCGACGGCGTGCTGCTGGACGAAGAGCGCAACGCGCTCGGCCGGCAGCGCATCGCGCACATCCGCGAGGACCTGCGCAACTACGACCGCAAGCAGAGCAAGTGGGACCTGCGCACGACGCGATAAGCGCCGCTAACGCGACAAGCACGATTTACCTTGGGTGCTGACGCGGTTAGCAAGTCTTTCGTTGCTGCATGGCGACCTCGCCGGCTATGAAGGCATGGCAGCAAGTCCGCTGCGAACCTTGGGATATCCAGTCGATGAAACTGAATAGCATCCTGCGTACTGCCTGCCTTTCCGCTGCGGTGTTGATGGGCGCCTCGTTCCTGGCGCCCCAAGGGGACGGTCTCGTCGGTACGGCCGAAGCCAACGGAGGCTCCTGCGTCCTGATTGACCAATACATCGATGAGAATGGCAACGTCTGGGGCGTCTATCGCTGCGGCCCGGGTCCGGGCAACGTGATTACCGTTTCTTGTGACCGCGGCACTTGCCCGACTGTGGTCCAGGACTACCGCGACGAGCAATAAGTCGCCGGGTACGTGACCGTTTCGGGAAACCCCGGGGGCTCCCCGGGGTTTTCCATTTCCGGTCAGAATGGGGCCATGGTCACACTCTCCCCCACTGACCGTTCGCGAGCAGCGGCACTGCGACTTGCGCTCGAGGACGCCAACCACCGTTACCACGTGCTCGACGACCCGGCGATCCCGGACGCCGAGTACGACGCGCTGCTGCGCGAGCTGCAGGCACTGGAGCAGGCGCACCCGGCGCTGCGCACGCCCGATTCGCCCACCCAGCGCGTCGGCGCCGGCGTGCTGCCGGGCTTCGAGCAGGTGGTGCACGAGGCGCCCATGCTGTCGCTCAACAACGCCTTCAGCGACGAGGAGGTCGGCGAGTTCGTCGGCCGCATCGAGCGCGAGCTGGGCGTGGCTGAGCCGGAATTTTCGGTGGAACCCAAGCTCGACGGCCTGGCCATCAGCCTGCGTTACGAAAACGGCCTGTTCGTGCGCGGCGCCACCCGCGGCGACGGCGCCACCGGCGAGGACGTCACCCAGAACCTGCGCACGGTGAAGGCCATCCCGCTGCATTTGCGCGGCGCCACGCCGGCGGTGCTGGAGGTGCGCGGTGAGGTCTACATGCCGCGTGCCGGTTTCGAGGCCTACAACGAACGCATGCGCGCCACCGGCGGCAAGGTGCTGGCCAATCCCCGCAATGGCGCGGCCGGGTCGCTGCGCCAACTCGACCCGAAGCTGGCGGCGGCCAGGCCGCTGAGCTTCTACGCCTACGGCCTGGGTGTCACCGAGGGCTGGGCGGTGCCGTCGCGGCATTCCGACATGCTGCAGGCGCTCAAGGCCCTGGGTTTTCCGGTGTCGCCCGAGGTTTCGGTCGCCCGCGGCGTGCGGGGTCTGCTCGACTATTTCGCCGCCATCGGTGCGCGCCGCGACGCGCTGCCCTACGACATCGACGGCGTGGTCTACAAACTCGATCGCCAGGACCAGCAGGCGGCCATGGGCTTCGTCTCTCGCGCCCCGCGCTGGGCCATCGCGCACAAGTTCCCGGCGCAGGAGCAGCTCACCACGGTCGAAGCCATCGAAGTGCAGGTGGGCCGCACCGGCGCGCTCACGCCCGTGGCGCGACTGGCGCCGGTGCAGGTGGCGGGCGTCACCGTCACCAATGCCACGCTGCACAACGCCGACCAGATCGCGCGCCTCGACGTGCGCGTCGGCGACACGGTGATCGTGCGCCGCGCCGGCGACGTCATCCCGGAAGTGGTGCGCGTGGTCGAAGAGCGCCGCCCGCGCGACGCCCGCGGCGAGCCGCTGCACCCGCCCTACGAATTCCCGGCGGTTTGCCCCGCCTGCGGTTCGCACACCGAGGCCGTGCGCAAGGTGCTCAGGCAGACCAAGGCCGGCGGCATCGAATACGCCGAGGGCGCCGCCATCGTCTGCACCGGCGGCCTGTTCTGCCCGGCCCAGCGCAAGCAGGCGGTCATCCACTTCGCCTCGCGCAAGGCCATGGACATCGAAGGCCTGGGCGAGCGTTTCATCGAGGACCTGGTGGACTTCGGCTACGTGCGCACGGTCGCCGACCTCTATGGGCTCACGCTCGAGGACTTCCTGGCCATGAGGCGCCAGGCAGACGAACGCGACGGCACCGTGCCCGAGACCGTGAAGTCCGGCAAGGTGGCGACGAAGTGGGCGGAAAACCTGGTCGAGGCCATCGCCGCCAGCAAGGCCACCACGCTTGAGCGTCTGCTGTTCGCGCTGGGCATCCGCGACGTCGGTGAATCCACCGCGCGCGTGCTGGCGCGCTGGTTCGGCGCGCTCGAGCCGGTGATGGACGCCGGCGAGGCGGCCCTGCTGGAGGTGCCGGACGTGGGCCCGGTGGTGGCGGCGCGCATCGCCGGCTTCTTCGCCGAGCCGCACAACCGCGAGGTCATCGCCGCCCTGCACGCCGCCGGCGTGCACTGGCCGGAAGGCCCGCCGCAGCGCGCCGCCGAGGGACCGCTGGCCGGCCAGACCGTGGTGCTCACCGGCGCGCTCACCGCGCTCACCCGCGACGAGGCCGGCGCCCGCCTGCAGGCCCTGGGCGCCAAGGTGGCCGGCAGCGTTTCGAAGAAAACCAGCTTCCTGGTGGCCGGCGAGGCCGCCGGCTCCAAGCTCGACAAGGCCCGGGAGCTGGGTGTCGAGGTCTGGGACGAGGCCCGGCTGTTGGCCTTCCTGGCCGAAAACGAGGCCGTTTGACGCCAGTCATCCCGCCGCCCCGGCCCGGGCGTAAAGTGTGCGCATGAAGAACAGCAAGCCCACCGCCACCGCCAAGGCCCTGCGCCTGCGCGCCGACCTGTATGCGCTGATCCGGCGCTTCTTCGCCGAGCGCGGCGTGCTGGAAGTCGAGACGCCGGTGCTGTCCATGGCCGGCAACACCGATCCGAACATCGAAAGTTTCACCCTGCAGTTCGACGGCCCGAAGTCGGCCGGCGCCGCCACCCGCTGGCTGCGCACCTCGCCCGAGTTCCCGCTCAAGCGCCTGCTGGCGGCCGGCATCGGTGATTGCTACGAACTGGGCAAGGTGTTCCGCAACGGCGAAGCCGGCGCGCGCCACAACCCCGAGTTCACCATGCTCGAGTGGTACCGCGTGGGCTGGACCCACCACCAGCTGATGGACGAAACCGCCGAGCTGCTCAAGGCCGCGCTGGCCCTGGCCGGCCGCCGCGCCACGGTGCGCGACACCAGCTTCCGCCAGCTCTACCTCGACAAGTTCGGCTTCGACCCGATGACCGCGCCCGAGGAGGAACTGCGCTCGCCGCTCGGCGTCTACGACATCGACCCCGCCGGCCTCACCCGCGACGACTGGCTGGACCTGCTGATGACCCACCTCATCCAGCCGTCCATCCCGGCCAGCCGCATCCTGCTGGTGTACGACTACCCGGTGAGCCAGTGCGCGCTGGCGAAGATCCGGCCGGGCCAGCCGCCGGTGGCCGAGCGTTTCGAGGCCTACCTGGGCCCGCTGGAAATGGCCAACGGCTACCACGAGCTCAACGACCCGGCCGAACAGCGCGCGCGCTTCGAAGCCGACCTGGCCCGACGCCGCGCCCGCAACGCCGCCGAACCCGCCATCGACGAGCGCCTGCTCGCGGCGCTGCCCAAGCTGCCGGCTTGCGCCGGCGTGGCCCTGGGCGTGGACCGCCTGATGATGGCGCTGCTGGGCGCCGACAAGATCGCCGACGTGGTGGCCTTCCCGTTCGAGCGGGCATGAATCGAATCTGAGCCGGCCGCCCCGCGCACGGGGTGGTTGGACGCGTGTTCATGCGGGCATGCCTAGATTCAAGCCGTCGGCCAGCGGGCCGACGTGACGGAGCCAAGACGATGAACCGACTGATCCTTGCCCTGCTGGTGCTGGTGGCCGCGCTTCCCCAGTTGGCGCGCGCCGACGACCGCTACTACCGCGACGACGGCCCGCGCACGCTGCGCTGCGAATCCAAGGGCGAGCGCGACCGCTACTGCCCGGCCGACACCCGCGGCGGCGTGCGCATCGTCGACCAGTACTCGCGCCAGGCCTGCGTGCTGGGCCGCACCTGGGGCTATGACCGCGGCGGCATCTGGGTGGCGCACGGCTGCCGCGCCCGCTTCGAGATCGGCGGTGGCGGTTATGGTCGTCCGGGTTACGGCCCGCGCCCGGGTTACGGCGACGGCCGCCCCGGCTACGGCTACGGCGAGCCGCAGGTCGTGCGCTGTGAATCCCGCGATGGCCGCTCGCGTTTCTGCCCGGTTCCGGGCCGCGTTCGCGAGGCCGACATCCAGCGCCAGCTCAGCCGCACGCCCTGCGACTACGGCTACAGCTGGGGCCTGCGCCGCGGTGGCATCTGGGTGGACCGCGGCTGCCGCGCGGACTTCGTCGTGTACTGACGCGGCGCCCGCAACGGCGAACCCACGGAACCCGGCCTTGCGCCGGGTTCCTTCGTTTCAGGCCCTGGGTTTGCGCGCCGCGGCGGTCTTGCGGGCTGCCGTGGCCTTGCGGGGAGTCCGCTTGCGCGCGGCGGGTTTGGCAGGCGTGGCGGGTTTGGGCGGCATGGCCAACCCGGTGAGCTGCTTGCCCAGCGCGGTGGCGAGCTTGAGCGGCGGCATCGCCAGCGACAGCGCCTCGGTGCTCCAGGCCTTGAGCGTGGACGGCGCCAGGTTGAGCGCGCTGGCCAGCGGCGCCGGCAACCAGTCGGCGCCGGCCTTGCGCAGTCGGCAGACGCTGTCGGCGTAGCGCCCGGCGGCCCAGGTTTCGGCCACGGCGCGCACGGTGGCGGTGACCAGTGGCTCCAGCGGCGTGTAGCGCATCAGCGGCACCGCCAGCGCGTCGGGCAGCCAGCCGCGCAGCAGGCCGCGCAGGCCCTCGCGGGTGGCCAGCGGGCTGAGCACGGCCTGGGTCTGCGCCACCGCCAGCACGCCTTCCACTTCCCAGGCCGCCGGCTTGAGCCGGTAGCGCTGGTAGATGGCCTGCACCAGGCTTCGCTGGATGTCCTCGGTGGACTCGCGGCTGCCGGCGAAACGCACGCCCGAGGGCACCAGCGGCCGCAGCAGCGGCAGCACGTCCAGCGACACCTGCAGCGCCGCGCCGGCACCGGCTTTCACACAGGCGGCGTGCAGCAGGCCTTCGATGCCGGCGTCGGGATTCTCGGCGGGTTTGCGGCGGGTCGGGCGGCTGGCCATGGCCGAAGCATAACGCGGCGGCCGCGCGGCGCGGCTTGGTAAACTCGGGCGATTGACCTTCACGGACGCCGCCATGGATTTCGACCGCTACGACCGCATCCGCCCGATCCGCTGGCAGGGTGACCACCTGGCGCTGCTGGACCAGCGCAAGCTGCCCTTCGTGGTCGAGGACGTGGCCTGCGCCGACAGCGACGCGGTGGCGCGCGCCATCCACGACCTGGTGGTGCGCGGCGCGCCGGCCATCGGCATCTCGGCGGCCTGGGGCGCGGTGCTGGCGGGGAAGGGCGTGCAGGCCGCCAACGGCGCCGAGGCACTGGAACGCCTGGCCCCGGCGCTGGACCGCCTGCAGGCCGCGCGCCCGACCGCGGTGAACCTGATGTGGGCGCTGGCGCGCATCCGCCGCGTGCTGGCCGCCGCCGGCGCCGACTGGCGCGAGGTGCTCGAGCGCGAGGCCCGCGCCATCGAAACCGAGGACCTGGCCGCGAACCGCCGCATGGGCGCGCTCGGCGCCGCGCTGATCGCGCCCGGCAGCGGCGTGCTCACCCACTGCAACACCGGCTCGCTGGCCACGGCCGGCTTCGGCACCGCGCTGGGCGTGATCCGCGCCGGCGTGGCCGAGGGCCGCATCGCCAAGGTCTACGCCAGCGAAACGCGGCCCTGGCTGCAGGGCGCCCGCCTCACCGCCTGGGAACTGCTGCAGGACGGCATCGCCGCCACGCTCATCGCCGACGGCGCCGCCGCGCACCTGATGAAGGGCGGGGCGGTGCAGTGGGTCATCGTCGGCGCCGACCGCATCTGCGCCAACGGCGACACCGCCAACAAGATCGGCACCTATTCCCATGCCATCGCCGCCCGCCACCACGGCGCCAAGGTGATGGTGGTGGCGCCTTCGTCCACGGTGGACATGGCCACGCCGGGCGGCGAGGGCATCGAGATCGAGATGCGCGACCCCGCCGAACTGCTGTCCGTGGCCGGCACCCGCACGGTGGCCGAGGGCGTGCAGGCCTGGAACCCGGTGTTCGACGTGACGCCCGCCGGGCTGATCGACGCGATCGTCACCGAGAAGGGCGTGGTGGAGCGCCCGGATGCGGCCCGCATGGCCGCCCTTTTCGGACCTGGAAGCGCGGCCTAAGTGCTTGTTTTTCGCCGTCTAAGCCACCCCGCCGAGGGGTGGTTTCTGGTATGATTTCACGTCCCTGAAAGCACGCGCGCCGCGACCCCTCGCGTCGCCCTCCCGCACGTAGGAAATGGAAGCACGAATGGCAGATCTCGCGAAGGAAATCATCCCGGTCAACCTCGAAGACGAGATGCGCAAGAGCTACCTCGACTACGCCATGAGCGTGATCGTGGGCCGCGCGCTCCCGGATGTCCGCGACGGCCTCAAGCCCGTGCACCGCCGCGTCCTGTTCGCCATGAACGAACTGGGCGCACACAGCAACAAGCCCTACTACAAGTCGGCGCGAATCGTCGGCGACGTGATCGGCAAGTACCACCCGCACGGCGACCAGTCGGTGTACGACACCCTGGTGCGCATGGCGCAGCCGTTCTCGCTGCGCTACCTGCTGGTGGACGGCCAGGGCAACTTCGGCTCGGTCGACGGCGCCTCCGCCGCCGCCCTGCGATACACCGAGGCGCGCATGTCGCGCCTGGCGCACGAGCTGATGGCCGACATCGACAAGGACACCGTCGACTTCCAGCCCAACTACGACGAGAAGGAACTCGAGCCGACGGTGATGCCGTCGCGCTTCCCGAACCTGCTGGTCAACGGCTCGGCCGGCATCGCGGTGGGCATGGCCACCAACATCCCGCCGCACAACCTGGGCGAGGTCATCGACGCGGTCATCGCGCTCATCGACGACCCCAACGCCGGCATCGGCGACCTGATGCAGTACATCCCGGGCCCCGATTTCCCCACCGCCGGCATCATCAACGGCGCCGCCGGCATCCACGCGGCCTACCACACTGGCCGCGGCCGGGTGCGCATCCGCGCCCGCGCCGAGGTGGAGATCAACGAGGACAACGGCCGCGAGGCCATCGTCGTCACCGAGCTGCCCTACCAGGTCAACAAGGCCCGCCTGATCGAGAAGATCGCCGAGCTGGTCAAGGAAAAGAAGATCGAGGGCATCTCGGAGCTGCGCGACGAGTCCGACAAGGACGGCATGCGCGTCTACATCGAGGTCAAGCGCGGCGAGTCGGCCGAGGTGGTGCTCAACAACCTGTACCTGCAGACGCCGATGGAATCGGTGTTCGGCATCAACATGGTGGCCCTGGTCGATGGCCGCCCGCAGGTGCTCAACCTCAAGCAGATGCTCGAGGCCTTCATCCGCCACCGCCGCGAGGTGGTCACCCGCCGCACCATCTTCGAGCTGCGCAAGGCCCGCGCCCGCGCCCACATCCTCGAGGGCCTGACGGTCGCGCTGGCGAACATCGACGAGATGATCGAGCTGATCAAGACCTCGGAGAACCCGGTGGTCGCGAAGGAGCGCATGCTCGCGCGCACCTGGCAGCCCGGCCTGGTCGGCGCGCTGCTGGCGGCGGCCGGCGCCGAGGCCTCGCGCCCGGAAGACCTGCCGGCCGGCGTCGGCCTGCTCGCCAGCGGCTACCAGCTGACCGAGGTGCAGGCCCAGCAGATCCTGGAAATGCGCCTGCACCGCCTCACCGGCCTGGAGCAGGAAAAGCTCACCGACGAGTACAAGCAGCTGCTGGAAGTCATCCGCGGCCTGATCGAGATCCTCGAGAACCCGGAAGTCCTGCTAGAAGTCATCCGCACCGAGCTGCGCAACCTGCGCGAGGAATACGCCGACGAGCGCCGCACGGAAATCCGCCCGGGCGAGGAAGACCTCGACGTGCTCGACCTGATCGCCTCGGAAGACGTGGTGGTCACGCTCTCGCACGCCGGTTACGCCAAGCGCCAGCCGCTCACCACCTACCGCGCCCAGAAGCGCGGCGGCAAGGGCCGCTCGGCCACGGCGGTGAAGGAAGAAGACTTCATCGACCGCCTGTGGGTGGTCAACACGCACGACACCCTGCTCACCTTCACCAGCACCGGTCGCGTGTTCTGGCTGAAGGTCTACCAGCTGCCCGACGCCGGCCCGAACTCGCGCGGCCGCCCGATCATCAACTGGATCCCGCTGCAGGAAGGCGAGAAGGTGCAGGCCGTGCTGCCGGTGCGTGAATTCGGCGACGACCACTTCGTTTTCTTCGCCACCCGCGACGGCACCGTCAAGAAGACCCCGCTGAGCGAATACTCGCGCCCGCGCTCCACCGGCATCTGGGCCATCAACCTCGACGAGGGCGACGGCCTGGTGGACGTGCAGCTCACCGACGGCAACCGCAACGTCATGCTGTTCGCCAGCAACGGCAAGTCCGTGCGCTTCGACGAGGGCGAAGTGCGCCCGATGGGCCGCACCGCCACCGGCGTGCGTGGCATGCGCCTGAAGGAGGACGACGAGGGCCAGGGCGCCAAGGTCGTGTCCATGATCGTGGTGGACGGCGATGGCGACATCCTCACCGCCAGCGAAAACGGCTTCGGCAAGCGCACCGCGGTGTCGGAATTCCCGCGCAAGGGCCGCGGCACCCAGGGCGTGATCGCCATGCAGGTCAGCGAGCGCAACGGCGAGCTGGTGGGCGCCATCCAGCTCACCGAAGAGCACGAGATCCTGCTGATCTCCGACCAGGGCACCCTGGTGCGCACCCGTGCCGCCGAAGTGAGCCAGGTCGGCCGCAACACCCAGGGCGTCACCCTGATGCGCGTGGCCGAGGACGAGAAGCTGATCGCGGTCGAGCGCGTGGACGTGCTCGAGGCAGATGCCGAAGGCGACGAAGCGGCCCCGACGGAGCCGTCACAGCCGCAGCCGGAAGCTTGATCCCGGACAGCCCGCGCGTAACCTTCCGCGCGGCCTGTACCCTAAGGGCCGAACCTTTCCGGAGGACCTGATGCCCGCCACCCGTTCCCACGCGGCCCTGCTCGCCGCGACCCTCTGGCTGGCCGCCGCCCCGGCGGCCCTGGCCGAACCGCCGGCCGCCGCCGCGCGCGCCACCGACGCGGCCACCATCGCCGCCGCCCGCGACAGGGTGCTGCCGGTGGTGGTGAGCATCCTCAACGTGCGCGAGGACTTCCAGCAGGGCGAACCCGTGCTCAGCGTGTCCTCGGGCAGCGGCACGGTGGTGTCGGCCCAGGGCCACGTGGCCACCAATGCCCACGTCACCCAGAAGGGCAAGAGCTTCCGCGTGGTGTTCGCCGACGGCCGCGAGCTGCCGGCGCGCCTGGTGGGCACCGACACGCTGTCCGACCTGGCCGTGCTGCAGGTGCAGCCGCCCGCGCCGGAAACCTTCGACTACGCCGAGTTCGCCGACACCCTCGACCTCAGCCCCGGCGACACGGTGCTGGCCATGGGTGCGCCCTGGGGCCTGTCGAACTCGATGAGCGCGGGCGTGGTGAACAACCCGCGCCGCCTGCTGGTGTCGCTGTTCGACGACGAGGCCGACTACGAAGACCGCCTCGGCGCCGACGAACCCACCGGCCGCTACTACGCCTGGATCCAGCACGACGCCGCCATCGCCCCGGGCAATTCCGGCGGCCCGTTGGTGGACCTGGCCGGCCGCATCGTCGGCGTGAACACCCGCGGCATGATCTTCGGCGGCGACCTGGCCTTCGCCATCCCCGGCCCCGACGCCGGCGACGTGGTGCGCGCGCTGATCGCCGACGGCCGCATCGTGCGTTCGCACCTGGGCCTGCGCCTGCGTTCGCTCAAGGGCACCGGGCTGGACGAGGGCGTGCTGGTCAACGCCGTCGAGCGCGGCTCGGTGGCCGAAAAGGCCGGCCTGCGCGCCGGCGACCGCATCCTGTCGCTGGACGGCGCCGCCATCACCGCGCGCCAGCCGGTGGACGTGCCGGCGCTGCAGCGGCGTATCGCCGAGCTTCCGGTGGGCGCCTCGCTGACGCTGGAAGTGGCCCACGAAGGCAAGCGCCGCGAAGTGCGCCTGCAGACCGTGGCCCAGCCCGAGGACCGCGGCGAGGAGCGCGCCTTCGCGCCTTTCGGCGCCTCGCTGACCGAACTCACGCCGGCCATGGGCCGCCGCCGCAACCTCGAGGCCACCGAGGGCCTGCTGGTCACCGGCCTGCGCCCGGGTGGCCCGGCGGCCATCGCGCGCCCGGGCCTGCAGCCGGGCGACGTGATCCACCGCATCAACGGCCAGGCCGTGGCCAACCACGCGGCGCTGGAAGCCGTGGCTGGGCAGCCGCCGGCCGACGGCAAGCCGCTGGTGGTCGAATTCCAACGCCAGGCCGAGCGCCGGGTGGCGCTTCTGGCGCCCATCCACGGCGACAAGCTGCGCACCCCGCTGCCCGAAATCGGCAAGGCCTGGGCCGGCGTCGAAGTGCAGCCGGTCACCGCTTCGCTGGCGCGCGACCTGGGCCTGCCGGCCTCCGGCTTCCGCATCACCCGTGTCTACCCGGGCAGCCCGCTGGCCGCCGGTGGCGCCCGCGTGGGCGACCTGCTGTCGGCGGTCGAAGGCGTGGCCCTGCGCGCCGCCAACGAGGATTCCGACGACGGTTTCCACCAGCGCGTGCGCGACCTGACCATCGGCGCCAAGGTGCGCTTCGACGGTTTCCGCGACGGCAAGGCCCGGTCCTTCGACGTGACGCTGGCGGAATCGCCGGCCAATACCTCGGCGCTTCGCACGCTGGCGCTCACCCGCCTGCGCGCCCAGACCCGCGAGATGGGCTTCTACGACCGCGCCGCGCGGCGCCTGCCGGAATCGCAGCAGGGCGTGGTCGTCGACGGCGTCGAGGCCGGTGGTCCCGCCGGCCTGGCCCACCTGCAGGGCGGCGATGTCATCGTGCGCCTGGGCGACCGGCCCGTGCGCGACCTCGCCGGCCTTCAGGCCGCGCTCGACGCCGCGCTGGCCAAGGGCAACGGCCGGGTCATCCCGGTGCAGGTGCTGCGTGGCCAGGAAACGCGCATCCTCTACCTCGAACGCTACTGGCTCACGGAGACGCCATGACTTTCGCCCGCCGCTTCGTCCTCGCCCTGGCCCTGGCCTGCGTGCCGGCGCTGTCCGCCGCGCACCCCGACGAGTTCGAGGACTACCGCGCCATCTACGCCATGCTGGCGAAGCAGCACGCCGACGCCATCGTGACGGTGAAGTTCGTGATGTCGGTGACCAATTCCGGCAACGAGCAGCGCATCGAGGACCGCACCCAGGCGGTGCTGGTGAGCGAAGACGGCCTGCTGCTGGTGCCCGAGCGCACCATCAGCCTCGACCTCGGCACGCTGGGCAACCGCACGCCGGGCCAGGCCTCGCCGGTGGCCAAGTCCAGCGACTTCCGCGTGCGCCTGGCCGACAGCGAGGAATGGCTGCCGGCCGACCTGGTCACCCGCGACGGCGAACTGGGCCTGGCCTGGCTGCGCGTTCGCGACCCGGCCGGCAAGCTGCCGTTCGTGGACCTGACGCAGGGCACCAAAGCCGAGCCGGGCATGGCCTTCTTCTCGGTGCTGCGCACCTCGGACGAGTGGGGCGGGGTGCCGGTGTTCCGCCCGGGCCTGGTGCTGGGCGAAACCCACACGCCCACCTTCCGCCTGCTGGTGGACGGCGTGCCGGGCCTGGCCTTCTCGCACGAGGGCAAGCCCATGGGCTACGTCGACGTGGACCTGGCCTCGATGATGCGTTCGCGCAATACCGGCGTGGGCATGGACATGGCCGACCTGGTGCTGCGCATGACCCCGATCGACAAGGTCGCCGCCGCCACCGCCCAGGCCGCGAAATTGCCGGTCGCCGGCGAGGGCTGAATCCCGCGCGGCGACCTATACTGCTCCCGTCCCCCGGGAGCCTGGCCATGGTCGTGAAGTCCGTCCTCCGCCGCGCGGCGGTGCTGTTTTCGCTGGCGATGTTGCTTGCCGCTTCCACGGCCTGCCGGCGCGACGCCAACCAGGTGCCCGAACTGCAGGGCGCCACGCCGGTCGATGCGCGGCCCGCCATCGAAGGTTTCGCGCTCGAAGGCGCCGGCCACGGCCGCCACGACGGCCAGGTGGCGATCGAACTGCGTTTCACCCAGGCGCTGGCGGCCAGCCAGGCCTTCGACGAACTGATCGCCGTCACCGCCGCCAACGACGCGCCGGTCACCGGCAGCTGGGTGCTCGACGACAGCGCCAAGGTGCTGCGTTTCCCCTACGTCGAGGCCAGCCGCGACTACACCGTGGTGCTGCGCGCCGGACTTGCCGCCGCCGATGGCAAGACGCTGGGCCGCGAAGAGCGTCGCACGGTCAACACCGGCCCGGTCGAGCCCGCGGTGGGCTTCGCCTCGCAGGGCAGCGTGCTGCCGGCGCGCGACACCCGCGGCCTGCCGGTGGTGTCGGTGAACGTGGGCGAGGTGGACGTCGAATTCCTGCGCGTGCGCGACGCCGAGGTGGCGAACTTTTTCGTCAGCTACCAGCGCGGCGGACGGCGCGGCGGCTGGGACCTGGGCGACAGCCCCTGGCAGGACCGCGTGGCCATCACCCGCGTGGCGGAGCCGGTGTACATCAACCGCTTCGTGCTCGGCGGCGCCGAGAACGAGCGCCGGCTCACCTACCTGCCGGTGCAGAACATCAGCGAGCTGCAGGCGCCGGGCGTGTACTTCGCGCTGATGCGCCGCGTGGGCGGCTACAACGAGGACTACGACACCGCCATCTTCTTCGTCAGCGACATCGGCCTGCACCTGCGTGCCTATGGCGAACAGGTGTTCGTGCACACGGCCTCGCTGCAGTCGGGCGCGCCGCTGGGCGACGTGGCGCTGGAGGTGCTCGACCGCGGCGGCGAAGTGGTGGCCAAGGCCGCCACCGACGGCAGCGGCAGCGCGCTGGTGGCCTACACGCTCGACGCCAGCCACGTGCTGGTGGCGCGCAGCGGCAACGACGTGTCGGTGCTGCCTTTCAACCAGCCGGCGCTGGACCTGTCGGAATTCGCGGTGGCCGGGCGTGCGCAGGCCTGGTTCGACGTGTTCGCCTGGTCGGGCCGCGACCTCTACCGCCCGGGCGAAACCCTGCGCGTGTCGGCGCTGATGCGCGACCACGACGGCCGCGCGGTGAAGCCGCAGCCGCTGTTCCTGGGCCTGAAGCAGCCCGACGGCAAGGTCTACCTGGAAACGCGCCTGGACCCGCGCGAGGGCGGTTATTACGAATGGACCCAGGCGCTGCCACCGGAAGCGCCCACCGGCCGCTGGCAGGTGGAGTTCCGCACCGCGCCGGGCGCCGGCGAGGTGGTGCAGGGTTTTTCGCTGCGCATCGAGGAATTCCTGCCCGAGCGCATGAAGCTCCAGCTCGACGCCGCCCAGCCCACGCTGGCGCCGGGCGAGGCGCTGAAACTGCAGGTCGAGGCCGCCTACCTCTACGGCGCGCCCGCGGCCGGCAACCGCTTCACCGCGCGGCTGGCGGTGAGCCCTGAACTGCACCCCGTCGCTTCCTTGCCCGACCACCATTTTGGCGACCCGACCCTGGCCTTGCCCAAGGACGCCAAGGACGCGCTCGACCAGGTGCTGGACGCCCAGGGCAAGCTCGAGGCCACGCTCGCGCTGCCCGAAGAAGCGGCCAAGCCCGGCGCACCCGTGGCCGTGGTGGTCAGCGGCAGCGTGTACGAAAGTGGCGGCCGCCCGGTGACGCGCAGCCTTGCCCGCACGCTCTGGCCGGCGCCGCAGCTGGTGGGCGTGCGCCCGCTGTTCGACCCGGCCGAGGGCGCGCCGGCCAACGGCAACGCCGGCTTCGAAATCCTGCGCAGCGATGCCGCCGGCAAGCTCTCCGCCGCCAGCGGGTTGAAGGTGAGCCTGGTGCGCGAGATCCGCGACTACCACTGGCGCCGCGACGACAGCGGCTGGGCCTTCGACTACACCGCGCGACACGAAACCGTGGAAACCCGGGAGCTTGCCGTGCGCGCCGACGGCGGCACGCGGGTGGATTTCCCGGTGGAGTGGGGTGAATACCGGCTGGAAGTGCTCGACCCCGCCACCGGCCTGCTCACGCGCCTGCCGTTCGTGGCCGGCTGGAGCTGGGACAACCAGAACCGCGGTCTCGACGCGCGCCCCGACAAGGTGAAGCTGGCCTTCGACAAAACCGCCTACCGCGCCGGCGACCGCCTGGTGGTGACGGTGACGCCGCCCCAGCCCGGCCCCGGCCTGCTGCTGGTGGAAAGCGACCGCCTGCTGCACGTGCAGCCGCTGGAAGCCAAGCCCGGCGCCAGCTACGAACTCGAGGTCACGCCCGACTGGGAGCGCCACGACGTGTACGTGACCGCGCTGGTGCTGCGCGGTGGTTCGGCGCTGGAGAAGGTCACGCCAGCGCGCGCCGTGGGCGTGGCGCACGTGCCGATGGACCGCGGCGATCGCCGCGTCGAGGTCACTGTCGAAGCGCCCGCGAAGGCACTTCCCGGCCAGGCGCTGCCGGTGCGCATCGCCGCGCCGGCGCTGGCGGGCAAGACCGCCTGGGCCACGGTGTCGGCGGTGGACCTGGGCATCCTCAACATCACCCGTTTCCCGGTGCCCGACGCCGGCGCGCACTTCTTCGCCCAGCGCCGCCTGGGCGTGGACGCCTACGACCTGTACGGCCGCGTGATCGAAAGTTTCGCCGGTGAAACCGCCACGCTGCGCTTCGGCGGCGACCTGGCCCTGCCGGCGCTGCCGCAGGCGCGCCGCCCGACCGCGCGCGTGCAGACGGTGGACCTGTTCGCCGGCCCGGTGAAGCTCGACGCCAAGGGCGCGGCCACGGTGGCCGTCGAGGTGCCCGATTTCAACGGCACGCTGCGCGTTTCCGCGCTGGTCTTCGGCGACGACGTGTACGGCCAGGACAGCACCGAAAGCGTGCTGCGCGCGCCGGTATTGGCCGAACTCAGCGCGCCGCGCGTGCTGGCGCCGGGCGACCGCAGCACGGTGACGGTGGACCTGCAGAACTTCACCGGCAAGCCCGGCGAGTTCCAGGTCAGCCTCGAGACCACCGGCCCGATCGCGGTGGCCTCCGGCAAGCGCACGGTCGCGCTGGCGCCCGAGGAAAAGGCCACGCTGGCCTTCGCGCTCAGCGGCACCGAAGGCTTCGGCACCGGCGAACTGCGCCTGCGCGTGGACGGCGGCGGCCATGCGGTGGACCGCCGCTTCGAACTGCCGGTGCGGCCGGCCTGGGGCAGCGTGGTGCGCAGCCAGGCGCAGTCGGTGGCGCCGGGCGGCACGCTGTCGCTGGGCAGCGAACTGGCCGCCGGACTGATGCCGGGCACGGTATCGGCGCGGCTCACGCTCACCGCGCAGCCACCGATCCCGTTCGCGCAGGCGCTGCAGGACCTGCTCGACTATCCCTACGGCTGCGTCGAACAGACCACCACGCGCGGCCACGCGGCGTTGCTGCTGGACGCGAAGTCCGCGGCCAGCCTGGGCTTCACCGGCCTGGGCGAAGACGCGCGCCGGCGCCGGCTGGAGGCCAGCTTCAGCCGCCTGGCGGCGCTGCAGGCGGCCAATGGCCACTTCTCGATGTGGGGCGGCGGCGACACCGCGCCCATCCTGACGCCCGCCATCGCCGAGTTCCTGCTGGCCGCGCGCGACGCCGGCTTCGCGGTGCCCGAGGCCATGCTGCAGAAGGCGCTCGAACGCCTCAACGAGGACCTGCTCACCGGCGGCCTCCCGTTCTACGCCTACGACGCCTCCGACCACCTGCGCTTCGCCTACCAGGCCCACGCCGGCTACGTGCTCGCCAAGCTCAACCGCGCGCCGCTGGGCACGCTGCGCGCGCTGCACGACAACCAGCGCGGCCATGCGCTCACCGGCCTGCCGCTGGCGCACCTGGGCCTGGCGCTGGCCCTTCAGGGCGACGCCGCGCGCGCCGAGGTGGCGCTGAAGGAAGCACTGGCGAAGGTGTCGCAGCGCCCGCGCTGGCTGGGCGACTACGGCTCCGACCTGCGCGACGACGCCCTGGTGCTGGCCCTGCTGCGCGAGAACGAACGCAAGGTGCCGGGCCAGGACGAACGCCTGCTGGCGCTCTCGCGCTCGCTGCAGGCGCGCGGTGCCGAGAAGCACGCCTGGTACAGCACGCAGGAACAGATCGCGCTGGCGCGCCTGGGCCGCACGCTGGCGCTGGACGGCAGCCGCACCTTCGCCGGCCGCCTGACGGTGGGTAATGAAACCACCACGCTCACGCCCGACCGCATCGCCGGCCGGGAACTGGGCATGGGCGACCTGGCCGCCGGCGTGCGCTTCGTGCCCGAGGCCGAGGCGCCGGTGTTCGCCACCGTCGATGTCGCCGGCATCCCGCGCACGCCGCCGGCGCCCGACGACAGCGCCATCAGCGTCAAGCGCAGCTGGTTCAACCCCGACGGCACGCCCTGGAAACCGGGCCCGCTGCGGGAAGGCCAGGTGCTGGTGGCGGCGCTGCGCATCGAGGCGAAGGAATCCATGCCCGACGCGCTGCTGGTCGACCGCCTGCCGGCCGGCCTGGAGATCGAGAACCTCAACCTCACCGACCCGGACCAGTGGGCCGACGTGAGCATCGAGGGCATCACGCTGTCCGAGCGCGGCGGCGCCGCCGAACTGGCCCACGAGGAATACCGCGACGACCGCTACGTGGCCGCGCTCAAGCTCTACCCCGGCCAGGCCGCGCAGCTGTTCTACCTGGTGCGCGCGGTGACGCCGGGCACCTACGTGGTGCCGCCGCCGCAGGTGGAGGACATGTACCGGCCGGAGCTGCGCGGCGTCGGCCGCGCGGTGCCGGCGACGGTCACCGTGTCCGAGCCCTGAGGGCGGCGCGGTGCGCGGCGGCCACGGGCCGTTCCTGGCCCAGCCGCGGCGGCGCAAGGCGGCGCGCCGCGGCCTGCGCTGGCGGCGCTGGGCCGCGGGCCTGGCGCTCGCGCTGCTGGCGCTGTTCGCGCTCGACCGCCTGTTCCCGCCGCCGCTGCCGGGCGCGGGTGGCGCCACGGTGATGCTGGCCGCCGACGGCACGCCGCTGCGCGCCTTCGCCGACCGCGACGGCGTGTGGCGCTATCCGGTCACGCCCGACCAGGTGTCGCCGTATTACCTCGAGGCGCTGCTGGGTTACGAAGACCGCTGGTTCCAGCGCCACCCCGGTGTGAATCCGCTGGCGCTGGCGCGCGCCGCCTGGCAGTGGGCCACGAGTGGCCGTGGTGTTTGCGGCGGGTCCACGCGACCCAAGGAGGTGGCCCGGCTCCGACCCCCCCGACCCGCCGGGGGGCGGCCCGGGCGGCGGGCCCCCGACCGGC
>JAIBEO010000240.1 GCA_019459185.1 Rhizobium sp. | reverse complement strand
CCCCCCACAACACCCCCCCCCCGCCCCCGCCGTTTAACCCTGGTATTTTAAAACCACCCTTTTAATTTACCTCAACCGGGGGAAACCTTTTTTTAAAAAAAAAAACCTGGTTCACTGGAAGCCGAGTTGGCCGGTTTGGGCGGGGAGCTGCGGGACGCGCAGAATGGTTTCGGGGCCGTAGCCCCAGGCGGTGAACTTCGCCCGCAGCTGGTGGTAGAGCGCCTCGTCCATGGTCTTTTCGCGCGCGAAGATCCAGGCCAGCTTGCGCCCAGGTTGGCCGATCAGCGCCCAGGAATAATCGGGCGCCACTTCCATCACCAGCAGGTCGGCCTTCACCAGGCCGCCGAAGAAGGCGATGCGCCACTGCGCGTTGCCCGTGCCGGGCACCACGGTGGCCACGCCGCCCATCGTTTTTTCGGGTTTGTCGAAGGCCTTGCGGTAGGCGTAAGTGTTCGCGATCCGGCCATCCTCGCGCAGGGCGTAGATGTCGGCGGTGGCCACTTTCCCGCGTTCGGCGAAGTAGGGCACGTTGGCGATCACCCACCAGCGGCCCATGTAGCGCTCCAGGTCCACGGTGGCGGTGCTGGTCAGCGGCGGCATGGCGGTTCCTCCGGTGCTGGCGCAGGCGACCAGCAGCATCAGCAGGGGCAGGAGCGAGGCGAGGCGGCGCATGGGCGGCTCCTTTCGGATGAAGCTCCAGCCTGCGCCGGGCCGGCTGAAGGCGGCGTCAAACGGCCGTCTCGGTCCGTGAGACGGTGCCCGCGGAAGCTGTGTCCACGCCCACCGCAGGACACGCCCATGCCCCGTCTCCGCACCGAAGCCCCGTCCACCGTCGCCCCCGTGTTCTCGCGCGCGCTCTGGCAGGCCCTGGCACTGGCCTTGCTGCTCGTGGCGCTTCCCCTGCTGTCCTTCGGCCAGCCGCTGCTGGGCCCCGCCGCTTCATTCTGGCTGCCGGCGCTGCCCGCCCTGGCCCTGCTCACGCTGCATCGCCGGTTCCTGGGGGGGGGGGGGGGGGGGGGGGGGGGCGCGCGCGGGGCGCAGCCCACGCCCCCCCCACCACCCCCAC
>JAIBEO010000239.1 GCA_019459185.1 Rhizobium sp. | reverse complement strand
CCCCCCCCCCCCCCCCGCCCCGGGGGGGGGCCGCCCCCCCCCCCCCCCCGGGCGCCCCCCCCCGGCCCCGCGGCCTTACTGGCCGGTCTTGATCGTGGTCCAGGCGCGCACGCGCTCGCGGGTGGTTTCCGGCGGCAGCGTCACCGGGTCCACCAGCTTGGCCAGCACCTCGGCGGGCGGGTACACGCCCGGGTCGCCGGAGATTTCCGGGTCCACCAGCGGCGTGGCCGCGGTGTTCGGGCTGGCGTAGGCCACGTAGTTGGTGATGCCCGCGGCCACTTCCGGCTTGAGCAGGTAGTCCATCAGCGCATGGGCGTTGGCGGCGTGCGGCGCGTCCTTCGGGATGGCCATCAGGTCCACCCAGCGCACGGCGCCTTCCTTCGGGATGATGTACTGGATCTCGACGCCATTGCCCGATTCCTCGGCGCGGTCGCCGGCCAGGAACACGTCGCCCGAATAGCCCATGGCCAGGCAGATGTCGCCGTTGGCCAGGTCGTCGATGTACTTGGACGAGTTGAAGTAGCGCACGTGCGGGCGGATGGCCGCGAAGGCGTCGGTGACGGCCTGGGTCTCGGCGCCGGTGAGGGCGTTGGCGTCCATGCCCTTCCAGATCAGCGCGGCGGCGAAGGCTTCCTGCTCGTCGTCGAGCACCGAGATGCCGCAGGCGGCGAGCTTTTCGGCGTTGGCCGGGTCGAACAGCAGCGACCAGGAATCGAGCGGCGCGTCTTCGCCCAGCACTTCCTTCACTTTCGCCACGTTGATGCCCAGGCCCGTGGTGCCCCACATGTAGGGCAGGGCGTGGGCGTTGCCCGGATCCACGTCCTGCAGGCCCTGCAGCAGGTCGGCGTCGAGGTTGCCCAGGTTCGAGAGCCTGGACTTGTCGAGCGGCGCGTACACGCCGGCCTGGATGTGGCGCTGCGCGAACGGGCGCGCCGAGGGGAACACCAGGTCGTAACCCGAGGCGCCGGCCATCAGCTTGGCTTCGAGCATCTCGTTGTTGTCGTAGACGTCGTACACCACCTTGATGCCGGTCTCGGCC
Source organism: Rhizobium sp. (assembly GCA_019459185.1). Lineage (GTDB taxonomy): Bacteria > Pseudomonadota > Gammaproteobacteria > Xanthomonadales > Xanthomonadaceae > Arenimonas. The sequence goes on along the minus strand of JAIBEO010000239.1, from coordinate 2,149 downwards.
TCGAAGTTGGCGATGGTGTCCTCGGCGATGTAGTCGGACCAGTTGTAGACGTAGACGACCTTCTCGCCCTGGGCGGGTGCATCGGCGGCCGGGGCCGCGGCGGTGGCGGGCGGCTCCGGCGACTGGCTGCAGGCGGCCAGCAGGAGGGCGGAAGCGATCAGGCTGTAGCGCAGGATCATGGTCGGCTCCGTAGGTTCGGGCCTGCCATGGTCGGCGCGGGGGAGGGGGCTGTCAACGCGCGCCGGGTGCGCGCGGGCGCGGATCAGCGGGCGGAAGGCCACTCGCTGGCCAGCAGGCCCATCAGCACGCTGTCCTGCAGCTCGCCGGCCACCTGCCAGCGCTGCCGCAGGTAACCCTCGCGGCGGAAGCCCAGGGCTTCGAGCGTGTTGAGCGAGCCCTGGTTGCGCGGGTCCACGTCGGCTTCGAGGCGGCGCAGGCCGAGCTGGCCGAAGGCGTGGTCGAGCAGCACCGTCAGCGCCTCGCGGGCGTAGCGGCGGCCCCAGTGTTCACGGGCCAGGGCGAAGCCCAGTTCGGCGCGGCCCTGGGCGTGGTCGATGGCGTAGAGCGTGGCGGTGCCGATCACCTGGTCGTCGCCGCGCAGGGCGATGCCCCACTGGAACAGGTCGCCCTGCTCGAAGCCGCGGTGGATGGCTTCCAGGTAGATGCTGGCTTCATCCCGGTGCGGCCAGGCGACGTGGCTCCAGAAGCGCATGACTTCCGGGTCGGAGAACACGGCGTAAAGGTCTTCCAGGTCCGCCGGCTCGATCCAGCGCAGCTGCAGGCGCGGGGCGACGAGCGTGGGAAGCCGGTCGGGCCCGGCCGGGGGCGGGCTGGGGGCGGTTCGGCTGCGGCGGGCAGTGGGCATGTCGCGCAGGGCCATGGGACATCGGGGGGCTGGATTACCCGTTAGAACGCATGACGGCCCCCGGACCGGCCGCGCTTGTGCCCCCGGAGGCGCCCTGCAACCCTGCGTTGCGGGCTGCCGGCCTGATCCCGGGGCCGCTCCGCCCCCATCATTCCCGCTATCCACCCGACCGGAGTCGCCCCATGAGTCCCACCGTCCGCCCCGTCCTGCGCACCCTGCGCGGCATGGCCGCCTCCGATGGCGCCGGCGTGAAGCTGACCCGCGTCATCGGCACGCCGCAGCTGCCCGACCTGGACCCTTTCCTGATGCTCGACGAATTCGGCACCGACCGGCCCGAGGATTACCTGGCCGGCTTCCCGGCGCACCCGCACCGCGGCTTCGAGACCGTGACCTACATGCTCGACGGCCGCATGCGCCACAAGGACAACCACGGCAACGAAGGCGTGCTGGTGCCCGGCAGCGTGCAGTGGATGACCGCCGGCCGCGGCATCGTGCATTCGGAGATGCCCGAGCAGGAGGAAGGCCGCATGCGCGGCTTCCAGCTCTGGATCAACCTGCCGGCCGCGCAGAAGATGACCGCGCCGCGTTACCAGGAATACGGCCCGGAGCGTTTCCCGGACGTCGAACTCGGCCCCGGCGCGCGCGCCAAGGTGATCGCCGGCGAAGCCGGCGGCGCCACCGGGCCGATCGCGCAGCCGGCCACCGATCCCATCTATCTCGACCTGGCGCTGCAGCCCGGCGCGCGCGTCGAACAGGTGGTGCCGGCTGGGCACAGCGCCTTCGCCTACGTGTTCGAAGGCTCGGTGCGCATCGGCGAGGGTGAAGCCGCACGCAGCGTGCAATCGCGCGAACTGGCGGTGCTAGGCCCGGGCGAACGCGTGGTGCTCGAAGGCCTCTCGCCTGATTCGCGGGTGATCCTGGTGGCCGGCCGCCCGCTGCGCGAGCCGGTGGCGCGCTACGGCCCGTTCGTGATGAACACCGAGGCCGAGTTGCGCCAGGCCTTCGCCGACTACCAGGCCGGCCGCTTCTGAAGCCGGCTCAGCGCTCGGGCAGCGGGATCGATTCGGTTTCGCCGGGCACCTGGCCCAGGCGGCCCTCGCGCCAGTCGGCCTTGGCCTGCTCTATGCGCTCGCGCGAGCTGGAGACGAAGTTCCACCAGACGTGGCGCGGGCCGTCCAGCGGCTCGCCGCCGAGCAGCATCACGCGCGCGTCGCAGGACGCGCGCAGCAGTGGTTCGCTGCCGGCGGCGGGCACGCCCACGTGCGCGAGCGGCAGCGGTTCGCC
>JAIBEO010000236.1 GCA_019459185.1 Rhizobium sp. | reverse complement strand
GGGCCCGCCCGCCCCGCACCCGCCCCGCCGGCCGCCGCCCCCCGGGGGGCCCCCCCCCCCGGCGCGGGCCCCGGCAGGCGGGCCAGTTCGCCGCCGTCGTGGCGCAGCAGCACCAGGTCGCCGGTGGCGTCTTCGGCCAGGGCGCTCAGGCTTTCCACCCAGTCGCCGTCGTTGGCGTAGACCAGGCCGTCCACCTCGCGCAGGGCCGCGCGGTGGATGTGGCCGCAGACGATGCCGTCCAGGCCGCGCCGGCGGGCGTCGCCCAGGCCGGCGTGCACGAAGCGTTCGATGTAGCGCTCGGCCGCGCCGCTCTGCGATTTCAGGAAATCCGCCAGCGACCAGTAGCGCAGGCCCAGCTTGCGGCGCGCCAGGTTGGTGAGCCGGTTGCCGGCCAGGATGCGGTCGTACAGCCAGTCGCCGAAACGCTCCTGGAAATTGCCGAAGTGGGTGGCGGCGTCGTAGTCGTCGCCGTGGGTCACCAGCAGGCGGCGGCCGTCGCGCAGCACGTGGATGGCGCGGCGGCGCACCTGCATGTTCGGCAGCATCAGGCCGCAGAAGCGGCGGATCGGGCGGTCGTGGTTGCCCGGCACGTAGATGAGTTCGGTGCCGGCGCGCGCGAGTTCGTGCAGGCACTCCACCACCCGGTGCTGGTCGGCACCCCAGGCGGCGCGGCGCTGGGCCAGCCACCACAGGTCGACGATGTCACCCACCAGGTACAGACGGCGCGCCTGCAGGCCGTCGAGGAAAGCGGCGAGTTCGGCGGCGTGGCAGTTCTTCGAGCCCAGATGCACGTCGGAGACGAACACCGCCCGGTGCCGCGCCACCGCCGCGGCGCTCACGCCACCTCCGGCGCGGCCAGGCTGGGCTCGCCACCACCGAGGTAGCGCTGGCGCTTGCGCGGCTGGATGCGGGCCATGTCGAGTTCGATCAGGCCGTCCACCGAATAATTGAAGTCCGGATCCACGCCGAAGGCCAGGAAACGTGCGCCGCCCGGTTCGCACAGCTCGGTGTACTGCTTGTAGAGCGTGGGGGCGCGCGGGCCCAGCGCGCCGAGGTTGGCCTTGAGCACGCGGAAGGCCTCGTCGGCGCCCAGCTCGCCGAAACACGGCGGCGCGGCCAGGAAGCGGAAGGGCCGGTTGGCTTCGGCGTCGCCGCCGGCGCCGAAATAGCGCGAGTAATACGCCACCAGCTGCTCGCGCGCCGCCACCGGCAGTTCGGCGCTGATCGACACCGGCCCGAACAGGTAGCGCACCTGCGGCTGCGTGCGCAGGTAGGCGCCGATGCCCAGCCACAGGTAGTCCAGGCTGCGACTGCCCTGGTAGGCCGGCGCCACGAAGCTGCGGCCCAGTTCCATGCCCTGCACCAGCCGCGGCAGCAGGTGGCAGGGGTAGGTGAACAGCGAGGCGGTGTAGAAACCTTCCAGCCCTCGTTCGGCGTACACGCGTTCGCCCGGCGCCACGCGGTAGGCGCCGGCGATCTCCAGCGCCTCGCCGTCCCAGAGCACGATGTGGTCGTACCAGGTGTCGTAGGCGTCCAGGTCCAGGCGCTTGCCGGTGCCCTCGCCCACGGCGCGGAAGGTGAGTTCGCGCAGGCGGCCGATTTCCCGCAGCAGCGGCGAATCGGCGGCCAGCGGGCCGGCGTGGATTCGCTTGCCGTCGGGCGTGCGGCCCAGCAGCGGCATCCGCGCCAGTTCGGCCACCAGCAGGCGGCGGTCCACCGCGTGCGCGACCGGCACCGGGCCGGCGGCATGGGCCTCGCGACGGGAACCGATCGCCACCAGCGCCTGGCGCACCGAAGCGAGCGCGGATTCGCCGGCCTCGGCCGGGTCCAGCCGCAGCGGCCTGCCGATGCGCAGGCTGATGCGGCTGCCGCGGCGGGCGAACAGTTCACGCGGCAGCAGCGCGGTGCCGGCCGGTTTGTACAGCGCCGAGGCGCCGTAGAACAGCATCGAATTGCGCGCGCCCACCCGCACCGGCAGCACCGGCGCGCCGGTGGCGCGGGCGAAGCGCAGGAAACCGCGGCGCCAGCGGCCGTCGCGCACGCCGCGCAGGCCCAGGCGGGAGACTTCGCCCGCCGGGAACACGATGACGCACTGCTCCTGTTCCAGCGCCGCCTCCACCGCCGCCAGGCTCTGCGCGCTCGGCTTGCCGCCGAGGATGCGCAGCGGCAGCAGCAGGTCGGCCAGCGGTTCGACCGCGTTGAGCAGGTCGTTGGCGACGATGCGCACGTCGCGCCGGATCGAGCCGACGAAGTGCAGCAGCGCCAGCGCATCGAGCGCGCCCGAGGGGTGGTTGGCCACGATCAGCAGGCGGCCGGTTTGCGGGATGCGCTCGCGCTCGACCTGGTCAACGACGTAGCGCACGTCCAGATGCTCCAGCGCCGCTTCCACGAAGGCCAGGCCGCGCAGGTGGGCGTTGCCGGCCAGGAAGGCGCCGGCCTCGTCCAGTTTCGACCAGCGGCCCAGGCCGCGCACCAGCGGCCGCGCCACCTTGGCGCGCGGGCCGGTGAACCAGTGGGGGTAGCGTTCCGCCAGGCGGCGTTCGAGGTCCAGCATGGCGCGGTCCTGTGTGCGGCGTCCGGGGCATGCTCGGGCCCGGGCCTGACAGGCCGGTTAAAAGTGCGCGTCAGCACAATGACAGCGCGGCTTAACGACAGGGCAACGCCCTTGGGGGCAGGATGCACCCCGGGGCCGGGGGGTGTATCATTCGCGGCCCAAAACCCATCCTTTCATCTCAATCAAGGGATATAAGCGACGATGTCCAGCTACCTCTTCACTTCCGAGTCGGTCTCCGAAGGCCACCCGGACAAGATGGCCGACCAGATCTCCGATGCGGTGCTGGACGCGATCCTGACCCAGGACCCGAAGGCCCGCGTGGCCTGCGAAACCCTGGTGAAGACGGGCGCGGCCATCGTCGCCGGCGAGATCACCACCAGCGCCTGGGTGGACATCGAATCGCTGGCCCGCGGCGTCATCAACGACATCGGCTACGACAACTCGAACGTCGGCTTCGACGGCCACACCTGCGCCATCATCAACATGATTGGCAAGCAGTCGCCCGACATCAACCAGGGCGTGGACCGCAAGAAGCCCGAGGAACAGGGCGCCGGCGACCAGGGCCTGATGTTCGGCTACGCCTGCAACGAGGCGCCGGAATACATGCCGGCCGCCATCTACTACTCGCACCGCCTGGTCGAGCAGCAGGCCAAGGTGCGTAAGAACGGCAAGCTCAAGTGGCTGCGCCCGGACGCCAAGAGCCAGGTCACCCTGCGCTACGAGAACGACAAGATCGTCGGCCTCGATGCCGTGGTGCTGTCCACGCAGCACGACCCGGGCATGAAGCACAAGGACATCGTCGCGGGCGTGATGAAGCACATCCTCGAGCCGGTGCTGCCGAAGGCGTGGCTCAAGGCGCTGCCGAAGTCGAAGATCCACATCAATCCGACCGGCAACTTCGTGATCGGCGGCCCGGTGGGCGACGCCGGCCTGACCGGCCGCAAGATCATCGTCGACACCTACGGCGGCATGGCCCGCCACGGCGGCGGCGCGTTCAGCGGCAAGGACCCGTCGAAGGTCGACCGTTCGGCCGCCTACGCCGCGCGCTACGTGGCCAAGAACATCGTTGCCGCCGGCCTGGCCGACAAGTGCGAAGTGCAGGTGTCCTACGCCATCGGCGTGGCCGAGCCGACCTCCATTTCGGTCACCACCTTCGGCACCGGCAAGATCAGCGATGAGAAGATCGAGAAGCTGATCCGCGCCCACTTCGACCTGCGCCCGTACGGCATCACCAAGATGCTGGACCTGCTGCACCCGATCTACCGCCTCACCGCCAGCTACGGCCACTTCGGTCGCAAGCCGTTCGAAGTGACCTACACCGACGGCAAGGGCAAGAAGCACAAGGCCACCGCCTTCTCCTGGGAGAAGACGGACAAGGCCGAGGCGCTGCGAAAGGCCGCCGGCCTGAAGAAGTAACCGCTCCTCCACTCTCCCGCTCGCCGGAGAGGGCCAGGGTGAGGGCAAAACGGGCCGCGCAAGCGGCCCGTTTTCATTTTGGCCTCCCTCCATGCCGAATTCCCGGACGGTTACACCGGGTGTAATTGATCATTCGTCCAAATTCGCAGAAGGTCGAAAAAGCATCCTCCCGGTGAGTAATATCGGCACTCTACAAACAACCACTTGCAGAAAAGTTTAGAAAAGGCCTATCTTACTTACCATGGGTAAGCCAAAACAATCAAAACTGAACCATCTCCAGAGCCAGCTCGGGGCCAACGAGGTCGTCTCTGCTCGCTGGCTGCGTGCGCACGGCTACTCCACCGGACTGGTCGCCCGCTACGTCCGCAGCGGGTGGCTGAAGTCGCCGGCCCGCGGCATCTACACCGCGCCTTGGGTGACGGATCTGGGTTGGGAAAGCGTGCTGCGCTCCCTGCAGCAACGCGACGGCCTTCGCTTGCACGTCGGCGGCCGCTTCGCCCTGGCCTGGCAGGGCCACGAGCACTACCTGCGCTTGGGCGAGTCGCCCGTCATCACGCTGTACGGCAACGACAGACCGCCCGGCTGGCTGGCCGAGCTGCCGATGCAAGGAAAGTTCCTGTACGTAGGCGCGGGGCCATTCCCACCAACAGAACCGGTGTCCTCCGACGACGCGGATGCCGAGGCCTTGTACCGCGAAGGCCTCGCCAGCCTCGACACATCAAGCAATGGCGAACCGGTTGTCATGTCCACGGTTGAGCGAGCCATGCTGGAGTTGTGCGCCGCAAAGGCCAACACCGCACTGGTACTGGAAGCGGATGCCCTGATGCAGGGCCTGGCGGGCCTGCGATCGGAACTCGTGCAACGCCTGCTCGGTCGATGTCGGAGCGTGCAGGCGAAACGGCTTTTCCTGGCCTTGGCAGAACGCCATTCCCACGCGTGGGCCAGCAAGCTCGATCTGGAGGCAGTGGATCTTGGCCGCGGCAACCGCGCGCTGGTGGAAGGCGGCCGCTTGGACCGCAAATACCAGATAACCCTGCCCCGCGAGCTGGACGAAGTCCTTGGATAAGCGCTACCTCGACCGCGTCGCACTGCTGGTGCGCATCCTGCCGCTGTTGCAGGCCGAACCTCGCTTCGCGCTGAAGGGCGGCACGGCGATCAACCTGTTCGAACATGGCCTGCCGCGCCTCTCGGTCGACATCGACCTGACGTGGCTGCCCACACGCGACTTCGAAACCGACTCCGTAGACATCGGCAATGCGCTCGAGGGGATCGCCGACCGCCTGCGCGCGCCGCCGTTCCGCCTGCAAGTCCAACCGTCGGCCAGTGCGGGTGCAAGAACGATCCACCGCCTGATCGTCAGGGAACACAGCACGCAGGTTCAGGTCGAAACCTCGCCCGTGATGCGAGGCACCGTGCATCCCGTGCGACAACTGGAACTGCACCCTGACGTGGAGCGCCGGTTCGGGTCGGCGCGGGCGCAGGTGCTGGACTTCCTGGACCTGTACGCAGGCAAGCTTTGCGCGGCCTTGTCGCGCCAGCACCCTCGCGACCTGTTCGACGTCGGCCTGCTGATGGACGCCGGCCGCTTCGATATCGCCCTGTGGCACACGTTCCTGGTCTATCTGACGGCCAGCCCGAAGCCTGCGGCGGAAATGCTTGCGCCAGCAGACCCCCGGGAATTCACCGAGATCTTCGAGAACCACTTCAAGGGAATGACCGTCGCGCCGGTGGCGGAAAAGACGCTTCTCGACCACCGCACACGCCTGTTGACCGGTATCGGCCGGATGATCGACGACGCCTCCATCGCCTTACTCGAGTCCGTGGAAGAGGAACGACCGGACTTCGGCCTGATCGGCCTGCCCCAGGCGGCGAACCTGCCCGGCGTGCGCCGGAAGCTCCAGAACCTGTCGCAACGGACGCCAGATAAGCGCGCCGCCGACCGGGCACGACTGACGGAAGTGCTGGACCGCCTGCACGGCCAGTCACGATAGGCAGGCAGGCTTTACACCACCAAAGTCGGTTCCAGTGGTGTAACCCATCGGCCGAGTACAAATCACCTCGCCTGGGCAAGCGCCACCGCATCCGCCCCCGCCGCAAACCGCAGCTGCCCGGTGCCATCATGCACCGCCCGCCACACCGCCTCGGCCACGTCACTCTCGCGCGTGGTCTGGGTGACGTTGGCAAACCCCGCGAACACTTTCTCCGCGAACGCGGCATACGCCGGCGGCACCAGCCCCTGCATGCGCGTGCCGCCATTGGCCGCGAAGGCCGTGGTCGGTCCGTAGCCCGGCAGCACCAGCTTGGTGCGGATGCCGAAGGGTTCCAGCTCGAAGGCCAGCGACGCGGTGAATGCATCCACCGCCGCCTTGCTGGCCGAATACGCGGCCGCCAGCGGCATGCGCGCCAGGGTCACGCTGGAGGTGACGTTGACCAGTACGCCGCCGCCGCGCGCCCGCAGCTGCGGGATCGCCGCCTGGCAGACCGCCATCACGCCGAAGGTGTTGGTGGCGAACACCTCGTCCACCGTCGCCATCGGCGTGGCCTCGAAGGCGCCGACCACGCCGATGCCGGCGTTGTTGACGAGGGCGTCCAGGTCGCCGGCGGCGTCGAGCGCGGTGGCGATGGCGGCCGGGTCGGTGACGTCGAGCGGCAGCAGCTGCAGGTTCGGCGAGGCCGGGAACAGGCCGGGCTTGGGCGTGCGCATCGTGGCGACCACGCGCCAGCCCTGGGCCAGGAAGTGACGGGCGGTGGCCAGGCCGTAGCCGGACGAGGCACCGGTGATCAGGATGGACTTCATGGCAGGACTCCTTGGGTTGGGGAGTCCAGCTTGGCGAAGGGCCTCCGGACGGCCTACGCTCTGACGTCCGGTTTTTGTTTGCGAGCGTCCGGAATGAGCGACCCCCTGTCGGAAGTGATCCAGCGCCTGCAGCCCCGGGCCGTGTTCTCCCGGGCCATCGAGGGCGCCGGCGACTGGGCCGTGCGCTACGGCGCCTTCGGCCAGCCCGCCTTCACCGTGATCCTGGCCGGCCAGGCCCGCCTGGCCGTCCACGGCCAGCCCCCACTGGACCTGCAGGCCGGCGACTTCGTGCTGCTGCCCGCCACCCCGGGCTTCATCCTATCCGCCGGTGCCCCGACCCCTCCGGTGTGGCTGGACCCCCAAGCCGGGGCGCTCGTGGTCGACGAAAAACCGCTCAGGCACGGCCGCCTCGGCGGCGACCCCGACTTCGCATCGCTGGGAGGCTGGTTCGAATTCGCCACCCCCGACGCCGGCCTGCTGGTCTCCCTGCTGCCCGGCCAGGTGCACGTGCGCGGGGTCGAGCGCCTGGCCCGACTGATGCAGTTGCTGCGCGAGGAAACCACGGACAACCGCCCCGGCCGCGAACTGATGCAGGCCAGGCTGGTGGATGCATTGCTGATCGATGCCCTGCGCAGCCATGCCGATGGGGCACACACTCCGCCCGGCCTGCTTCGCGGACTGGCCGACCCACGGATCTCGGTGGCGCTCCAGGCCATGCACGCACGCATCGATCGAGCCTGGACGATGGAAGCGCTCGCGAAACACGCCGCGCTTTCAAGGTCCGTGTTTTTCGATCGATTCACGAAGGCGGTCGGCATGGCGCCCATGGCCTACCTGCTCTCCTGGCGGATGGCCGTGGCGAAGGACCTGCTGCGCAGACAGCGGATGGGCATCGACGAGGTTGCGGAGCGCGTGGGCTACCGGTCGGCCAGCACCTTCAGCACGGCATTCACGCGACAGGTCGGTCAGCCACCCGGGCGATTCGCGCGAAACTGAGATGCTGTCCGAGCCTGGTAGCGCGCAGCGAGGCTCAGGGCAGCGCCCATGCGACCGGGCGGCCATGGAGTTGCCCGGGCCAATCGCTGCTTTCACGCCGGCCCGGTATAATGCCGCCCGCCCCCCAGGGGCCCACCCCGCCGAGGGGCGCTGCAAGCCCGGCCCGCGCAATGCGGGCAAGGGATCAGGCTCGGCGAAGGTTCCAAGAGCAACCGCGCCCGTTAACGTGCGACCCCCGTGGCCCCTGCCCGGCCGGCGTCGCCAACCAACGGAGCTATACCCGATGAACGCTGTCGTTAACCTCAAGCACGACTACAAGGTCGCCGACCTGTCCCTGGCCGACTGGGGCCGCAAGGAAATCGACATCGCAGAGCAGGAAATGCCGGGCCTGATGTCCATCCGCAAGAAGTACGCCGCCGCCCAGCCGCTCAAGGGCGTGCGCGTCACCGGCTCGCTGCACATGACCATCCAGACGGCCGTGCTGATCGAGACCCTGAAGGACCTCGGCGCCGACGTGCGCTGGGCCTCCTGCAACATCTTCTCCACCCAGGACCACGCCGCCGCGGCCATCGCCGCCTCGGGCACCCCGGTGTTCGCCTGGAAGGGCGAGACGCTGGAAGAGTACTGGGACTGCACCCTCGACGCGGTCAGCTTCCCGGGCGGCAAGGGCCCGCAGCTGGTGGTCGACGACGGCGGCGACGTGACCCTGCTGATCCACAAGGGCTACGAGCTTGAGCAGGGCGACGCCACCTGGGTGAATTCGCCCTCGGGCAGCCACGAGGAGCAGGTGATCAAGAACCTGCTCAAGCGCGTCGCCAAGGAGCGCCCGGGCTTCTGGACCACCGTGGTCAAGGACTGGAAGGGCGTCTCGGAAGAGACCACCACCGGCGTGCACCGCCTGTACCAGATGCTCGAGGCCGGCAAGCTGCTGGTCCCGGCCATCAACGTCAACGACTCGGTCACCAAGTCGAAGTTCGACAACCTCTACGGCTGCCGTGAATCGCTGGCCGACGGCCTCAAGCGCGCCATGGACGTGATGCTGGCCGGCAAGGTGGCGGTGGTCTGCGGCTATGGCGACGTCGGCAAGGGCTCGGCGCACTCGCTGCGCGCCTACGGCTGCCGCGTGGTGGTCACCGAGATCGACCCGATCAACGCCCTGCAGGCCGCGATGGAAGGCTTCGAGGTCAACACCGTCGAGAACACCCTGGGCCGCGGCGACATCTACGTCACCACCACCGGCAACAAGGACGTGCTGACGCTCGAGCACATGCAGGCCATGAAGGACCAGGCCATCGTCTGCAACATCGGCCACTTCGACAACGAGATCCAGGTCGACCGCCTGAACAATTCCGGCGCCACCCGCCTGAACATCAAGCCGCAGGTGGACAAGTACACCTTCGCCAACGGCAACGCGATCTTCCTGCTGGCCGAAGGCCGCCTGGTGAACCTGGGCTGCGCCACCGGCCACCCGAGCTTCGTGATGTCGAACTCGTTCTCGAACCAGACCCTGGCGCAGATCGACCTGTGGGCCAACAAGGACACGTACGAGAAGAAGGTCTACATCCTGCCCAAGAAGCTGGACGAGGAAGTGGCGCGCCTGCACCTCGAGAAGATCGGCGTGAAGCTGACCACGCTGACCGACGAACAGGCCGCCTACCTGGGCGTGTCGAAGGACGGCCCGTACAAGCCGGACCACTACCGCTACTGATCGGGTCGCGGCTGAAGCCGCTCCTACAGGGTTTCGGGAACGGGCGCCTTCGGGCGCCTGTTCTTTTTTAGCCACAGATTTACGCGGATGAACGCGGATAGAGCAGAAACGAGAGAATAAATTGCCTTTGCCTTATACGCGTTCATCCGCGTAAATCCGTGGCAAAAACCCTACCTCCAGTTCGCGTGAATCGACCAGAACGCCGCCGCCCGGCGGTAGGCCTCGCGGTCGAGCGGCACGCCGGAGCCGCCCTCTTCCACGCCCAGGGCATTGCGCATCATGGTGATGGGGACCATGGGAATTTCCTCCGGCGCCATCGTGTACAGGCAGCCCACGATGCCCCAGTCGGCGGTGATGGGCGTGCCCTCCTTCGCCAGCTGTTCGCGGCTGTAGAGGATGGGCACCAGGAAGTTCGCCACCGGTGGCTCCAGGCCTTCGAACCAACGCACCAGCACTGGCAGTTCGTCTGGCGTGCGGGCCTCGTAGGCGCTGCGCAGCAGGTGCCGGTTGGCGTCGGTGATGGCGACCACCGAACACTTGGTCGAAGTCCAGTTCCGGTGCACGTGCAGCCGGCAGAAATCGGCATAACCGGGCAGCACGCGCTCGGGCGCCTCGGCGTTCAGCCGCTCGACGAACTGGGCAGGGGTGGTGTCCTGGATGGCGGTGCGGCGGCCGTCGCCGGGGAACAGGCGGCGGCGGGCGAAGTCGGTCAGTTCGATGCTCATGCGTCGATTGTCGGCCAAAAAGTGAACCAGGTTCATTTTCCAGCGACGAATAAAATCAACCTGGTTCGTTTTTGCTTCTCTTTCATCCGGATGAAGCGATATGATGGCCGGAACCGCCGGCCGGACCCCGCCATGACCCAGCTCTCCTTCGAGTTCTACCCGCCCAAGAACGACGAACAGCGGACCCAGCTCGAGCGCACCGTGCGCAAGCTCAAGGCGCACCACCCCGAGTTCGTCTCGGTCACCTTCGGCGCCGGCGGCTCCACCCTCAGCTACACCCCGGAAACCGTGCGCGGCCTGCGCCAGGACCACGGCCTCGATGGCGTGCCGCACCTGAGCTGCATGGGCGGCACCCGTGCCGAGCTGCGCGAACTGCTCAACCTCTACCGCGCGCTCGGCTGCAACCGCATCGTGGCCCTGCGCGGCGACCTGCCCTCGGGCATGGCGCGCGCCGGCGACTTCCGCTTCGCCGCCGACCTGGTCGCCTTCATCCGCGCCGAACACGGCGACCACTTCCGCATCGAAGTGGGCTGCTACCCGGAATTCCACCCCCAGGCCGAAGACGCCCTGGCCGACCTGCGCCACTTCAAGGCCAAGGTCGACGCCGGCGCCGACAGCGCCATCACCCAGTATTTCTTCAACGCCGACGCCTACTTCCGCTTCGTCGACGAAGTGCGCGCGGCGGGCGTGGCCATCCCGGTCATCCCCGGCATCATGCCGATCTCGAACTTCAGCCAGCTGCGGCGTTTTTCCGAAGCCTGCGGCGCCGAGATCCCGCGCTGGATGGCCAAGCGCATGCAGGCCTACGGCGACGATGCGGAATCGATCCGCGAGTTCGCCGCCGACGCGGTGGCGGCCATGTGCCGGCGCCTGCTCGAAGGCGGCGCGCCCGAGCTGCACTTCTACACGCTGAACCTCGCCAGGCCCACGGAAGCCGTGCTCTCGCGCCTGCGCTGAAATTGGCGCTAGGCTGCGGGCCATGCCCCGCTTCGCCCGCCTCCTGCTGCTGGCCGCGCTGCTGGCGCCCGCCGCGCCGGCCTCGGCGCAGGCCGTGAACCGCTGCGTGGATGCGCAGGGCCGCAGCGTCTTCAGCGACCAGTCCTGCGCCAGCCAGGACGCCCGGCCGCGCGAGGCGCCCAAGCCACCCGCCGACGACGTCCACGGCTTCACCTCGGGCACCGGCACCACCGCCCCGGGCTGCGCCCGCACGCCCGACGCGCTGCTGGACGGCGTGCGCGGCGCGCTCGAAGCCCACGACGTGAACCGGCTGGCCACCCACTACCACTGGGCCGGCACCGGCGCCCGCGCCGGGCGTTTCCTGATGGACGAACTCGAGGCCATCACCGCGCGCCCACTCGCGTCGGCCGAGCTGGTGTGGGAAACGCCACCCCCCGAAGCGTCTCCCGACGCGCCGCCCGCCCCGCCTTCGCGCCTGCGCATCGAACAATCCGGCGCCAGCGGGGCCGCCGGCGCGGTGCGCACCGAATTCCTGCTGCGCCGCAACGCCGGCTGCTGGTGGATCGAGCTCTGACGCCGGACCCGGGCGAAACGGTAAAATGCCGGCTTCCCCCAGGAGCACCGACATGACCCAGCGCTATCCCGACCACATCTGGCACAACGGCCAGGTCAAGCCCTGGGCCGAGGCCACCGTGCACGTGATGGCGCACGGCCTGCACTACGGCTCGTCGGTGTTCGAAGGCATCCGCAGCTACCCCACGCCGAACGGCCAAGCCATCTTCCGGCTCACCGACCACCTCAAGCGCCTGTACGCCTCGGCGCGCATCTACGAAATGGCCATGCCCTACGACCTGGCCACGCTGGCCAAGGGCTGCCGCGACGTGATCACCGCCAACGGCCTCGAACGCGCCTACCTGCGCCCCATCGCCTACCGCGGACTGGGCGGTTTCGGCCTGTCGGCCGAGACGCCCACCGACGTGGCCATCGCGGCCTGGCACATGGGTCCCTACCTCGGCCCGGACGTGCTCGAATCGGGCATCGACGCCTGCGTGTCGAGCTGGCAGCGTTTCGCACCCAACACCATCCCGGCCGGCGCCAAGGCCGGCGGCAACTACCTCAGCGGCCAGCTGGTGGCGCGCGAGGCGCGCCGCCTGGGCTTCGGCGAAGGCATCGCGCTCGCTTCCACCGGCCTGCTCAGCGAGGGCGCGGGCGAGAACCTGTTCCTGGTCATGGACGGTGCGCTGCACACCACGCCGGTCAGCGCGGCCCTGCTCAACGGCATCACCCGCAACTCGATCATCACGCTGGCGAAGGCGAACGGCATCGAAGTGGTCGAGCGCGACCTGCCGCGCGAATACCTCTACCTGTGCGACGAGCTCTTCATGTGCGGCACCGCCGCCGAGATCACGCCCATCCGCAGCGTCGACGGCCGCCAGGTCGGCGAAGGCAAACCCGGTGCGCTCACCCGCCGCATCCAGGACCTCTTCTTCGGCCTGTTCGAAGGCCGCACGCCCGACAAGCACGGCTGGCTGGAAATGCTGTAAAGCGTTTCAGCCACGGATTTGCGCGGATGAACGCGGATAAAGCGAAGACAACCTAAGGATGCTTTTGCCCTATCCGCGTTCATCCGCGTAAATCCGTGGCAAAAAACCCCTGCTACGGACTCGCGGCAAACCGCAGGATGGCGACGGCGCCGCGCTCCGGGCGGGGCGCGATGCTCACTTCCCAGCCGTAGAGTTCGCACAGGCGGCGCACGATGGACAGGCCGATGCCGCCGCCCACGGTGCCGCCGGCGCCGGAGCCGCGGTAGCCGCGCTCGAACAGGCGCGCGGCGTCTTCCTCGCTCAGGCCCGGGCCGGTGTCCTCGATGCGGACCTGGTTCGTTTCCACCACCAGGCGCACTTCGCCCTCGGCGGTGTACTTGCAGGCATTGCCCAGCAGGTTGCCCAGGGCCACGGCCAGCACCGCCTCCGGCGCCTCGACCAGGGCTTCGGGGTCGCCCTCCACCAGCACTTCCACCGGCTTGCCGCCCAGCTGGGTGCGCGCGGCTTCGGCCAGCTGCTGGCACAGCCGCAGCAGCGGCGTGTGGCCGGTGCCGCGTTCATTGCGCGAGAGCATCAGCAGCGCGGTGGTGAGATCGGTGCACTGCTGGGCCGCGCGGTCGATGCGCAGCAGGCGCTGGCGGGTCTTTTCGGGCAGGTCGGGATTGGCCAGCAGCAGCTCGGTGGCGCCGCGAATGACCGCCAGCGGCGTGCGCAGCTCGTGGCTGACGTCGGAATTGAATTCGCGGTCGCGCTTGACCAGCGTGGTCATGCGCTCGGCGTAGTCGTCCAGCGCCGCCGCCAGCTGGCCCACCTCGTCTTCCGCGAAGTGCGGGGCCAGCTTCTCGGGGCGCTCGCGCCCAGCCAGGCCTTCCAGCCGGCGCGCCAGTTCGGTCACCGGGCTGATCACGCGCTTGCTCGACCACACGCCGATCACCAGCGACAGGATCGAGAACAGCGCCACCACGCCGACCAGGGCGTAGGTCAGCTGCTGCTGGCTGGCGCGCTCCTGGGCGATGTCGTAGCTGAGGAAGAACCAGTGCCCCGCGTCCTTCTTCACCGCCAGCTTGTAGGTTCGCGACGTGCCGTTGGCGTCGGTTTCGGTGATCTCGTGGACGCCGTCGGGCAGGTCGCGCCAGTTGAAGGGCACGTTGCCGAAGCGGCGCTCGCTATAGACGATGCCCTTGATCTTCTCGAAGGCCAGGCCGCCGGAGCCTTCGGGGTCGCGGTAGAACTGCTCGGCGTAGTCGGCCACGTTCTGGAACAACGCCTCGCCGATCAGCTGGTCCTCCAGCTGTTCGCGCAGCAGCACCGTGGCCACGGCGAACAGGCCCGTGAGCCCGAAGCCGAGCAGGAAGAACGAAAGAATGATCCGGCTGCGAAGCCTACGCCGGTAGCGCATGGCTCAGCCCGCGTCGGGGTCGGCTATCCGGTAGCCGATGCCGTGGCGGGTCTGGATCAGGGCCTTGGGGAAGGGCTTGTCCACCGCGGCGCGCAGGCCGTGGATGTGCACGCGCAGGGAATCGGAATCGGGCAGCTCTTCGCCCCAGACGCGGGTCTCGAGCTCCTGGCGGGTGACCACCGAGGGCGAGGATTCCATCAGCGACTGCAGGATCTTGAGCGCGGTGGGGTTGAGCTGCAGCAGCTTGCCGCCGCGGCGCACCTCGAGCGTGTCGAGGTTGTATTCGAGGTCGGCCACGTTGAGCACGCGCGGCTGCGCGGCCTTGCCGCGCCTGGCCAGCACGGCCAGGCGGGCTTCCACTTCCTGCAGCGCGAAGGGTTTGACGAGGTAATCGTCGGCGCCGGACTCGAAGCCTTCCAGCTTGTTGTCCAGCGAATCGCGCGCGGTGAGCATGAGCACCGGGGTCTGCTTGCGGCCTTCCTGGCGAAGCTTGCGGCAGACCTCCAGGCCGTCCATGCCCGGCAGGTTCAGGTCCAGCACGATCGCATCGAAGTCGTTGACGACGGCCAGGTGCAGGCCGGTCACGCCGTCGGCGGCGTAGTCCACCGTGTGGCCGCGGTCCTCGAGGTAATCCCCGAGGTTGGCGGCGATGTCACGGTTGTCTTCGACGACCAGGATGCGCATCGGTCAGTCGCTCACCGGGCCGATGCCGTTCATGACGTTGCGCTGCAGGTGGTCCTGGTCGGCCTCCATGCGGCGGCGGCGCTCGGCCACGGTCTGGCACTTGGTGGTGCGGCGGTGGCTGCCGGTGGCGCGGCTGTTGTCGCAGACCAGGCGGCTGTCGGCCTTGGCCTGGGTCAGGATGGTGTTGATCAGTTCCTGGTCGTTGAAGATCTCGACCTTGGCCGGCTCGCCCAGGGTGTCGATCGAATCCACGCCCTCGAGGCGGGACGAGATGCGCCCGAGCGTCTCGCGCACCTTGGCGCGGTCGGAGGCGCTGATCTCGGCATAGGTCTTGCCGTCGGCCAGGTCTTCCTCGATCTCGGCGCGCTGGGCGGCGAAGTCACCCTCGGCGAGTGCCAGCTGGGCTTCCTGGGCGGCGAACGCGAACATCGGAGTGGCGGCCAGCAGGAACGCAATCAGGGTCTTCTTCATTGCTTGTTCTCCAGGGTGCGGCTTCGTGGGGGTGAAGGTCCGATTCTTACCAGACGTGAAGGCCAAGTAAAGCAGACAAAGAAAGGCCCGGGGAGGCACTCGCTGGCGCCTGGCCCGGGCCGAAAGGTTGCTTACTGCCCCGATTGCCGTAATCCGCATGATGCCGCCCTGACGAGGAGGACCGAGCAGGCTTACTGGCCCGGCAAGCCTAGGCGTGGTGGTATTAAGACCCTGTTAAATCCGCTTCAGGCTTTGGTTAAAGCCGACCGGCGGCGGGACGGGGCCCGGGCGGGCCGGCGGACCCCGGCCACGGTGTAATCGATGATGGCGCCGGCCACGTCCACCCCGGTGGCCCCTTCGATGCCCTCAAGGCCCGGGGAAGAGTTCACCTCAAGCACCAATGGGCCCTTCTTCGACCTCAGAAGGTCCACGCCTGCAACGCCCAGGCCCATCACCCGGGCCGCGCGCAGGGCGGTGGCGGTTTCGGCCTCGTCCAGCTCCACGGTCGAGGCGGTGCCGCCGCGGTGCAGGTTCGAGCGGAATTCGCCCTCGCCCGCCTGGCGGCGCATGGCGGCCACCACCTGGTCGCCCACCACGAAGCAGCGCAGGTCGGCGCCCTTGGCCTCGGCGATGAATTCCTGCACCAGGAAGTTGGCGTACAGGCCGCGGAAGGCTTCCGTGACCGAGCGCGAGGCGCTGGCGGTTTCGGCCAGGATCACGCCGGCGCCCTGGGTGCCTTCGTTGAGCTTGATCACGTGCGGCGGCTTGCCGAGCATGCCCAGCAGGTCGGTGGTGTCGTCGGGGTTGTCGCCGAACACCGTCAGCGGCAGGCCCAGGCCTTCGCCCGCCAGCATCTGGTGGCAGCGCAGCTTGTCGCGCGCGCGCAGGATCGCGTCGGAAGGGTTCGGGCTGTGGCTGCCCATCAGCTCGAACTGGCGCAGCACCGCGGTGCCGTAGAAGCTGACCGAAGCGCCGATGCGCGGGATCACCGCGTGGATGCCCGAGAGCTCCTTGCCCTTGTAGCGCATGTGGAACTTGCCCGGGGCGATCGAGAGGTAACAGCGCAGCGGGTCGAGCACACGCACGGTGTGGCGGCGCTCGCGCGCGGCCTCGACCAGGCGCTGGGTGGAGTAGAGCTTGGCGTTGCGCGAGAGGATGGCGAGTTTCACGACGAGGCGTCCGGGGGCATGTCGCCCTGCAGGAAGGAGCTGGCGGGGTCCACCAGGAAACGCCCGGCCAGCGCGGTGCGGCCAAGCAGCATGGGGAAGAGCATGTTCCGCCGGTGTGTCAGGTTCACTTCGGCGGGCCACTCGATGCCGGCGATGCGCAGCCGGGTGAGGATGAAGATGCGCTCGGTGCGGTGGCCGCCGGAGTCGGTCACCGGGCGGCGGTCGAGCACGGGCGCCTCGGCGGCGGCGGGCGGTGCCTCGTAGCGGCCGGTGTCGAGCACGAAGCGCACCCATTCGACGCCGTCGCGCAGGAAGACCTGCTGGTCCTCGACATGCAGGGCCGAACTGCGCGCGCCGGTGTCGACCTTGGCGCGCACCGCGCCGATGCCCAGGTCCGGCAGGGACAGCCATTCGCGCCAGCCGAGGCGGACGGGATGCGGCATGGCGTCCTCCAAGGCGGGGCGTGGCCCCAAGGAAGACGGCGGCACGCGGCCGCTGTCGGGAATGTGGAGCGGGTGATGGGAATCGAACCCACGTTAGCAGCTTGGGAAGCTGCAGTTCTACCATTGAACTACACCCGCATCGGCCACGATTATGCCGGCCGGCCGGGCCGGGCCGCAACGCGATAAAATGCCGCCATGCGCATCCTGCTCAACGGCGAAGAACACGAGATCCCGGCCCCCGCGACGGTCGCCGACCTGCTCGAACGCAGCGGCCACGCCGGCCGCAAGGTGGCGGTCGAGCTCAACCTCGAGGTCGTGCCCCGAAGCCAGCACGGCAGCCGGGCGCTCGCCGACGGCGACCGGGTCGAGATCATCCACGCCATCGGCGGCGGGTGAGATTTCGCTGAATCCGGTCTTAAAAAAGGGTTAACCCGCCCGTCGAATCGGGCCATAATCCGGGCATGACCGCCGCCACCGACTCCCGGCCCGCCGATCCGCTGGTGATCGCCGGCAAGACCTACCGTTCCCGCCTGCTCACCGGCACCGGCAAGTTCACCGGCCTCGAGCAGACGCGCCTGGCCACCGAGGCCGCCGGCGCCGAAATCGTCACCGTCGCCATCCGCCGCAGCAACATCGGCCAGAACCCCGGCGAACCGAACCTGCTCGACGTGCTGCCGCCCGACCGCTACACCCTGCTGCCCAACACCGCCGGCTGCTACACCGCCGACGACGCCGTGCGCACCTGCCGGCTGGCGCGCGAACTGCTCGACGGCCACAAGCTGGTGAAGCTCGAAGTGCTGGGCGACGCGCGCACGCTCTACCCCGACGTGGTGCAGACGCTCAAGGCCGCCGAGGTACTGGTGGCCGACGGCTTTGACGTGATGGTCTACACCTCCGACGACCCCATCCTGGCCAAGCGCCTCGAGGAAATCGGCTGCGTGGCGGTGATGCCGCTGGCCGCGCCGATCGGCTCGGGCCTGGGCGTGCAGAACCGCTGGTCCATCCTCGAGATCGTCGAGAACGCCAAGGTGCCCGTGCTGGTGGACGCCGGCGTGGGCACCGCCTCCGACGCCGCCATCGCCATGGAACTCGGCTGCGACGGCGTGCTGATGAACACCGCCATCGCCGGCGCGAAAGACCCGGTGCTGATGGCCAGTGCCATGCGCAAGGCGGTCGAGGCCGGCCGCGAGGCCTTCCTGGCCGGCCGCATTCCCAAGAAGCGCCACGCCAACGCCTCCTCGCCCCTCGACGGGCACTTCCTCTGAGGACGCCGCGGGCATGACCGGAACGCACGACGACACCCCTCCGGACACCGCCCCGAGGCACCGCCCCATCCGCAGCTTCGTGCTGCGCCAGGGCCGCCAGACCGAGGCGCAGAAGCGGGCCTTCGAGCTGCACTGGCCGACCTTCGGGCTGGAATACCAGGGCCAGCCGCGCGATTTCGCGGCCCTCTTCGGCCGCAGCGCCCCGCTCGTCATGGAGATTGGCTTCGGCAACGGCGAGCAATTGCTGTTCGCCTGCGAACGCGAACCCACGCGCGATTTCATCGGTGTCGAGGTGCACGGCCCTGGCGTGGGCCGCCTGCTCAACGCCGCCGCGGCCTCGAACCTGCGCAACCTGCGTGTCTACCAGCATGACGCCGTCGAGGTGCTGCGCGACGACGTGGCGCCGGGCTCGCTGGACGAGGTGCGCATCTACTTCCCCGACCCCTGGCACAAGAAGCGCCACCACAAGCGCCGCCTCGTGCAGCCGGCCTTCGTGGACCTGCTGTGCCAGCGGCTCAAGCCGGGCGGCCTGCTGCACGTGGCCACCGACTGGGAAGGCTACGCCGAACACCTGTGGGAGGTGCTCGACGCCGAACCGCGCCTGCGCAACCGGGCTGGCCCGCGCGGCACGCTGCCCAGGCCGGAGTGGCGGCGGCAAACCCACTTCGAGACCCGCGGCCTGAAGCTGGGCCACGGCGTCTGGGACCTGCTGTACGACCGCACCTGAGGACCGCCGCCCACGCATGGACACCAGCCTGGCCCTGACCCGCGACATGATGCTCGTGCTGGGGCTGGTCGGCTTCACCATCGCGATGTTCATGTTCGAGCGCATCCGCGCCGACGCCACCGCGCTGGTCGTGCTGGTGGTCCTGGGCCTCACCGGGCTGGTGCCCGCGAACCAGCTGTTCGACGGCTTCTCGGGCAACGCCGTCATCGCCGTCATCGCCACCATGATCCTGGGCGCCGGGCTCGACCGCACCGGCGCGCTCAACCGCGTGGCGGTATGGCTGCTGCGGGTGTCGCACGGCATGGAGGAGCGGCTGATCCTGCTCACCTCGGGCCTGGCCGGCCTGATGTCGGGCTTCATGCAGAACCCGTCGGTGATGGCGCTGTTCCTGCCGGTGGCCTCGCGCCTGTCGGGCCGCACCGGCCTGAGCCTGTCGCGCCTGCTGCTGCCGGTGGCCGCGGCCATCGTGATGGGCGGCGGCCTGACCATGATCGGCAACTCGCCGCTGATGCTGCTCAACGACCTGCTGGTGGCCGCCAACCGTAACCTGCCCTCGGGCGTGGCCACGCTGCAGCCGCTGGAGATGTTCGCGCCGCTGCCGGTGGGCCTGGCGCTGCTGCTGCTGGGCCTGGGTTACTGGCGCTGGCTGGGCCAGCGCTGGCTGGGCCAGGCCGAGGACAAGGGCGTGGCGCCCAGCCGCACGCAAAGTTATTTCGCCCGCGCCTACGGCATCGACGGCGACGTGTACGAACTCACCGTCACCGCCGAAAGCCCGCTGGTGGGCATGAGCGTGGGCGAAGCCGAGGCGCAGCGCGACGCGCCGCTGCTGCTGGCCCTGCTCAGCGGCAACGAGGCGCGGCTGGCGCCGCCGGCCGACCAGATGATCTGGGTGGGCAGCGTGCTGGGGGTGATGGGCCCGCGCGAAGCCATCCAGGACTATGCGCAGAAGAACCTGCTGCGCCTGTCGGCGCGCCTGCGCCACTTCGCCGACCTGTTCAACCCCAGCCGCTCGGGCATTTCCGAAGCGGTGATCCCGCCCACCTCGGCCTTCATCGGCAAGGCGCAGTTCCAGCTGCAGCTGCGCAAGCGCTTCGGCATCAGCCTGCTCGCCATCAACCGCGACAACCAGGTCTGGCGCGAGGACATCCGCCGCATGCCGCTCAAGGCCGGCGACATGCTGGTCTTCCACAGCATCTGGACCGACCTGGCCCAGGCCAGCGAGAGCCGCGACTTCGTCGTGGTCACCGACTACCCCAAGGGCGAACACCGGCCGCAGAAGCTGTGGTGGGCCGTGGGTGTGTTCACGGCGGCGATGGCGCTGGCGCTGAGCACCCTGGTGCCGGTGCCGATCGCGCTGATGGCCGGCGCCGCCTGCATGATGCTTGCCGGCGTGCTGAACATGGACGAGGCCTACGCCGCGGTGAGCTGGAAGACCGTGTTCCTGATGGCCTGCCTGATCCCGCTGGGCTGGGCCATGGACTCTACCGGCGCCGCCGCGTGGATCGCCCAGCAGGTATTGGACCGCATCGCCAGCGACGTGCCGGTCTGGGTGCTGGAGGCGGCCATCGGCCTGCTGGCCACGGCCTTCGCGCTGGTGATCGGCAACGTGGGCGCCACCGTGGTGGTGGTACCGATGGCCATCAACGTGGCGCTGGCGGCCGAGGGCAACCCGATGGCCTTCGCGCTGATCGTGGCGCTGTCGGCCTCGAACAATTTCCTCAGCGTGTCCAACCCGGTGCTGGCCATGGTGACCGGCCCGGCCGGCTACCGCTCGCGCGACCTGTGGCGCACCGGCGCGCCGCTGACCCTGGCCTACCTGGCGGTGGTGCTGCTGGTCGTGAACCTGATGTTCTAGGCCGCGTCGACGGCGACCGCGACCGCAGTGAGCGACGCGCCGCGGCAGGGCCCGGCGACGCACTCACCGGCCCCCAACTCGAAGCTCGCGCCATGCGCGGCGCACACCAGCCGGCCCTGGTCGACCAGGAACTTGCCGGGCGCCCAGTCGAGCCGCCTGCCCGCATGCGGGCAGATGTTGAGCCAGGCCTTGAGCGAATCGCCGGCGCGCAGCAGCACCAGCGACTGGCGTTCACCGTCGAGTTCGACCTCGGTTTCCGACAACCCTTCCGGCGGCCAGGCGGCCAGCCGGATTAACGAACCGCTTACACTTTCCACGCGGCGCCTCGCCATACTCCGGTTCCCGCAGTTTGCCACGCCGACGCATGACCTTCTTTTTCCGCCGCATGTTCAGCTACTGCCCCTCGAAGCCGAGGCATCCGCTCATGCGCGTGCTGGTCGGCCTGCTGGGCCTGGCGCTGCTGCTGGTGCTGGTCGCGTTCGGCCTGGTGATCGGCCTGGGCATGCTGCTGTTCGCGGCCGTGCGCCGTCTGGTCAACTCGGCACGCACGCCGGCCACGCCGCGCGAAGAAGTGATCGAAGGCGAATTCACCCGCGTGCGCGACCCCGCCGGCCCGCTCGGCCTGCGCTGACCGGCTTCACGGAACGCCGCGCCCCGCCGCGGCTACACTGCGCGCTTCCCACCGGAATCGCGCCCATGCCCCAGACCGTCATCCCCGCCCCTGCCCCGGCCAGCCTGCCCGTGCGTGGCAGCGACGCCGTGTTCCCCGTGCGCCGCATCTACTGCGTGGGCCGCAACTTCGCCGACCACGCCAAGGAGATGGGCGCCAGCGTCGACCGCGGCAACCCGGTGTTCTTCATGAAACCCGCCGATGCCGTGGTGCCCGGCGGCGGCGACGTGCCCTACCCGCCCGCCACCCGCGAGCTGCACCACGAGGTGGAACTGGTGGTGGCCCTGGGCCGTGACGCCAACGGCGTGGTGCCGGTGGACGGCGCACTGGCCCTGGTGTTCGGCTACGGCGTGGGCCTGGACCTGACCCGCCGCGACCTGCAGGCCAATGCCAAGGCCAAGGGCCTGCCCTGGGACACCGCCAAGGGTTTTGACCACTCGGCGCCGGCCAGCGAACTGGTGCCCTCCGCCGAAGCCGGCAGCCTGGCCACGCGCGCGCTCTGGCTCACCGTCAACGGCGAGGCACGCCAGCGCGCACTGCTGGGCGACATGGTGTTCTCCGTGGCCGAAGTGATCAACGAGCTCTCCAAGCTCTATGCGCTCAAGGCCGGCGACCTGGTGTTCATGGGCACGCCCGCGGGCGTGGCCGCGCTGCAGCCGGGCGACCAGTTCCGGGCCGGCGTCGAGGGCCTGGTGGAGTTCGGCGGGCGTATCGCCTGAACGGCGGCCCGGTGTAGATTCGGGTTTATCCACCCGCCCTTCCAGCCAAAGGAGCACACGAGCATGGGCATGGTGTCCGAATTCAAGGAATTCGCGATGCGCGGCAACGTCGTCGACCTGGCGGTCGGCGTGGTGATCGGCGCGGCCTTCGGCAAGATCGTCGCCTCGCTGGTGAACGACGTGATCATGCCGGCGGTGGGCTTCATCGTCGGCGGCGTCAACTTCAACGACCTGGCCATCGAACTCAAGGCGGCCACCGTGGACGCGGCCGGCGCCGAGGTGCCGGTGGTACTGATCAAGTACGGCGCCTTCATCCAGAGCATCGTCGACTTCCTGATCGTCGCCGCCGCGATCTTCGTGGCGGTGAAGGTGATCAACAAGCTCAAGCGCAAGGAAGAAGCCGCGCCGGCGCCGCCGCCGGGACCGAGCGACGAGGTCAAGTTGCTCACCGAAATCCGCGACGCACTCAAGTCGCGCTGAGTTTTCCCATTCACACCCTGGCGCCGGCCCCGTGGCCGGCGTCGCCTTGCCGGAGCCACCGAATGCGCCACGCCGTTTCCCTGCTCGCCCTGTCCCTGCTGGCCGCGCCCGCGCTGGCGGCCGATACCACCGGCCTCGACGCCAACGACATCGCCGCCGCGGAAGCGCTGCGCGAACAGGCCCTGGCCGGCAGCCCGGCCTGGGACATCCTCGAAACGCTGACCACGGAAGTGGGGCCGCGAATGGCCGGCACGCCGGCCGACGCGCGCGCGGTGGCCTGGGCCAAGGCCAGGTTCGAGGCCCTGGGTTTCGACAAGGTTTACCTGGAGCCCGTGACCTTCCCGGTGTGGCTGCGCCACCGCGAACGCGCCGAAATCCTGGCGCCCTATCCGCAGCCGCTGGTGGTCACCGCGCTGGGCGGCAGCGTCGGCACCGGCGAGGGCGCCATCGAAGCCGAGGTCGTGGCCTTCCCCGACCTGGCCGCGCTGTCGGCCGCGCCCGAGGGCAGCCTGGCGGGCAAGATCGCCTTCATCAGCAACCGCATGGTGCGCTTCAAGGACGGCCGCGGTTACGGCCCGGCCGTGGGCGCGCGCAGCAACGGCGCCGTCGAGGCGGCGAAGAAGGGCGCGGTGGCGGTGGTGATCCGCTCCATCGGCACCAGCACCAACCGCTTCGCCCACACCGGCACCATGCGCTACGTACCGGAAGTGCCGCGCATCCCCGCCGCCGCGCTGTCCAACCCCGACGCCGACCTGCTGGTGCACATGCTCGAACGCGGCAAGCCGGTGACGCTGCGCCTGGACATCGCCGCCGAAACGGTCGGCGAATACACCTCGCACAACGTCATCGGCGAAATCACCGGGCGCGAACTGCCGGGTGAAGTGGTGACCATCGGCGGCCACCTCGATTCCTGGGACCTCGGCACGGGCGCGCTGGACGACGGCGCCGGCGTCGGCATCACGATGGCCGCGGGTGCACTGGTGGGCAAGCTGGAACAGGCACCGCGCCGCACCGTGCGCGTGATCGCCTACGCCAACGAGGAGCAGGGCCTGTACGGCGGCAAGGCCTACGCCGAGGCGCGCGCCGCCGCCGGCGAGATCGACGCCCACCAGCTCGGCGCCGAAAGCGACTTCGGCGCGGGCCGCGTGTACGCGCTGCGCGCCGGCGTCGACCCGGCCGCCTGGCCGGTGCTGGAGAAGATCGGCGAAGTGCTGGCGCCGCTGGGCGTGGTGACCGAGCGCGAAGGCGGCAGCCCGGGCCCCGACGTGGGCCCCATCGTCGCCAAGGGCGCGTCCTGGGCCCAACTGGCTCAGGACGGCACCGACTACTTCGACTACCACCACACGCCGAACGACACGCTCGACAAGATCGACCCGAAGGCGCTGGACCAGCAGGTGGCCGCCTACGCGGTGCTGGCCTACCTGGCGGCGGAAACCGAGGTGGACTTCGGGCGCGCGCCGGCCAAGGCCGCGGAATAAGGCACGCGTCGCCCGCCGCTCAGCGGTGGGCGACCAGGGTCCAGAGGCCGAACAGGCCCTCGCGCGGCGACCAGGTGCGCACCCAATTCGCGCGGCGGAAGCCGGCGCCACGGCAGGCGTCCAGCAGGTCCCAGCCGAAGTGGTGGAAACACAGCACGCCACCCGACACCGGGTCGCCGTGGATTTCCGGCTCGAGCAGGTGTTCGACGCTGCCGTCGGCGCGCAGGCGCGCACGCAGCAGGCTGTCCTGCGCCGATTCGATGAAGGGCGCGGTCAGCACCAGCCGGCCGCCGGGCCGCAGGCAGCGGGCGAATTCGCGCAGCGCGGCCGGGTAATCGGGCACGTGCTCGAGCACGTCGAAACTGCCGATGGCGTCGAGGCTGGCGTCGGCGAAATCGAGCCGGGTCACGTCACGCTCGTGGATGGCGCCCTGCCCGCCCAGGCTGGCGTACCAGCCCTGCAGGCGTGCGTGCGTGGTTTCGTCGAGGCCGTACTCGCTGCCCTGCAGGCCGGGGCACTGCGCCTGCAGCCAGACAAAGGCCAGCGAGGCCTGTTCGGTGAGGTAAACGTCGGCGCTGTCGAGGTCGAGTCCGTCGAGCAGCAGTGCGAACGCGGCGCGGTTGCGGGCGATCAGCCGGCAACGCGGGCAGCTCATTTCCTCGCGCAGGTTGGCGGCCTGTCCGGCCGCCGCGGAAGGCAGTGCGAACACCACGGGTTCGCGGCACAGCTGGCACCAGCCGGGCCAGCCTTCCACGCCGGTGGCGTAGCCGACCTGCGTGGCGATGCGGTGCTGCGCCTGCACCGCCGGCAGGGCGGCCGCCGCCTGCCAGTCGGCGAGGCTGCCGAAGGCCGCGGATGCCGGCTCGATGCCGGTCGCACCTTCAGTGGGCAGGGCCGGCAAACGGAGCCTGCGCCGAAGCCAGCGGCGCATCAGTCGAGCAGCGGCGTGTCGAGTACGCGCGAGGGCCGGCCCAGGGCCTTTTCGGCCTGCTCGCGCAGGTCCTCGCGGGACACCTCGCGCAGCGGGACCAGCGCCCGCACCACGTCGTCGAGGCTGCGCTTGCCCTTGGTGGCCTGGCGGATCTCGGCATCGAGCTCGCGCAGGAGCTGCACGCCGCGCGCGGTGCGCGGCCCGTGCGAGCGGTCGGAGGTGAGCGTGGCCACCTTGCGACCGTGGTTGGCCATCCACTCATGGGCCTTGTCGGCGCGGGCGTCGCTGAGCAGGCTGGCGCGGCGCAGCAGTTCGATCGAATAGAACTCGGCCAGCGATTCGGCGATCCAGTCGTCGCCGTCGGCGCCGCGCACGCGGGTGATCACGTGGGTGAGCTCGTGCACCAGGGTGCTGGTGCCGTTCTCGCTGATCAGCGGCCGGTCGGCGTGCAGGAACAGCGAGCGCGGGCCCGACAGCCCGCCGCGCCACATCGGGTCGCCGGCGCTGACGATCAGCAGCTTCGACGGCAGCTCGCCATAGGCGCGTTCGAACTCCGGCACCAGGGCGTTGAAGAAGGCCAGCATGTCGTTGCGGCGGATCACGTCGCCCTTGGGCCCGCCGACGCTGACTTCCATCTGGTCGAAGAACTCGCGCCGCGTGCCCACCGCGCCGGCGATCATCCAGCCCACCGGGCGGTCGAAGCTGCGCTCGGTGTTCACCACCACGAAGGACTTGCCGTCCTTGCTGCGCACGAAGGGCGCGTCGACGTTGGTCCAGCCCTTGGGCAGCAGGAAGCGCAGGCGCGCGCGCGAGTCGGCGCCCTTGGTGGCGCGTACGGTGGCGGCCGGCACCAGGTCGTCGCCGCGCACGATCACCCAGTCGGCGGTGATGCGGGCGTCGTAGCCGCCGTCGCGGCGCTGGTGGTCGATGGCGTAGCGGTAGCGCAGGCGCGCGGGCGCGCCCTTGGGCGGCACCCAGGTGATGGTGTCGCCCTTGCGCGTCACCTTGCCGTCGCCGTGCACCTGGCTGTAGCGGTCGGCCGGCATGCGCAGGCGCATCTCGCGCACTTCGCCGGTGCCGGGCGTGAGCCGCAGGCTGACGTCGGCCTGGCCGTCGGCGGGCAGGAAGCGGACGATGTAGTCCACGTCGTAGTCGGTGCGCTGGGCCAGGGCCAGCGCGGGCACCAGCAGCAGCGCGGCCAGCAGCGCGGCCAGCAGCGCACGCCAGGGGAGTCGGTTCGGTCGGATGTCCATGCGCCGGATTATGCCGCGTTCGCGCTGAATTCAAGGTTCAGGCGTGGCGCTGGCGCCACCACTCGCCGACGAACAGCGCGGTGGCCGCGGCGACGTTCAGGCTCTCCACCGCGCCGGTGCCGGGCACCTGCAGGCGCAGCGCCGAGGCGTCGGCCAGCAACGGGTCCAGGCCGGACTGCTCGGCGCCCATCAGCAGCAGCAGGCGTTCGGGCAGGGCCGTGCCGTACAGCGGCTGGCCGCCGCGCACGACGGTGGCGGCGGCGGTGAAGCCGGCCGACTGCAGCTGCGCCAGGCTGTTGTCGGCCCGGCCCAGGCGCACCAGCGGCACCTGCTCGGCGCCACCCTCGGCCACGCGCGCAGCGGCGCCGGAGATGGCCAGCGGCGAGTCCTTGGGCAGCAGCAGGCCGGCCACGCCGAAGTGCGCGGCCGAGCGCAGGATGGCACCCAGGTTGTGCGGGTTGCCCACGCCGTCCAGCCAAAGCGCCAGCTGCGGCCCCGGCGGCAGTTCGCGCAGCCAGGCCGACAGCGACAGTTCCTGCGCCGGCATCGCGCCGAAGACCACGCCTTCGTGGTGGCTGCTGGCGGCCAGCTTCTGCAGGTCTTCCTCGCCAACCACGGAATAGCCAAGGCGGTGCTTCACGCAGTGCGCCAGCACGTCCTTGAGCTTGGGGATGCGCGATTCGAGCAGCCAGACCTTGCGCAGGTCACCGGGGCGGCGCGCGAACATCGCCAGGCAGGCGTTCAGGCCATACAGACGCTGCTCGCGCGGGCCCTTGGGCGCGGCGGCCTCGGGCTCGGCCAAGGGCCGGGCGGGCGCCCGCGGCGCCGGCGCGCGCGTGGCGGCGGCCTGGCGGTCGCGCTCGCGTTCGCGCTTGTCGCGGGGCTGGGACGGCGGGCCGCGGTAGGGACCGGCGCCGCGCGGAGGGCGGTTTTCGTTCATGTGCCCAGTCTAGCGGGCGGCGCCCGGGGGCCCGGCCCCCCCCCCCGGGGGCGGGGGGGCCGCCCCCCCCCGGGGGGGGGGGGGGG
>JAIBEO010000235.1 GCA_019459185.1 Rhizobium sp. | reverse complement strand
CCCCCCGCGGCGCCCCGCGCCGCGCCCACGTCTTTTAAAAAAATCGGGCTCAGATAAATATTTCCCCCCCGCATAAATTTTACTCGCACCCCTATTTTTTCCGGGGTAGACTGGGGCATGGGTAATAGCGGCCAGCATGCTATCCGGTTGTTCCAGAGCCTCGAGCATCCTTGCGGCTACTGGAAGGACCGGCTGGCGCGCGACCTGATCATCGACCCCACCGACCCGCACCTGGCGTCGGTCTACCCGCAGGCCCTGGCCATGGGTTTCCGCCGCTCCGGCGGGCATGTCTACCGCCCCTACTGCGCCGGCTGCCGCGCCTGCGTGTCGGTGCGCATCCCGGTCGAACGCTTCGTGCCCAACCGGGCGCAGAAGCGCTGCCTGGCCCGCAACGCCGACCTCGAGTTGCGCACCGCGCCGCCGCGGCGCACCGAGGAGAACTTCGCGCTCTACCGCCGCTACCTCGACACCCGCCACGCCGGCGGCGGCATGGACGACCCCGCGCCCGAAAACTTCGACGCCTTTCTCGCCTGCCGCTGGAGCCCGACCGAGTTCATGGAATTCCGGCTCGACGGCGAACTGGTGGCGCTGGCCGTCACCGACGTCGTGCCCGACGGGCTGTCGGCGGTCTACACCTTCTTCGCACCGGAACTGGCCGCGCGCAGCCTGGGCAGCTTCGCCATCCTCAGCCAGGTCGAACGCGCCCGGCGCGAACGCCGGGGGTACGTCTACCTCGGCTTCTGGCTCGAAGGTCACCCGAAGATGGCCTACAAGCGCGCCTACCAGTCGCTGGAGTTCCTGGACGGCGCGCTCTGGCGCCCCATGCCGGCCTGAGCCCACCGTGCGCGACGCCGTCATGCGCATCGGGCACAATCGGCGTCCATGCGAATCCCCAGCCTGCTTGCCGTCCTCGTCCTCGCCCTTGCCGCCTGCCAGACCACCGCGCCCGTCGCGCCGGGGCCGGCCGCGGTGAACGTGCGCGTCGCCACCTTCAACACCTCGCTGTATTCCGAGCAGGCCGGCGGCCTGGTCGCGCGGCTCGAGGCCGGCGACGAGCGCGCACGCAAGATCGCCGCGGTGATCCAGCGCCAGCGGCCCGACATCGTGCTGCTCAACGAATTCGACTACGACCCCGATGGCCTCGCCGCCGACCGCTTCCAGCGCGACTACCTGGGCGTAGGCCAGCACGGTGAAACCGCCATCACCTACCCCTACCGCTACCTGGCCCCGGTGAACACCGGCGTGCCCAGCGGCCTGGACCTGGACCGCAACGGCGTGGTGGCCACCGAAGGCCGCGCGCGCGGCAACGACGCCTGGGGCTACGGCCTGCACCCGGGCCAGTACGGCATGCTGGTGCTGTCGCAGTACCCGATCGACGCCGGCGCGGCGCGAACCTTCCAGCTGCTGCGCTGGAGCACGATGCCCGGCGCGATGGCGCCCATGGATCCGGCCACGAACCAGCCCTGGTACCCGGCGGAGATCTGGTCGCAGCTGCGCCTGAGCTCGAAGTCGCACTGGGACCTGCCCATCGCCACGCCGCTGGGCACCGTGCACCTGCTGGCCGCGCACCCGACGCCGCCGGTGTTCGACGGCCCCGAGCACCGCAACGCCGCCCGCAACCACGACGAAATCCGCCTCTGGGCCGAGTTCCTCGCGCCCGGCGACAAACCCTGGCTGTGCGACGACCAGGGCCGCTGCGGCGGCCTGCCCGAGGGCGAGCGCTTCGTCATCGTCGGCGACTACAACGCCGACCCGGCCGACGGAAGCAGCCTGCCCGGCACCATCCAGCAGATGCTCGAACACCCGCGCGTGCTGCGATACGCCACGCCGCGCAGCGAAGGCGCGCTGGCCGCCGCCGCGGCGAACGCCGCCAACAGCAGCCACCGCTCCGCGCCCGCGCACGACACCGCGCAGTTCGGCCCGCGCAACGGCAATTTCCGGGTGGATTACGTGCTGCCCTCGGTGGGCTTGGCCGTGGCCGCCAGCGGCGTGTTCTGGCCGGCGCCGGGCGAACCGGGCGCCGACTGGATCGACGCCACCGACCACCGCATGGTCTGGCTGGACCTCAAAAACCCGGATTGACCCCCGCAGGGGGGGGGGGGGGGGGGGGGGGGGGGGGGGGGG
>JAIBEO010000234.1 GCA_019459185.1 Rhizobium sp. | reverse complement strand
CCGCCGCGGGGGCGCCATCACCACGGGGCCTCGGCGGCCCGGGGGCCGCCGCCCAGAATGCCCGGGCCTCCCGCCCACGGTGCCTGCATGAAGCCTGTCCTTGCCCTGTTCGCGCTGGCCTGCGCCGCGCTGCCGTCGCTCGCTTTCGCGGTGGTCGTGGACGGCGTGCTGTCGCCCGGTGAATGGGACGACGCCCGCCACGTCACCGAATTCACCCAGGTGCAGCCGCTCACCGGCGAACCCGGCAGCCTGCGCACCGAAGCCTGGATCAAGGCCACGCCCAACGGCCTGGCGGTGGCCTTCCGCAACGTGCAGCCGGCGGGCGTGCCGCGCAGCGCGCAGCGCACGCGCCGCGACCAGATGGGCCAGCTCGACCGCATCAACGTGATGGTGGACTTCGACGGCGACGGCCGCACCGGCTACGACTTCGTGGTGAGCCTGCCCGGCGGCATCGCCGATGAGGTGATCACCAGCGAGCGAAGCTTCAACGACGACTGGGACGGCCACTGGCACCAGGCCACCTCGCAGGACGACGAGGCCTGGTACGCCGAAGTGCTGGTGCCATGGCACGTGGCGCCCATGGCCAGGCCCGAGAACGGCGCCCGCACGCTGGGCATCTACCTCGACCGCGTCGTGGCCCACACCGGCGAGCGCATCGCCTGGCCGGCGGCCAGCTACCAGCGGCCGCGCTTCCTGTCCGACTTCGCCCGCGTCGAGGTACCGCACTACGAACAGTCCCTGCTGTCGGTGACGCCCTACGTGGTGGCGGTGAACGACCGCCTCACCGGCGACAGCGACGTGGACGCCGGCGCTGACCTGTTCTGGAAGCCAAGCGGCCAGTTCCAGCTCTCGGCCACCCTCAACCCCGACTTCGGCCAGGTGGAGAGCGACGACCTGGTGGTGAACTTCGGCGCGGTGGAGAGTTTCTTCGGCGACAAGCGCCCCTTCTTCACCGAGAACCAGGGCCTGTTCGACGTGCCCTTCGGCGCCGGCAACAGCCGCCTGCTCTACACCCGCCGCATCGGCGCCCCGGCCGACGACGGCTCCGGCGCCGGCGACGTGTCGGCCGCGGTGAAGCTCAACGGCAGCCTGGGCCAGGTGCGCTACGGCGTGCTGGCGGCCACCGAGGACGGCGACGCCGGCCGCGACTTCCTGGCCCTGCGCGCCACCCGCGATTTCGGCGCGCACGACCTGGGCGGCATGCTCACGCGCGTGGACCGGCCTTTCCTGGACCGCGTCGCCACCGTTTATTCCACCGACCACCTGTGGACGCCGGACGAAACCTGGACCATCCGCTCCCAGCTCGTGGCGTCCTCGGTGACGCAGGCCGGCGAACGCCGGGACGACCTCGGCTTCCAGAGCCGCATCGACCAGGCCCTGGGCAAGGGCTGGCGCCAGCAGCTCTACCTGCTGCACCTGGGCGACGGGCTCGAGCTCAACGACATCGGCTACCTCGACCGCAACGACTTCAACTACGTGCGCTACGAATTGGCCCGCCGCGAGGACGCGCCGCCGGAAGGTTCGCGCTACGCGTCCTACGAAACGCGCTGGGCGGCCTCGGTGCGCCGCAACGACGGTGGCCTGGCCATCGCCGAGGCCGCGGCCGTGCAGCGTTACGCCGAGCTGCGCGACGGTGGCAATGAATTCTGGGACCTGGCCGCGTTCACGCCCGGCCACGACGACCGCATCACCCGCGGCAACGGCGTGGTTCGGGTGCCGGAGAAGCTCTACCTGTTCTGGGAGCGATCGCGCCCGCAGCGCGGCGACTGGTCGCTGTACGGCTACGCCCGCGCCACCGCCGAGGGACTGGACGGCGCCCGCGGCCTGGGCATCGAGCTGCAGTTCGAACCCACCCTGCACCTGGGCGACAACCTGGCGCTGCAGGGCAGCTTCGGCCTGCAGCATCAGCCCGACTGGCTGCTCTGGCGCGGCGGCAACCAGCTCGGCAGCTTCCGCGCCGACACCGCGCGCATCGGCGCCAACCTGCAGTGGCAGCTGGGCCGGCGCCAGGAGCTGCGGGTGAAGCTCGAGGCGATCGCGCTCGACGCCCGCCTGCGCCAGGCCTGGCGCGTGGCGCCCAACGGCGAGCCGGTGGCCAGCGACGACCCCGTGCCCGACTTCACCCTGCAAAACCTCGGCTTCCAGGTGCGTTACCGCTTCGAAGTGGCGCCGCTGTCGGACCTGTACGTGGTCTACGGCCGCGGCGGCTTGGCGGTGGAAGACGGCAGCCGGCCGCTGGCCGAGCTGCTGGGCGACGCCACCTCCCTGCGCGACGCCGAGCAGCTGCTGGTGAAGTTCAGCTACCGCTTCGCCAACTGAGTGATGGCTGGCTGAACCGCCGGTCCGGGCCCCTTGCTTTGGCTTGACCTGTGTCATTTAATGTTTCAGAAATTTCTGAAACTTCAGGCAGGAAAATGGATCTTCCCCCGCTCAGCCAGTCCTTCGTGCTGCATTTCGGTGAAATGGGCAGCCGCTGGGGCATCAACCGCACGGTGGGGCAGATCTACGCCCTGCTGTTCATCTCGGCCCAGGCGCTGACGGCCGACGAGATCACCGACAAACTGCGGGTCAGCCGCTCGAACGTGAGCATGGGCCTGAAGGAGCTCTCGTCCTGGCGCCTCGTGCGCCTGAGCCACCAGCCGGGCGACCGCCGCGATTTCTACGCCGCGCCCGACGACGTCTGGGCCATCTTCAAGACCCTGGCCGAGGAACGGCAGCGGCGCGAGGTCGACCCCACGCTCTCGATGCTGCGCGACGCACTGCTCGAGACCCCGGAATCGCCCGAGGAGCGCCACGCGCAAGCCCGCATGCGCGAGATGCACGACCTGATCGAGCAGCTCACCGAGTGGTTCGCGGAAGTGCGCAAGCTGTCGCCGTCCACGCTCGAGAAGCTGATGTCGCTGGGCGCCAAGGCCACCGCGCTGCTGCAGTTCACCGACAAGATGCGCGGCGCCGCGCCGGCCAACGAGGAGAAAGCCTCGTGAGCGAACTCGACCCGGCCCTGCTGGCGCGAATCCAGTTCGCGGCCAACATCAGCTTCCACATCCTGTTCCCGTCCATCACCATCGCGCTGGGCTGGTTCCTGCTGTTCTTCAAGCTGCGTTTCCTGCGCACCGGCGCGCCGCACTGGATGGACGCCTACTACTTCTGGGTGAAGGTGTTCGCGCTCACCTTCGCCATGGGCGTGGTGAGCGGCATCACCATGAGCTTCCAGTTCGGCACCAACTGGCCGGGTTTCATGGAAACGGTGGGCAACATCGCCGGGCCGCTGCTGGCCTACGAGGTGCTGACGGCGTTTTTCCTGGAAGCCAGCTTCCTCGGCATCATGCTGTTCGGCCGCAAGCGCGTGGGCGAGCGCATGCACACCCTGGCCACCGTGCTGGTGGCCGGCGGCACCACCTTCTCGGCCTTCTGGATCCTGGCGCTGAACTCGTGGATGCAGACGCCGGCTGGCTTTGAGATGGTCAATGGCCAGGCCCACGCCACCGACTGGTGGGCGATCATCTTCAACCCGTCCTTCCCCTACCGCTTCTTCCACATGCTGCTGGCCTCGGGCCTGACCGCGGCCTTCCTGGTGGCCGGCCTGTCGGCCTACCGCTGGCGACGCGGCGACCGCGGCGGCGACGTGCGTGGTGCGCTGCGCGCCGGCGTGCTGGTGGCGGCCGCGCTGATCCCGGTGCAGATCTTCCTGGGCGACCTGCACGGCCTGAACACGCTTGAGCACCAGCCGGCCAAGGTGGCCGCGATGGAAGGCGTGTGGCAGGACGAGAAGGGCGCGCCGGCGCTGGTGTTCGCCCTGCCCAACGAGGAAACGCGGCGCAACGACTACGCCATCGGCATCCCGAAGCTGGCCAGCCTGATCCTCACCCACGACCCCAATGGCGAGATCAAGGGCCTCGACTCCTTCCCCGGCGAACACCCGCCGGTGGCGCCGGTGTTCTGGGGCTTCCGGGTGATGGTGGGCGTGGGCACGCTGATGCTGCTGGTGTCGTGGTGGACCGCCTGGCACCTGCGCCGCGGCGGCGAGCTGACGCCCTGGCAGGCGCGCGCACTGCTGGCCATGACTTTCTCCGGCTGGGTGGCCACGCTGGCCGGCTGGTACGTGACCGAAATCGGCCGCCAGCCCTGGCTGGTGACCGGCGTGCTGCGCACCGTGGACGCCATCTCGGCCACGCCGGCGCCGGTGATCGGCATCAGCCTCACGGCCTACCTGCTGCTCTACGCCGGCCTGCTGGCGAGCTACGTCTCGGTGCTGTTCTACCTGGCCCGCCACCGCGGCAAACCAGACCACCGCCCGGCCGTCACCGGCCTGCAGGAGGCTTGAGATGGAAACGACCCTGCCGCTGGTGTTCACGGCCCTGATGGCCGTGGCGATGCTGCTGTACGTGGTGCTCGATGGTTACGACCTGGGCGTGGGCATCCTGCTGCGCGGCGCCGCCGACGCCGACAAGGACCGCATGATCGCCTCGATCGGCCCGTTCTGGGACGCCAACGAAACCTGGCTGGTGCTGGGCGTGGGCCTGCTGCTGGTGGCCTTCCCGATGGCGCACGGCGTCATCCTGGGCGCGCTCTACCTGCCGGTGGCGGCCATGCTGATCGGCCTGATCCTGCGCGGCGTGGCCTTCGACTTCCGGGTGAAGGCGCGCGCGGCGCACAAGCCGCTGTGGAACGGCGCCTTCTGGGCCGGCTCGGTGCTGGCGGCGTTTTCGCAGGGTTACATGCTGGGAAGCTACGTGCTGGGCTTCCGCGACGACGTGGTGGGCACGCTGTTCGCCGTGTCCATCGGCCTGTGCCTGGTGGCGGGTTACGCGCTGCTGGGCGCCGGCTGGCTGGTGCTCAAGGCCGAGGGCGAACTTCGCGCGAAGGCACTGCGCTGGGCCTACGCCAGCCTGTGGCTGACCGGCCTGGGCATCGCGGCGGTGTCAGTGGCCACGCCCTGGGTCAGCCCGCGCATCTTCGAGAAGTGGTTCACGCTGCCGAACCTGTTTTTCCTGCTGCCGATCCCGGTGCTGACGGCGCTGGTGTTCGCCACCGCGGAAGGCGCCATCCGCCGCCTTCGCAAGGGCGAGACAAATCGCGACTGGCTGCCGTTCGCCGCGGCGGTGCTGCTGTTCGTGCTGGCCTTCGCCGGCCTGGCCTACAGCCTGTTCCCCTACCTGGTGATGGACCGCATGACGCTGTGGCAGGCCGCCGCCGCGCCCGAGTCGCTGCTGATCATGCTGGTCGGCGCGGCGATCACCCTGCCGATGATCGGCATCTACACGGTGTACGTGTACCGCGTGTTCTGGGGCCGCAGCGCCGAGCTCAGCTACGACTGAGCGTACCTCGCCGCGAGCCCCCTGTAGGAGCGGGGGGGGGGGGGGG
>JAIBEO010000225.1 GCA_019459185.1 Rhizobium sp. | reverse complement strand
GGGCCCGCGGCCGCGTGGGCGCGGTCTGGATGCTCGCCGCCCCCCAGTGGGGGTGCGCCCCCGAGCCGGCCACGTAATCACGGGGGGCGCGCGCCGCCCGGATGGACATCCACCCCACCGGCCCGCTCTGGGGCACCGGCGAACTGCGCTGCACCGGCGCCACCCGCGAGCTCGAGCTGGCAGCGCTGGAACCCTTCGCCGACCTGCGCGCCGGCCTGGAAGCCGCCGGCCTGAAGCAGGAGCGTCGCGCCCTGCGCGTGCGCGTGCAGGAGCTGGCCTGGCAGTGGCCGGCGCCGGGCGTACTGGCGCTGGGCTTCACCCTGCCGCCGGGCGCCTATGCCACCGGCCTGCTTGCCGAACTGGGCGAGGTGCGGGAGGCCGGCCGGACCGGCTGAGGCGGCACTTGCATGGGGCGGGGGCAGGCGTAATCTGGCCTCGCGGTTTTCCCAAAGAGGAGGTCGCCATGGTTACCGCCCGCAAGTGCCTGTTCCTTGCCGCCGCGTCCCTGCTGCTGCCCGCCTGTGCCAGCACCGACACCGCCGGTCTCGCCGGCAGCAAGGCCACCATCGACACCGACGTCGCCTACGTGCTCGCGGTCGAGCAGAAGGCCAAGCCGGCCGGCGTGCGCGTGGTCTGGGTACACCCGCCCAAGCAGCGCAGCGACGACTGAGTTCAGCCGGTGCCGGGAAGCTGCTCGCCCGGGCGTTTCCGGGCCAGCAGCACCAGCACCGCGCCGGTGCCACCCATCGCTTCCGGCGCGGAGGCGAAGGCCAGCACGTCCGCGCGCTGGCGCAGCATCCGGTCCACCAGCGCCTTGAGCACCGAGCCGCCGGCGGCGGCGCGGAGCCCCTTGCCGTGGATGATGCGCACGCAGGCGTGGCCGCCGGCGCGTGATTCGGCCAGGAACTCGCGCAGCCAGCGTTCGGCCTCGGGGGCGCGCATCTGGTGCAGGTCGAGTTCGCCGCCGACGCTGTACTGGCCGCGCCTGAGCGCCTTGAGCACCTTCTCCGGCACTTCGTCGCGGCGGTAGGCCAGGGCTTCGGCCGCTTCGATGGTGGCTTCGAACCAGCCGGCGCCGCGCGACTGCGCCAGCGCCTCGGCCTCGTCCAGCGCGCGCATGCGCGGCACCGGGGCGGGGCGGGGCTTTTCCGGCGCGGGCGGCGGCGGGTCCAGCGGGCGCACCTCGCCGATCGCCTCCCGGAACAGGGCGGCGTCGTCCTCGCTGACGACCGGAACCGGGGGCTTGCGCTTGGCCATGCGCGAAAGACTAACCCGGGACGGGTGATGCCGCGGTGGGCGCATCCGTTATCATGGGGTTCTTCCCGCAGGACCCCCGATGCGCGTACTGGTGAGCAATGACGATGGCGTGGAAGCCCCCGGCATCCGCGTCCTGGCCGAGGGGCTGCGCGCCGCCGGCCACGAGGTGACCGTGGTGGCGCCCGACCGCGACCGCTCCGGCGCCAGCAATTCCCTCACGCTGGACCGCCCGATCCGCGTCAAGCCGGTGGGCGAGCGCACCTGGCGCGTGTCCGGCACGCCCACCGACTGCGTGCACCTGGCGCTGACCGGCCTGCTCGGGCGCGACCCGGACATCGTGGTTTCCGGCGTCAACAGCGCCGCCAACCTGGGCGACGACGTCATCTACTCGGGCACCGTCGCCGCGGCGATGGAAGGCCGCTTCCTGGGCCTGCCCGCCATCGCGATGTCGCTGGTCACCGACGAGAATTCCGGCCGCCACTACGACACCGCCACCCGCGCCGCGCTGGAAATCACCGCGCGCCTGCTGGTGGACCCGCTGCCGGCCGACACCATCCTCAACGTCAACGTGCCCGACCTGCCCTGGGCCGAGCTGCGCGGTTATGAAGTGACGCGCCTCGGCCACCGCCACCGCGCCGAACCCTGCATCGAGCAGGTCGACCCGCGCGGTCGCCCGATGTGGTGGATCGGCCCGGCCGGCCCCGAGCAGGACGCCGGCCCCGGCACCGATTTCCACGCCATCCGCACCGGCTACATCTCCATCACCCCCATCCACGTCGACCTCACGCGCTACCAGGCGCTGGAAAAGGTGGCCAGCTGGGTGGGCGGCCTGCGCGAAGGGATGACGCGCCCCGCATGATGCCCCGTTACCTCACCCAGCCCGAGGCGAAAGGCCTGGGCATGACCTCGCAGCGGGCCCGCGACCGCATGATCGAGCGCCTGCGCGGCGAAGGCGGCATCGCCGACGAACGCGTGCTCACCGCCATGCGCACCGTGCCGCGGCACCTGTTCATCGACGAGGCGCTGGCCAGCCGTGCCTACGAAGACACCGCGCTGCCGATCGGCAACGGCCAGACCATTTCCCAGCCCTGGGTGGTGGCGCGCATGACCGAGGCGCTGATCGAACACGGCATGCCCGGCCGCGTGCTGGAAGTGGGCACCGGCTCGGGTTACCAGGCCTCGGTGCTGGCCACCCTGGGCCTGGAAACCTACAGCGTCGAGCGCATCGAGGAACTGCTGCGCATCGCCCGCCGCCGCTTCCGCCACCAGGGCCTGAACGTGCGCACCCGCCACGACGACGGCCGCGCCGGCTGGCCGGACTACTCGCCCTTCGACGGCATCATCGTCACCGCCGGCGCCGCGGCCATGGAACAGGCCCTGCTCGACCAGCTGGCGGAAGGCGGCACCCTGGTGGCGCCCATCGGCGGTCCTTCCGGCCAGCGCCTGCTGCGCCTGCGCCGCCTCGACGGCCAGCTGGTGCAGGAAGACCTCGGCGCCGTCGTGTTCGTGCCGCTGCTGCCCGGGACCCTCTGAATGAAGCTGTTCGGACCGCTGTACGACCGCTGCCGCACGCTCGCCGCCCACCCGCATGCCCCGTGGTACCTGGGCGTGCTGAGCACCATCGAATCGATCTTCTTCCCGGTGCCGCCGGACGTGATGCTGGCGCCGATGGCGATGGCGCGCCCGCAGGCCTGGTGGCGCTACGCGCTGCTGACCACGGTCGCCTCGGTGCTGGGCGGGCTCATCGGCTACGCCCTGGGCTACTTCGCCATCGAGGCGGTGATGCCCTGGATCGAGCGCGCCGGCCACGCCGGCACCTACGCCAATGTCCAGGACCAGTTCGTGAAGTACGGCGTGTGGATCATGTTCGTGGCGGCGTTCACGCCCATTCCGTTCAAGGTGTTCACTGTCGCCGGCGGCGCCGCGGCGATGCCGCTGCTGCCGTTCGCGCTGGCGTCCCTGGTGGGCCGCGGCATCCGCTTTTTCCTGGTGGCCGGTCTGATCGCCTGGGGCGGGCCGCGCGTCGAACCGCACCTTCGCCGCTACATCGAGGTGCTGGGCTGGGTGGTGGCGGTGGCCATCCTCGGCGTCATCGCCTGGCTGCAATTGCGCGCATGAACCGCACCTTCGCCCGCTTCGTCGTCGCCACCCTGGTGCTGGCCCTGCTGGCGGCCTGCGGGCAGTCGCGCGTGGTGCGCCGCGAGGGCTCGCGCCCGGCGCCGGCGCGGCCCGCGGCCACTTCGGTGGCGCGCGACGGCAGCTACGAAGTACGACGCGGCGACACGCTCTACGGCATCGCCTTCCGGCATGGCCTCGATTACCGCGAAGTGGCGGCGTGGAACCGCATCCCGCCGCCTTACACCATTTATCCGGGCCAGCGCCTGCGATTGCGCGGCGCCACGCCGTCGCGTGGGCCGGTGCAGGCCACGGCGCCCGCGCCGGCACGTTCGGTGACCGGCATGCTGCCGCCGCGCAGCGGCACCACCGGCACGGTGTCCAACCGCTCCGGCGCAAATCCTTCCCGCGAGGCCACACCCGCGGCGGCCAGCACGCCGCCCACGGGAACGCCGGCCGGCAGCGCGCCGGTGGCGGCTTCGCCGGTGGGTGCGGCGCCCGCGACGACGCCGGCACCGGCCACGCCGGCGCCCGCCGTGCCGGCCGCCGTCAGCGCCAAGGGCTGGCGCTGGCCGGCCCAGGGTCAGCTCATTGGTCGTTTCGTCGCAGGCGACCCCAAGCGCCAGGGCCTCGACATCGCCGGCAATGCCGGCCAGCCGGTGCTGGCCGCCGCCGACGGCGTGGTGGTGTATTCGGGCGCGGGCCTGGTGGGCTACGGCGAGCTGATCATCGTCAAGCACAGCGACGAGTGGCTGTCGGCGTATGCACACAACCGCCGCCGCCTGGTGGGTGAAGGCGCGCAGGTGAAGGCCGGCCAGCAGATCGCCGAACTGGGCCGCACCGGCACCAGCCGCGACATGCTTCACTTCGAAGTGCGCCGCAACGGCAAACCCGTGGACCCCTTGCAGGTCCTCCCGCCGCCCTGACCCGGGGGTTCACCCCGGCAACAAAAACGCCCCGACCACCGTGCGCCCTTCGGTCGCCAACACGTTGAACGTGCGCGCGGCGGCGGCGTTGTCCATCACTTCCATGCCCACGCCACGCGTGAGCATCGCCGCCATCACGGCCGCGCTGGGGAAATGCTGGCGCGGTCCCGTGCCCAGCAGCACCACGGAAGGCTGCAGCGCCAGCACGGCCTCCATGTCTTCCGGCAGCAGGTCGGCCGCCGAAGTGGGGCGCCAGCCTTCGACGAGGCGGTTGGGCGAGAGCAGGAAGCTGCGTTCCAGCAGTTGCTGGTTCACCAGCACGCCGGTGGCGCTGGCGCCGCGCAGGACATAGGTGAAGTCCGGGTTTTCCTGCGACAACTGCACGGCGGCGGCTCAGCCCTTGGGCAGCATGATCAGCGGGTTGTCCGGGCTGCGCTTGTAGAGCACGCCGATGTTGCCGATGCGGGTGACCAGCGCCGCATCCGCGCGCTCGCAAAGTTCGGCCAGCCACTCGTCGCGCAATTCGCGGTCGCCGGCGGCCACCTTCACCTTGATCAGCTCGTGGTGGCCGAGCGCGATGCCGGCTTCGGCCACCAGGTTGTCGGTAATGCCCTTGGCGCCGACCAGCAGCACCGGCTTGAGGTCGTGGGCGAGGCCGCGCAGGTAGCGCTTCTGGGGGTTGGAAAGGGCGGCGGCCATGACGTTCCGGACGGGGCGAAAAGGGGCACTAGGGTATCATGGCCCCCGATTCCCCCACCCCGGTCCCACGCGCCCCATGGCCCGCAGCCGCAGCAGCCACCGCTGGCTCAAGGAACACTTCGACGACCCCTTCGTGAAGAAGGCCCAGGCCGAGGGCATGCGTTCGCGCGCGGCCTACAAGCTCGAAGAGCTGATCGAGCGCGACCGGCTGCTGAAGCCGGGCATGGTGGTGGTGGACCTGGGCGCCGCCCCGGGCGGCTGGTCGCAGGTGGTGCGCCGCGACCTGGGCGATCGCGGCCGGGTGCTGGCCCTGGACATCCTGGACATGCCCCCTATCGCCGGGGTCGAGTTTATTCACGGCGATTTCAGAGAGGACGGACCATTGTCCCAGCTGGAATCCCTGCTTGGCGGCTCCCCGGTGGACCTTGTGCTTTCCGACATGGCCCCCAATATGACCGGCGTGGATACCGTGGACCAGGCCCGGGCAATGTACCTGTCCGAACTGGCCCGCGATTTCGCGGACAAGCACCTGAAGGTCGGTGGCACCTTCCTGATCAAGCTGTTCCAGGGCGAGGGCTTCGATGCCTACGTCAAGGACCTCAGGACGCGCTACGACAAGCTGGTGATCCGCAAGCCCGCGGCGTCACGACGCCGCTCGAACGAAGTCTATGCGCTGGCCACCGGCAAGCGCCGAGGAACGAACTGATGAACGACCTGGCTAAAAACCTCCTGCTCTGGCTGGTCATCGCCGTGGTGCTGATGGCGGTGTTCAACAGCTTTTCGACGCCGGGGGCCGCCAGCGCCGAGCTCACCTACAACCAGTTCATCGAAGAGGTGAAGTCGGGCCGCGTGTCCGAGGTGACCATCGCCGACAACGGCCTGGCCATCACCGGCACTCGCAAGGACGGCAGCCGCTTCACCACCAGCAACCCGCGCGACAACCGCCTGGTGGACACGCTGTTCGAGAACGACGTCAGCACCACGCAGGCGCAGCCGGCGGAGCGTTCGATGATGCTCTCGCTGCTGTTCAACCTGCTGCCGGTGGCGCTGATCATCGGCTTCTGGTTCTGGATGATGCGCAACATGCAGCAGGGTGGCGGCAAGGGCGCCATGAGCTTCGGCAAGTCGCGCGCCAAGCTGCAGGGCGAGAACGACATCAAGGTCACCCTGGCCGACGTCGCCGGCTGCGACGAAGCCAAGGAAGAAGTGGGCGAGCTGGTCGAGTTCCTGCGCGATCCGGGCAAGTTCCAGAAGCTGGGCGGCAAGATCCCGCGCGGCGTGCTCATGGTCGGGCCGCCGGGCACCGGCAAGACCCTGCTGGCCCGCGCCATCGCCGGCGAGGCCAAGGTGCCGTTCTTCTCGATCTCCGGCTCGGACTTCGTCGAGATGTTCGTCGGCGTCGGCGCCAGCCGCGTGCGCGACATGTTCGACACCGCCAAGAAGCACGCGCCCTGCATCATCTTCATCGACGAGATCGACGCCGTCGGCCGCCATCGCGGCGCCGGCCTGGGCGGCGGCCATGACGAGCGCGAGCAGACCCTGAACCAGCTGCTGGTCGAGATGGACGGCTTCGAGGGTGGCGAAGGCGTGATCGTCATCGCCGCCACCAACCGCCCCGACGTGCTCGACCCGGCCCTGCTGCGCCCGGGCCGCTTCGACCGCCAGGTCACCGTGGGCCTGCCGGACGTGCGCGGCCGCGAGATGATCCTGAAGGTGCACATGCGCAAGGTGCCGCTCGACACCGACGTCGAGCCGGCCACCATCGCCCGCGGCACCCCGGGCTTCAGCGGCGCCGACCTGGCCAACCTGGTCAACGAGGCCGCGCTGTTCGCC
Source organism: Rhizobium sp. (assembly GCA_019459185.1). GTDB lineage: Bacteria > Pseudomonadota > Gammaproteobacteria > Xanthomonadales > Xanthomonadaceae > Arenimonas. The sequence continues at coordinate 888 of JAIBEO010000225.1, read as the reverse complement.
GCCCGCGAGAACGCCAAGTCCGTGCGCATGGAGCACTTCGACCGCGCCCGCGACAAGATCCTGATGGGCGCCGAGCGCCGCTCGATGGCCATGAGCGAGGACGAGAAGCGCCTGACCGCGTACCACGAGGCTGGCCACGCCATCGTCGGCCGCGTCGTGCCCGAGCACGACCCGGTCTACAAGGTCACCATCATCCCGCGCGGCCGCGCGCTGGGCGTGACCATGTACCTGCCGGAAGGCGACAAGTACAGCTTCAACCGCACCGCCATCGAATCGATGCTGTGCTCGCTGTACGGCGGCCGCGTCGCCGAGGAGCTGATCTTCGGCGCCGACAAGGTCACCACCGGCGCCAGCAACGACATCGAGCGCGCCACCAAGATGGCCCGCAACATGGCCACCAAGTGGGGCCTGTCGGACGAACTCGGCCCGATCGCCTACGGCGAGGAGGAGGACGAGGTGTTCCTGGGCCGTTCTGTCACCCAGCACAAGAACGTCTCGGACGACACCGCCCGCAAGATCGACGAAGTCGTGCGCGGCATCCTCGACCGCGCCTACGGCCGCACCAAGCAGATCCTCACCGACAACCTCGACAAGCTGCACGTCATGGCCGAGGCCCTGCTGACCTACGAAACCATCGATGCGCACCAGATCGACGCCATCATGGAAGGCCGTCGCCCCGGCCCGCCGGCCGACTGGGCCAAGTCCGGCCGCATTTCCAAGGACGATCCGGGTCCGGGCAACGCCCCCGGCCCGCTCGGCGGCCCGATGCCGCAGACCTGAGGTCCCGGGCGCCCGCGGGGTGCCTGCCCGCCCGCGCCCGCGCGCGATGTAAACGCCGGCATCCGCCGGCTATACATTAGGTGGGGGGGGGGGGGGGGGGGGGGGGGG
>JAIBEO010000224.1 GCA_019459185.1 Rhizobium sp. | reverse complement strand
CCCCCTCCCCCCCCCCCCCCCCGCGCCACCCCCGCCCCCCCCCCCCCACCCCCCCCCCCGGCCCTCCCCCCCCGGGGGGCCCCCGGGCGCCGCCCCCCCCGCCGCCGACGCGCCCGGCGCCTATGCCGACGCCAGCGAATTCCTGGCCGACCTGCGCCTGGTCGAATCCAGCCTGGCCCGGCACCGCGGCGAACACGCCGGTGGCTTCGCCGTGCGCCGGCTGCTGCGCCGCGTGCAGGCCTTCGGTTTCCACCTGGCCGCGCTCGACCTGCGCCAGGAAAGCAGCCAGCACGACGCCGCGCTGGCCGCGCTGCTCGACGACCCGGACTTCCCCGCGCGCCCCTGGACCGACCGCGCCCAGCGCCTGCGCGACCTGGTCGCCGGCACCGACCCGGTGCCGAAGCCCGATGCCACCGACGCCGCGCGCGTGCTCGACGTCTTCCGCACCGTCGCGCAATCACTCCCGCGCTACGGCGCGCGCGCCATCGGCGCCTACATCATCAGCATGAGCCGCAGCGCCGCCGACGCGCTGGCGGTGCTGGCGCTGGCGCGCCTGGGCGGCTGCCTGGACGCCAATGGCGCCGTGCCGCTGGACGTGGCGCCGCTGTTCGAAACCGTGGACGACCTCGACGCCGCCGCGGCCACGCTGCGCTCGCTGTTCGCCGACCCGGTCTACCGCGAACACCTACGCGAGCGCGGCGACCGCCAGGTGGTGATGCTGGGCTATTCCGACAGCGCCAAGGACGGCGGCCTGGTGGCCTCGCGCTGGGCGCTGCAGCAGACGCAGGTGGCGCTCACCGCTCTGGCGGCCGAAGCCGGCGTGCGCATCGCCTTCTTCCACGGCCGCGGTGGTTCGCTGTCGCGCGGCGGCGGCAAGACCGGCCGCGCCGTGGTGGCCGCGCCGCGCGGTTCCGTGGACGGCTACCTGCGCCTCACCGAGCAGGGCGAAGTGATCCACCGCAAGTACGGCATCCGCGCGCTGGCCCTGCGCAACCTCGAGCAGGCCACCGGCGCCGTGCTGCGCGCCACCCTGCGCCCGCGCAAGCCCGAGCCGCGCGAAGCCGCCTGGCGCGAGATGGCCGCCGCCATCGCCGCCGCCGCGCGCGCGCACTACCGCGGCCTGGTGTACGAGACCGACGGCTTCGTCGACTACTTCCGGGCCGCCACGCCCATCGACGTGATCGAACGCCTGCGCATCGGCTCGCGCCCCAGCAAGCGCGGCAACGCCGGTGGTGTTTCAGCGCTGCGCGCCATCCCCTGGGTGTTCGCCTGGTCGCAGAATCGCTGCGGCCTCACCGCCTGGCTGGGCGTGGGCACCGGCCTGGTGCAGGGCATCGAACGCTTCGGCCACGCCGCGGTGGCCGAGATGGCGCGCGACTGGCCCTTCTTCGCCACCCTGGTGGACGACGTGGAGATGGTGTTGGCCAAGTCCGACCTGGGCATCTTCGAGCGCTATTCCCGCCTGGCCGGCGACGGCCACGCGCGTTTTTTCCCGGGCATCGCCGCCGAGTTCGAGCGCACGCGCGGTGCCATCCTCGCACTCAAGGGCACGCAGCACTTGCTTGAGGGTGATTTCCGGCTGCGCCAGTCGATCCGCCTGCGCAACCCTTACGTGGACCCGCTGAGCCTGCTGCAGGTGGACCTGCTGGCCCGCTGGCGCGCCGCCGGCCGGCCCGAGGACGCGCTGTTCCACGCGCTGGTCACCACCGTCAACGGCATCGCCGCCGGCGTGCAGAACACCGGCTAGCCGGGCGCATCAGGCGACGCGGCTGAGCTTCTGCAGCCGGGCGATCCACTCGCGGTCGAGGTCGCGCGAATGCGCGGGCAGGCGTCGTGCGCGCGCGAGCGCCTTCTCGACCAGCGCCGCGCCGGCTTCGGCCTCGCCCCAGTCGCGCAGGCATTGGGCGTAGCGGGCGCTGGCCTCCAGGCCGGGGAAATAGTTCACGAGCACATCGAACTCTTCGCGCGCCTTGGCGTGATCGCCTTGGGCAGCCACCGCACGTGCGTAGGTCAGGTGGGCCTGGGGCGAGCGATAGTCGGGGTTGGCGGCGATCAGGCGGTCGAGCAGTTCACGCGCAGCGGTGGCCTCGCCGGCTTCGAGCAGGGCGTGCGCCAGGCGTGCCTGGATGTCGGGGTCATTGGCGTACAGCCCCGAAGACGCCGAGCGGTACAGCGGCAGCGCCTCGAGGGCGCGGCCTTTGGCAAAAAGGGCGTCAGCCAGCCGCAGCTGGTTCTGCACGGTGGCGGCCTGCGCGTGCGCATCGGTGGCCTCGCGCAGCTCGCGGTCGGGGTCGATCAGGCGGCGCACCGCCGAGGTGGCGCGGCGCGCACTGCGGCTGTGCCGGAACTCCGGCAGCCAGACGGCCACGCCGTACACCACGCTGCCCAGCAGCGGGAACATGAAGAGGATGAGCAGCCAGTACATCGGCTGCCCGTTGCGGACCGCGTGGATGGCGAACAGCACTGCCACGATGACGTGCAGGCCGATACCCAGATAAGGCATGCCGGACTCCCTAAAAGCCAGCGCCGAGGGTCGCCGATCGCCCGCGCGCCGTAAAGGGCTAGCCGAAGCGCACGTCCGCCAGCTGCCAGTGGCTGCCGGCCAGCAGCTTCATGCGGTGCCGGAACACGGTGCCGGGCAGGCTGGTGCTGGCCTCGAGCTCGATCTTCAGGTCTTTCTGCCCGCCGGTGACGCGGGCGGCGGGGTCGGTGGCGCCCAGGCTTTCGTCCACCTCGTCGGGCTCGTCCTGCATTGCGCGCCAGCGCTCGAACAGGGCCGGCGTGCGCAGCGCCGCCTCGAGCTCGGCGGCCAGGCCCTCGGCGCCGTCGGAGCGGAAGGCCAGGGCCGGGTCGTCGCCGCGCGCGGCGGCCGGGTCGGGCAGGCGGATCAGGTATCGGACGGCCATCACGGTTTCTCCCTGTCGGCCCCTCGGCGGGACATGTCCACGCTACCATCAGGGCAACTTCGGGGGAGGGTCAAGCAATGACGTTGAAAAGACTGTGTCTGGCGGCGGCGGTGATGCTGGCGTTGGCGCCGGCGGCGAACGCCGGGAAACTGGCGCTGGTGGGCGGCACCCTGGTGGACGGCACGCTGCGCGAGCCGATCCGCGACAGCGTGGTCATCGTCGACGGCGAGCGCATCGTCGCGGTGGGCAGCGTCGGCGACCTGCCGGTGCCGGCCGACGCCGAGGTCATTTCCACCGAAGGCATGACGGTGATGCCGGGCCTGTGGGACATGCACGTGCACCTGATGATCAACGGCCACGCCGACTACGATTATTGGGACAGGACCTACCTCGACAAGCAGCGCGACGTGATCATGCCGGCCTCGGCCGAGCAGCTGCTGATGGCCGGCATTACCAGCGCGCGCGACCTGGGCGGCCCGCTCGAGGACAGCCTGGCGGTGCGCGACGCCATCAACGCCGGCAAGATCCCGGGCCCGACCATGTACATGTCGGGGCCCTTCATCCAGAAGAAGCCCTACCCGGGCACCGAAGCCTTCCGCTGGGGCGTGGATTCGCCCGCCGACGCGCGCGCCAAGGTGCGTCGCCTGGCCGAGGCCGGCGTGGACGTGATCAAGCTGATCGACCAGGACCAGATGGCCGAGGCCGAGATCGCCGCCATCGTCGACGAGGCGCACAAGCACCAGCTGCCGGTGATCGCGCACGCGCACCGGCCCGAGGAAGTGCGGCGCGGCCTTCGCCATGGCGTGGACGGCTTCGAGCACACCGGCTTCGCGGCCGCGCCGGAGTTCCCGCAGGACGTGATGGACGCATTGAAGGAGCGCACCGCCAACATGGCGCTGGGCCCGCTGTTCTGGACGCCCACCGTCGAAGGGCTCTACAACTTCCCGTACACGGTGCGCAACCACGAGTTCATCGACAGCGACTCCTGGCACCGCGGCCTGCCGCCGGAAATCGTCGCTGACATCCGCAAGTCGCTCGAGCACCCGGAGCGCATCAGCTACTTCCAGCAGACGCCGCAGCGCCAGCCCACGCTGCGCCGCAAGTTCGAGCAGCTGCGCCAGGCCGGCGTGCTGATGCTGGTGGGCACCGACTCGGGCATCCCGATGAAGTTCCACAGCCAGAGCACCTGGAACGAGCTGGACGTGTGGGTGAACCAGTTCGGCGTGCCGGCGGTGGACGCCATCCGCGCCGCCACCTACTGGCCGGCCGTGGCCATGCGCGTGGACGACGAGTACGGCACCGTCACCGAAGGCAAGTACGCCGACATCGTGGCCGTGCGCGGCGACGCGCTGCGGCAGGTGGCCCTGCTGCAGCACATCGACATGGTCACCAAACACGCCACGCGGGTCAAAAACCCCGCTCCACGCACCCCCCCGGCGCCGCGGCGCGGGGGCGTTTTCATGTCAATGCCGGTGCGGGTCCGACTTCGGGCAGTGGCAGGGCGCGGTCGGACCGTATTCCACGCCGGTGGGCACGGCGTTGCCGTGGCGCTGCCAGAAGAAGCTCGGCGCCGGACGCTGCTTGCCGCCGATCTCCGACATGTCGGCGGCGTTGAACAGGCGGCCGTTGACCATCACGTGGGTGGTGTCGTCGCTGGTGCGGATGTCGGCCAGCGGGTTGCCGTCCACCACCACCAGGTCGGCGCGCTTGCCGGCCTCGATCGAGCCGATTTCCTTCGACAGGCCCAGGTAGTCGGCGCCGTCGATGGTGGCCGCGCGCAGCGCCTCGAACGGCGTGAAGCCGCCCTGCGCCAGCGACCAGATCTCCCAGTGCGGCGCCAGGCCCTGCATCTGGCCGTGGCCGCCCACCTGGATGCGCACGCCGGCGTCGCGCATCTTCTTGGCCGCCTTCGCCACCTCCACGTGGTAGTAGTCCCACTCCGGGCCGCCCTGGCGGCGGATGGTGCTGGCGTCGAGCGACTGCTGCGGGAAGAAGCGGTTCAGGCGCGCGTTCTCCCACAGGTTGTCCTTGGCGTACCAGTAGTACTCGGCGTTGAGGCCGCCGTAGTTCACCACCAGCGTGGGCGTGTTGCGCACCTCGGTATGGCGCCACAGCTCCACCACGTCCTTGTACAGCGGCGCCACCGGGATGTTGTGCTCCACGCCGGTCACGCCGTCCACCACCATGGTCAGGTTGTGCTGGAAGGTGCTGCCGCCTTCTTCCACCACCAGCATGCCCAGCTCGCGCGCGGCCTGGTTGATCTGCTGGCGCTGCTCGCGGCGCGGCTGGTTGTAGCTCTTCACCGAGAACGCGCCGTTGGCCTGCATGCGGCGCAGGTGGCGGCGGGCGTCGTCGAGCGAATTGACCTCGGCCTTGAAGTCGCCGTCGGCACCGTAAAGGATGGTGCCGGTGGAGAACACGCGCGGGCCCACCATTCGGCCGGCCTTCACCAGCTCGCTCTGCGAGAACACGAACTCGGTGGTAGCCGAGGGGTCGTGCATGGTGGTGATGCCGAAGGCCAGGTTGGCGTGGTAGGCCCAGTTCTGCTGCGGCACCACGCCCTGGCCGAAGTGCGCCGCGTGCGCGTGCGCGTCCACGATGCCGGGGAACACGGTCTTGCCGGCCACGTCCACTTCGCGGGCGCCGGCCGGGATGGCCACTGCGCCGCGCTTGCCCACGGCCACGATGCGCTCGCCGCGCACCACCACCACGCCGTCCTCGATCACTTCCTCGGTGTTTTCGGCGTCGCGCATGGTCACCACGCGGCCGCCCACCAGGGCGAAGGTGTCAGCGGGGCGGTCGGTGTCGACGCGCAGGCCCACCGGCACGCCGGCATCGGCCTTGGCCGCGCCCAGCGCACGGCTGTGGTAGCGGTCGCCCACCATCCAGTGCACCGACTTCGAATCGGCCGACCAGTGCAGGTAGCTGCCCATGTCGGTGCCCAGTGCGGTCACCGGCAGGGCCTTGGTGTCCTTGTTGAGTTCGATCGACGCACCGGTGGCCGGCAGCGGCGCGACGTAGCCGTTGAAGAGTTCCGTGAAGGCCACCGACTTGCCGTCCGGGCTGACCGCCACGTGGTCCACGTATTTGAGGTTGAACACTTCGCGCGGCAGTTCGCCGGCCAGGCCAACGCTCATCAGCTTCTTCTCGAGGCCGCCGCCGGTGAGGAAGTAGACGCGCCTGCCGTCGGCCGAGAACTGCGGGTCGGCGCCGTTCTTCGCCACCTGCACCGCTTCGCCGCCGGCGGCCGGCATCACGAACACGCCGCGCACGCCGCTCCACAGGCTGCCGGTGAGGCCGCTGCCGCCCTGGCGCGAGTACACGATGCGGCTGCCGTCCGGCGAATAACGCGGGCCGTAGTAGAAGCCGGGCTGGGTGGTGAGCGCGCGCGACTGGCCGCTGGCCAGGTCGAGCTCGCGGATCGCGCCCATGTCTTCGTCCGACCAGGTGGTGTAGAGCAGCTTGCGGCCGTCGGGGCTGAAGCTTGGCGTATATTCGAAGTTGGCCGCATCGCTGGTGAGCCGGCGCGGTTCGCCGTTCGGCAGCGCCTTGGTCCAGAGCTGGCCGACCGCGTGGAAGACCAGGGTCTTGCCGTCCGGGCTGGTGGCCACGTCGCGGATCATCTTAGGCGCGAACGAATCGCCGTCCAGCGACTGGGTGAAACGCAGCGCCGGGAGCACGGTCTGCTCGACCTCGGCGGTGAACGGGATGTTGGTGGGCGCGCCGCTGGCCATGTCCACGCGCCAGAGCTTGCCCTGCGCCCACACCACCACGGCCCTGGAATCCGGCGTCCAGTCGAAGTTCGGGTAGGGGCCGAAGATGGCCCAGGCTTCCTGCTGGTCGTGCGACAGGCCGTCCCACACTGGGCGCGCATGGCCCGAGGCCAGGTCGAGCACGTGCAGCACGGACTTGTCGCGCACGCGCTTCACGAACGCCAGCTGCCTGCCGTCGGGCGAAGGCTGCGGGCGCACGGCGCCACCGGCGCTGCCGACCACGGTTTCGATTTCGCCGGTCTCGCGGTCCAGGCGCTTGATGGCGTAGATCACGCCGTGCACGTTGCGGTTGTATTCGAAGGCGCCGCCCGGGCTCACGTCTTCCGAGAAATACACATAGCGGCCGTCCGGCGACACCGCCGGTTCGCCCAGGTCCTGCTGGTCGTTCTTGCGCTTGGTGAGCTGCAGGCCGGCGCCGCCGTCGCGGTGGTAGAGCCACAGTTCACCGGCGCCCAGCGAGCGCTGCGAAGTGAAGTGCTTGCGGCCCACCAGGTACTGGCCGTCGGGCGTCCAGGCCGGGTTGTTGAGCAGGCGGAAGTCTTCCTTGGTCACCTGCGCGGCGCCGCTGCCGTCGGCCTTCATGCGCCAGAGGTTGTTGCCGCCGCCGCGGTCGGAAGTGAAGGCGATTTCCTTGCCGTCGGGCGAGAAGCGCGGCTGGATGTCCCAGGCCGCGCCGCGGGTGAGGCGCCGCGCCTGGCCGCCGGCGGCGGGCAGCACGTACAGGTCGCCGAGCATCGAGAAAACGATCTGGTTGCCGTCGGGGCTGAGGTCGAGGTCGAGCCAGGTGCCTTCGTCGGTGCTGAAGCGCACCACCTTGCCCTTGGCATGGGCGGCGCCGACGTCCCACTTGGTTTCCGCCGCGCCGGCGGTGGCGCCGGTGGCGAGGGCAAGGCCGAGGGCAAGGGCGAGCGGGCGAGGCGACAGCGACATGGACGGCTCCGGTGCAGGTGAGGAAAGGCGGGAAATTCCCGATGCTAGGGCAATCATCGCCCGCGGTCCCCCGGCCAGAGGTAACGGCGGGGTGAAAGCGTGAGGTGCTTGGCAGCTTCACAAGCCCGCGGCGGCCTTGGCTTGTAATGGTGGCGCGGCTGCCGGAAAGTTGCGCCATGCGTGCCCCCCGACGTTCCCGACTGGCTGTTCCGGCTGCCCTGGCCCTGGGGCCGGGGGCGGCTTTGCCGGCGTTCGCCGCGGGTGGCGAAGGCCACGTCATGCTGGCCTGGGCCCTGGTGGGCCTGGCCCTGGGCGTGGCGGCCGCCGTGGGCCTGTGCGCCTGGTGGCTGCGCGGCCGCATCGCCGCGCATGGCGCCTGGTGGCGGCACGCGCTGGCGGCGCTGGTCCTGGTGGTGCTCTCGTGGTGGCTGGCCTGGGACTGGCCGTGGGCGGTGGTGCTGCTGTCGCTGGGCGTCACGGGCTGGGGCCTGTCGCGCGTGCTGCGCCTGACCCGGCACATGCGCCAGTCCCTGGACGAACACGCCCATGCCCGCGCCGAAGCGCGCCGCGCCAAGGCCGATTCCGAACGCGACGCCCTGACCGGCGTGCTCAACCGCGGCGCCTGGCGCGCGCGGCTCGAGCGCCTGGCCGAAGACACCCAGCAGGACGGCCGGCCGCTGTCGGTGCTGTTCTTCGACATCGACCTGTTCAAGCTCATCAACGACAGCCTGGGCCACCAGGTCGGCGACGACTGCCTCAAGGCCGTGGCCAACACCGTGGCCGCCGAGCTGCGCGGCGGCGACATCCTGGGCCGGCTGGGCGGCGAGGAGTTCGCGGTGGCGCTGCCCGGCGCGCGCCGCATCCACGCCATCGCCGTCGGCGAACGCGTGCGCATGGCCGTGCAGAAACACTGCCAGGTGGTCGGCGAAGAAGTGGTGGAACTTACCGTCAGCGTCGGCGCCGCCGAATACCTCGGGCCCGAAGAATCCTTCGACGCCCTGATGGATCGCGCCGACCGCGCCATGTACACCGCCAAGGGCTCCGGCCGGAACATGGTGGTGGCCGACGCCGCCACCCCGCCCGGCGCGCACTAGCCGCGGCGCGCGCCCTCGGGCAGCGAGGCCAGGCGCGCCATTTCGTGCGCGTCCAGCAGGCCCGGGTCCTCGAGGAAGGCGAGCGCGAAGTCGAAGGCGTCGTTGCCCCAGAACACCTCGCCGTCCACCACCAGGCTGGGCACGCCGAACACGCCGTCGGCGATGGCCGCCTCGGTGTTCTCGCGCAATTGCGATTTCACGCCGGGCGCCGCGATCGCGGCCGCCACGTCGGCGATGCCCAGGCGTTCGCCCAATGGCGCCAGCGCGGCGGCGTCGTCGGCGGCGCGGCCTTCGGCCCATATCCAGTCGAACACCGCGGTGATGGCTTCCGGCGTGTTGCCCGCCGCCAGGCACAGCCGCAGCGCGGCCAGCGGGTTGAAAGGGTGCGCCGGCGGAAACACCAGCGGCATGCCCTGCAGGCGCGCCAGCCAGGTGACGTGGCGGTAGGTGAAAAGCCGTTTGCCGGCGATCTCGGCCGGGCCCTTCTGGCCGTGGTGGCCCAGCAGGCCCGCCAGCAGCACCGGCCGGAAATCCACCGCGTGCCGCCGCGCCAGCTCGCGCACGCGCGGCCACTGCAGGTAGGCGAAGGGCGAGATCGGGTCGAAATACCAGGCGATGCGGCTCATGCGGCCGCTGGCCCCGGCCACAGCGCCAGCACCAGGCCGATCAGCGTGAACTGCAGCGTGTGGTAACCGGCGTTGATGGCGAAGAGTTTGAGCGACTTGCGCTCGAACAGGTAGTTGATGCCGAAGCTCGACGCCACCCAGAACAGCCCCGCCGACGCGCCCGCGCCCACGCCCAGTTCCAGCGAGGGCCGCGGCCCCAGGAACAGCGCGAACACGAAGGCCGCCGCCAGGCTGAGCACGAAGGCCAGGCCGAAGATCAGGGCCATGTTGCCGCCGGCCAGGGTTTCGTCGCTCAGGCCGGTTTCGCGCTGCCAGGCCTTGCCGAACAGCACCGGCGAATACCACAGCCCGCCCAGCACGAAGCTCGAAACGGCGGCCACCAGGACCGCCCACACATTGAACTCAGGCATCACGCTCCCTCCCCGGGGTGGTCGAGCGGATCGTGAACCCGCGCCGCCACCCCGGCAAGCCCCCGCTCAGCCGCCCGAGTAGGCGCGGGGCAGGGCGCCGGCGGGCGCCAGGTAGCGGTCGCGCAGTTCGGTCTGGCGCGAACGCATCGAGGCCGGCTTGCCTTCGAACCACACCTGCTCGGCCTGGGTGCCCACTTCCAGCGGGTCGCCGCTCCACAGCACCAGGTCGGCCTGCTGGCCCACTTCGATGCGGCCGCGCTGCGACAGCCCGAAGGCCTGCGCCGGCACCGAGGTCAGGCCGGCCAGCGCCGCTTCCCAGGGCAGGCCGTGCGCCACCGCGTTGCCGGCCAGCTGGCGCTGCTTGCGGGCGTTGTGGGTGGCGTCGCCGCGCTGCGAGAAGCCCACGCGCACGCCGGCCCGGTGCAGGCGCGCGGCGGTTTCCAGGCTCGAGCCCAGGCCGTCGAAATTGCCCGGCAGGTTGGCCAGCGCGTCCACCAGCACCACGGCGTTCGCCGCCTTGAGTTCGGCGGCCACGCGCCAGGACTCGGCGCCGCCGACGATCACCGGGACCATGCCGTTCTTTTTCGCGAAGGCCAGCACCTGGCGGATGTCGGCGGCGCGGTCGACGTGGAACACCACGCGGCCACCGCCGAGGTACTTCGCCACCGCAGCGCGGCCGGCGCGCGTGAGCAGGCCGTCCGACGCACCGCTGCGCGCTTCGGCCACGGCCTGTTCGAGCAGCATCCACTGGCCCGCGCGGCTGCCGCCGGAGAGCGGCGAGCTGTCGCTGCCCAGGTTCACGAACAGGCTGCGGCTGCCCGGCAGCGCCGCGTCGTAGCGGCCGTCGAGCAGCACCGCGCTGCCCTGGCCGGCGACGAAACTGCCGCCCGGCAGCGCCGACGGCGCCAGCACGGTGAAGGTGATGCCCTCGACGCGGTTCACGCCGATGGCGGCCGAGTACGGGTTGAAGGCCACGTCCACGTCGAACTCCGGGCGCCAGGACGAACCCTCGTGCGCCGGCACCATGGCGCCCAGCGCCAGGCCACCGTCCACGGTGGACGGTTCGCCCGACACTTCCTCGATGCCCAGGCCGGTGAGGCCGCCGAACAGGCCCGGCGTCAGCGGCCGGCCCTTGGCGTCCACCACGGTCACGCCCGCGGGCGCGGCCAGGCTAGGGCCGACGGCGCGCACCACGCCGCCCTGCACCAGCACGTCGTGGTTCTTCAGGGTGCCGGCGGCACCGGCGGTGTGCACGGTGGCATTGCGGACCAGCAGGTCCTGGGCGGCGGCCGGCAGCGTGGCCAGCAGCGCGATGGCGAGAATCAGGCGCTTCACGGCGACACCTCCTGGCCCAGCATGAAGTCGGACACCGGCTGGCGCGCCGGGTCGTTGCGGTCGTAGAGCAGGGCGCCGTCCACGTACACCTTCTCGGCCAGCGCGTACACGGAGAACGGGTTGCCGTTCCACAGCACCACGTCGGCCATCTTGCCTTCGGCCAGTGTGCCGGTGGCGCCGTCCACGCCGATGGCCTTGGCGGCGTTCGAAGTGAGCCAGCGGATGGCGTGCTCGGGCGGCAGCGACAGGCCCAGGCGTTCGCCGCGGCCCATCACCTTCGCCGCTTCCTGGTTCAGGCGCTGGATGCCCTCGGAGGAATCGGAGTGCACGATGGCACAGCTGTTCTTCGGCCGGTCCACCAGCGCGAGGTTCTCCTGGATGCCGTCGTAGGCCTCCATCTTGAAGCCCCACCAGTCGGCCCAGAGCGCGCCGCAGATGCCTTCTTCCGCCAGGCGGTCGGCGAGCTTGTAGGCCTCGACGCCATGGTGGAAGGCGGCGATCCTGAAATCGAACTCCTTCGCCAGGTCCATCATCAGCGCCATTTCGTCGGCGCGGTAGCAGTGGATCTGCACGCTGATCTCGCCGCGCAGCACGCCGGCCAGGGTGTCCAGGCGCAGGTCGCGCGCCGGCGGCTCGCCGTTGCCGGCGTCCTTCTTCCTGCGGCCTTCAGTGCGCTGCGAGGCTTCGTACTTGTCCCAGGCCTGGCGGTACTTCTGCGCCTCGATGAAGGCGGCGCGGTAACCCGCCAGGTTGCCCATGCGCGTCATCGGCGACTGGCCGCGGCTGCCATAGACGCGCTTGGGGTTTTCGCCGCAGGCCATCTTCACGCTGTGCGGCGCGCCCGGGAACTTCATTTCCTGCATGGTCACCGCGGGCACGTTCTTGAGCACCACGCCGCGGCCGCCGATCAGGTTGGCCGAGCCGGGCAGGATCATCATCGACGTGACGCCGCCGGCCAGCGCCGCGGCGAAGCCCGGGTCCTGCGGCCACACGGCGTGTTCGGCCCAGACCTGGGCGGTGACCGGCGCGGTCATCTCGTTGCCGTCCTGGTGCGCCAGGGCGCCCGGGGCGGGGTAGACGCCCAGGTGCGAGTGCACGTCGATGATGCCCGGCGTGACCCACTTGCCGCGGCCGTCCACCACGGTGGCGCCCCCGGCCTGGAGGTCGGTGCCGACGGCGGCGACCTTGCCGTCGCGCATCAGCACGTCGGCGCCCTCGAGGCGCCGGCCGTCGCCGGTGAGCACGGTGGCGTCGGTAATCAGCACCGGGCCGGACGCGACCGGCTGGTAGGTGCTGGGAAAGCTGGGCGCGGCCGCCGGCGCCAGGGCCGGCAGGGCGAACAGGGCGGTGGCCAGCAGGCTGGCCCGGAATCGTGGATGCATGTGGTCTCCCCCGGTGGAGCAGCCACCCTAGCCTTGCCCGGCGCGGCTTGCCAAGGGGTCTGGGCCTGGGTTCACCGACCGCGTGGCAGAATGGTGACGCAGTACGGATAAAAAGAACAAAACGGAGACCACGACAAGATGAAAGACAAGAACGAAATCGTCAGCAACTGGCTGCCGCGCTACACCGGCGTGCCGCTCGAGGCCTTCGGCGAGCACATCCTGCTGACCAACTTCGGCGGCTACCTGGGCACCTTCTCCCGCCTCACCGGCGCCGAGGTGGTGGGCCTGGACCGCCCCATGCCCAGCTGCACCGCCGACGGCATCACGCTCATCAACTTCGGCATGGGCAGCGCCAACGCCGCCACGGTGATGGACCTGCTCTCGGCCATCGGCCCCAAGGCCTGCCTGTTCCTGGGCAAGTGCGGCGGCCTCAAGCGCAAGAACCAGCTGGGCGACCTGGTGCTTCCCATCGCGGCCATCCGCGGCGAGGGCACCAGCAACGACTACCTGCCGCCGGAAGTGCCGGCGCTGCCGGCCTTCGCCCTGCAGCGCGCGGTGTCCACCATGATCCGCGACCTCGGCCACGACTACTGGACCGGCACGGTGTACACCACCAACCGCCGCGTCTGGGAACACGACGAGGCTTTCAAGGAATACCTGCGCAAACTGCGCTGCATGGCCATCGACATGGAAACGGCCACGGTGTTCGCGGCCGGCTTCGCCAACTCGATTCCTTCGGGAGCGCTGCTGTTGGTGTCCGACCAGCCGATGGTGCCCGAGGGCGTGAAGACCGAGGCCTCGGACCGCAAGGTCACCGAGCACTTCGTCGAGCGCCACATCCAGATCGGCATCGAGGCCCTGCGCCTGATCCGGCGCCACGGAAAGTCGGTGAAGCACCTGCGCTTCGACTGACGCACCGCCGCCCGCGCGCGCCTAGTGCGCGTGTGGGTGGTCGTGCTCGTGTTCGTCGTGCGAGTGTTCGCCGCAGGCCGGCTGGGCGCAGCGCGCGGCTTCCATCTGCAGGGTGGAATGGCCGATGCCGAAACGTTCGCGCAGCAGCGCGGCCAGGCGCCGGCGCAGCGCGTCGGAATCCTCGCCTTCTTCCACGTCCACGTGCGCGCTCAGCAACGGCTGCTGGCTGCTGAGCGACCACAGGTGCAGGTCGTGGATGGACGCCACGCCGGGCTCGCCTTCCATCGCCCTGCGCACCGCGCCGACTTCGATGCCGTGCGGCACGCCCTCGAGCAGCAGGTGGCCGGCTTCGGAAACCAGGTGCCAGGTGCGCGGCAGTACCCACAGGCCCAGCAGCGCCGCCAGCAGCGGGTCTATCCAGCTCCAGCCGGTGTACCAGATCGCCAGCGCGCCCAGGATCACCGCCACCGAGCCGAGCATGTCGGCCCAGACTTCCAGGTAGGCGCCCTTCATGTTCAGGCTCTCGCCGCTGCCAGCCTTGAGCAGGCGCATGGACACCAGGTTCACGGCCAGGCCCAGCGTGGCCACCACCAGCATCGTGGTGCTGGCCACCGGATGCGGCGTCAGGAAACGCCCGATGGCTTCCCACAGGATCCAGCCCGCCAGCAGGAACAGCAGGGTGCCGTTCGCCAGCGCGCCCAGGGCTTCCATGCGCGCGTAGCCGTAGGTGCGGCGCGCGTCGGGCGGGCGGCGCGCCAGGCGCACGGCGGCGAGGGCGATGGCCAGCGCGAGGGTGTCGGAACCCATGTGCGCGGCGTCGGAAAGCAGGGCCAGCGAATTGCTGAGCCAGGCACCCACCAGCTCCGCCACCAGGAAGATGACCGTCAGCGCCAGCGCCCAGCGCAGCGGCTTTTCGTGGCGGATGTTGTCCAGCCCGTGCTCGTGGCCCGCGCCCATGTCAGCGGCGTTCCCCGTCGAGCAGGGCCTGCAGGTCGGGCGGCACCGGCATGGGTTTCAGCGCGCTGACGTTGGCGCCGCCGGTGTTGCCCACCGGCACCCACAGCCGCGAGAACAGCGCCGCCGCGACGATGCGCGTGAGCTGGCCGAACACTTCGCGGCGGTCGCGCCGCTGCCAGCCCAGCGACAGCATGGCCACGTGGCTGCGCACGTGCAGACGGGTGGAGCGCTGGCCCAGCACGTGGGCGCGTTCGAGGTGGCGGAAGGCGAGGTCCAGGTCGCCCTGCGCACGCGCGGCCGCGGCGAGGGCCCATTCGTGTTCGAAGGCGGCGCGCAGCTTCACCAGTTGAAGACGAAGCCCACCACGTCCGGCGCGTCCTTGCCCTCGGTGAAGCGGACGCTGCACTCCACCACCTGCTTGACCTCGGAAGTCAGGCCCGGCTCGATGGTGACCGGGCCGGTGAGGAAGAACTCGCCGTTGGGGGCGGACTTCATGCTGGCGGCGAGCGCCGCGGTGTCGAGTTCGTAGAGTTTTCCTTCGAGCCGCGATTCCGCCGCGGCCTTGCAGGCCTGCGCGGCGAGTGCGTTGCGGTCGCCGCCTGCCGTGGCGTCGTCGGCGCCACCGCCACCACAAGCCGAGAGCATCAGGGCCACGGGGGCCACTACCAGCCAATTGCGCATGTCATCCCTCCTGGTTGCATCACCCGGCCCTGGCCGTTGGGGGGATACCCGGCGGGGTAGGTTTGGATTCGTGACCAAGTTAGCGCAATTGCTCTAGAGGCGCCAATGGGCGGCTTGTGAAGGCCGCCGTAGGGATTTTCTCAGTAGCGGGGCACCGAGGGGTCGATGTCGGCCGACCAGGCATCGATGCCGCCCTCGACGTTGTAGAGGTCGTGGAAGCCCAGGCCCCGGAAGTACTCGGCGGCCTGCCGGCTGGAATTGCCGTGGTGGCAGAGGAAGGCCAGCGGCACGTCCCTCGGCAGGGCCTCCAGGCGCTCGCGGCTGTCCTCGTCCAGCACCTCGTGCGGGTGCGGGAAGGGGGCGAAGGCGCGGGCCTGGGCCGGGCGCACGTCGACCACGTCGATGGTGCCGGCGATGACGTGGTCGTGCAGCTGCTGCACCGACATGGACTTCACCGGCGGCGGCGCGTTCGGGTTGTGGATGGCCAGGCCGGCACCGCGGGGGTCTTCCACCCAGTCGATGCGCAGGCCGCGGGCGCGCGGCACGCTGGCCAGGTCCAGGTGGAAACGCAGGCCACCGGCCTCGGCCACCACTTCGTGGCCGCTGGCGGGCTTGAGCTCGAAGCGGGCGTTGAAGCGCGGGTCCACCGACAGGTGCAGCACCACGCCATCCTCGGCGTTGGCCAGGGCGCGGCCGATGGCTTCGGCGGCGGCCGGGGTCACTTCGATGGCGGGCGGGCTGCGGTCCGGCGCGGCCAGGCCGAGCGCTTCGTGCAGTTCGCCGCTGTTGAGCATCTGCTCGATGATGTCGCTGCCGCCCAGCAGTTCGCCGCCGACGTAGAGCTGCGGGATGGTCGGCCACTGGCCGTAGAGCTTGATGCCCTCGCGGATTTCCGGGTCGGACAGCACGTCCACGTGGCCGTAGGCGCCGACCAGGCCGTTGAGGATGCCGGCCGCCTTGGCGGAAAAGCCGCACTGCGGGGCGTTCGGGTTGCCCTTCATGAACAGCACGACGTGGTGCGCCGAGAGGATCTGCTCGATGCGCGCGCGGGTTTCGGGGGTGAGGGACATGGCCGGCTCCGGTGGGGATGCCGCCATTTTACCCCCACCCCGGAAAATTGGGGGGGGGTGCAGAAATTTTTTTTTAAAAAAATTTTTTTGTGGAACCAGGACTGTTTGGGGGGGTGGGGGGGGGGGGGGGGGCGGGGGGGGGGCGGGGGGGGGGGGCGGGGGGGGGGGGGG
>JAIBEO010000223.1 GCA_019459185.1 Rhizobium sp. | reverse complement strand
CCCCCCCCCCCCCCCCCCCCCCCCCCGTTTGCCGGTGCGTGCCACGCCGGGCGTCCCTTATGCTTGGGGCATGCCGGCCGCCATTGAGATCCCGACCACTCTCGCCTTTGCCAAAGGGGCCTATACCCTGCCGGTATATCTTGGATCTCGCGGGGTCTGCGCCAACCTCGTCCTGGATACCGGAAGCAGTTCGCTGGCCGTCCTCTCCCGTATCTACGACCCGGACCAAGACGCCGATGGGCGGACGACTTCGCTCGTGCAGGAAATCAACTACGGCGGCGGCGCCTGGGCCGGACCCATTGTCCGTTCGAAGCTGCGATTCGGCCACGGCCACCACGAGCGGAGCGTGCCGGACGCGCCTTTCGGGATCATCGAATCGGAGGCGCAGGTGCTCCGCGAAGCCGATGGCATCTGGGGCCTGGCCTATGGCGACCTGAACCCTGCATACAATGTGGCCCCCTTGCTGGCATCGCAGGGATGCGATAGCGGCCTCAGCTGGCCTTGGCCGTTCCCGCAGGGTCATGAGCTGGACCTTTCCCGATTGCGTACCTGCCTGTTGTCTCAGCCGAGGGTCCACCTGGAGCCGGCGTTTACCGCATTGGAAGGCATTGGGATCGTACGCAACTGCTTCGCGATGGCAATCGGCCGGGCGGTCGCACATGCGGGCGAGGATGCATCGCGCCCATTCTTCACGTCCTCGGTGAACCTCAACCAAGGCACGCTTGTACTGGGTGGCGGCCACGAAATGCAGCACCTCTACCAAGGCCCCTTCCGCTGGGTGCGGGTTCTCCACGATCACTACTACAACGTCAACCTGCGTGCGATCCGGGTGGGCACAGAGCAATCCATCCCGGTTCCCCCGCTGCCAGCCTCGGAACGGGAAACACGCTATAGCAATGCATTGGTCGATACAGGCAGCAGTTACCTTTTGCTCGACATGCCCGTGTATGAAGCCGTGCTTGCCGCCCTTGCGAGATGTGACGCGGAATTCCCGGCGCTGGTGGCACGAGCCAGGCAGGCGCTTTTGAACGATGAAGGTGTACCCAACCATCTCATCGACGTTCGGCATTGGCCCGACCTGCACCTGACCTTGGAAGCGCCGGATGGGCGGGATGCTGACTTGTGCGTCCCAGCCTCCCACTACTGGCCGCACAGCGCGTTGAATGCTGGCCAAAGCCTGTGCTTGTTGATGCCACAACTGCCGCATTTCCGTGGGCAAAACATCCTGGGTCTGCCCCTGATGGCCGGGCAATACGTGGTATTCGAACGCGACGAGGGTGTCGAAGGGCGGATTGGCTTCGCGAACCGCCGGTCAACTTCGTGAACGGCGCGCCGACCCATCCGAAACTGCAAATCAGGCTGCTCGGTGAGTCTGATCAGCAGCTCTACCTGCAGCTCTATGGCGACGAAGCGACGATGCGCTATATTGGCCCGTCCTTGGACGAGAAGCAGGCGCGCCGGAGTTTCGCCTCTGCATGCCGCCTGAACCAGAGCGATCCTCCCACGGCCCGCTTCTGGGTGATTGAGGACTGCGCAACCGGCCTTGCAATCGGTTTGATCGGGCTGCACTGGGATGGTCCTGCCAGTGCGGAGCTAGGTGTGGTATTGCCCCCCGAACACCAGGGCAAGGGCATCGCCACGCGGGTCATCAGAATCCTTCTGGCGGTCGCCTTCGATTCGCTTCGACTGGATCGCCTGCATACCCGGCATGTGGCGGGCCACTTCCTGGCGGGTGGACTCATGGCCTCGCTGGGTTTTGCGGCCCTGCCGCACCCTGCCGAAGGTGGAGTTCGGTGCTGGGAACTGGCAGCCAGCCGGTGGCAAGGGGCATGACAATTGCGAATGAACTCAAAGCAACCCCTCCCCGTCCTGCCGGCTGACCCGCTGTCCGACGGGATCGAGCTTTGGATCATGGCTTTCGACTCCCGACGCCATGCGGATAGCGACTTCTCCCTCCATGGCATTTCGCGTCCGTCAGAAATTGACCGGGCAAGCCGAACCCGTCGTTGCGAATTCCTTGCGGGACGACGATGCGCACGCTCGGCCCTCGCTTCGCTGGGCTGCGAAAGTGCGGGCATTCCCATCGGTCCGGATGGGGCCCCACGCTGGCCGCAAGGCTATAACGGCTCGATCAGCCACAGCTCCTCTTGGGCGGCGGCAGCGGCTTCAGGGGCGGGGCATCGTCGGCCTGGAGTTGATTGCGAATCTATTGTCGGCGCCACGGCGTTCATGGACATGGCAAACCTAGTAGCCGCGAGAGATGAACTTGAGACGGCGGAACGAATACTGGGTGATCGGAACCTGGCACTGACGGTGCTTTTCTCGGCAAAGGAAAGCGCCTACAAATCTCTGGATCCAGGCGCTCGCGCCGGCTGTGATTTTTTTTCCTTCAGGGTACTTCTTGCCAATGACGACAGTGCGACTCTCCAAGTATCCGATATTCGTCCATCCCTTCGCATGCGCACCTATCACGGGCTGTACAGACGCCTGGATCCAACCACCATCCTCACCCTTGTCGTATGCAAGGACGATCTGCAAGGCCCAGAAGGCCGGAACTCGCCATGAATCGTGAAAACTCCCCGGACTTTTTAGTCAATCAAGCAGGCATCTATCCGCTGACCGACGCGCAGCGCGGCATATGGCTGCGCAGCAAGAGCAACCCACGCGCCGGGCAGGCCTACCAATTGCCATTTGCCATTCGACTGCATGGCGATCTGGATACCGCCGCGATGGAAGCGGCCATTCACGACCTCTTGCGCTGGAACGATGGGCTGCGCAGCAGCTTTCCGATCGACCACGATGGCAACCCCTACTGCCGCATCGCGCCTGAATCGCATGCGCGCGCCGGATTCCAGTTCATTGACCTTCTTGGGAATTCCGATGCGGCGCAGCAAGTCACTGCACTGGCCGAGGAGGACTGGCGAACTCCCTTCGACCTGGAAATCGGACCGCTCGTCCGCGCCAGATTGGTCCGGGAGGCCAGGGATTGCCACACCCTCCTCCTGACTGCACACCACATCGTGGTCGATGGTCCGTCGCTGATCCAGCTCAGTGAGCAGTTGGCTTCGCTGTACAACTACCGTGTCGGTCATGCAGAGGCACCCGGGCCAGCTCCTTCCATGGCTGAGTATGCCGTAGTGGAAGCGACCTCCCGGGAGGCGCGGGAAGCCAGCATCTCCTTCTGGAGCGAAACCCTGGCAGGAGCGCGCAGTTTGCACGACATTCCCACCGATCGCCCCCGCCCTCGCACCGAAGACCCGACGGCGGGGTTCATGAAGTTCGGATTCAACCGGGAGGAGACCGCTCGGATTCGGGCTTGCGCCAGACAAGCTAACGGCACGCTGTTTACGGTACTGCTTGCATCTTGGGCGGTCTTGATGGCCAGGCTTAGCCGGGATGACTACGCTGTGATCGGCGTTCCGTTTTCCCGCCATTCTAAAGGTGCAAAGGCGGGACTCGTCGGGTGCCTGATTGACCTGCTTCCGGTCAGGGTGCCGTACAACCCCGAGATGCGTGTCTCCGAACTTCTGGCAGCCACGAGAAGCTCGGTGCGGCAAGCAGCTAAACACGCCGCGCTGCCGCTAGATCAGATCATGGCCGCCGCAGAGATCCTGACATCGCCGACGCACCACCCAGTATTCCAGAGCAGTTTTTCCATGCCCAGGCCAGTCGAACGAATACCGTCTTTTGCGGGATTGCGAATCTCGGCTATTGATGTGTCTATCAGCAGGGCCATGGTCGATGAAGTATTGGACCCGGATGAGCATGCATTTTCAGACTACTCCTGTGCGCTCGTTGCAGGAACTACGACTCCTTCGACCACGAAAATGGATCTATCCATATTGCTGCTAGAGAGCGCAGGGTGCATACATGGCGGAATCGAATATGCAACGACTCTATGGAACGAAAGCACGATAAGGATGATGGCCGATTGCTGGCGCCACCTGGCGCTCAGCATGAGCCAGCGCATTGACCAGCGGATCGCCGACATCGACTGGCACCCGAATTGCTCTGGATCCACATGCAGGTCCATGGCCACGGTAGCCCGGCAGGAACTTGAATTCGCCGCCCAACCGCTCCGCCGATGGGCCAGACAGATGCCAGATGCCGACGCCATTGTCTCCGGCAACCTCCAGATCAGTTTCAGCAGTTTGGACAAGTATGTGGACGCTCTGGCGGCTGGCCTGCAACTCGCCGGCGTGCACAGGTGTTCACGTGTTGCTTTCGTGGGTGGCCGCAGCATGACTGCTGTCGCCATTATGTTCGCCGCATTCCGCAACGGCGCCACCTTTGTTCCGCTGGATGAAACCATTCCGCCAGAGCGCTTGGCCCGCATTCTCGAAGACTGCGACCCCGCTCTCGTGATTGGCGAACAGTCGCACGCGATGCCATTCCAAAGTCGCTGGATGGCAGCAGGCAGCATCGCAAGGTGGCCGGAAACTTCGGAGGCTGGATGCGCAAGTCCCCTGCCCGAGCCGCAGGATTGGAGGAACCTGCCCGCTTACATCATCTACACCTCAGGCTCCACGGGGCACCCCAAGGGAGTGGAGGTAGGCCACGAAGCCTTGGCTCTATGTAGTACGACCATCTCTTCCTTCTGCGATAGCCAGCCCAAGGATCGCGTTCTCCAGGCAGCGAGCATTGGTTTCGACGCATTCATCTTGGAAGTACTGATGTCCATTTTCCGGGGGGCCTGCCTGTGTATTCCCCAGGGCACCTCCCTCGTCGGCGAGGCGCTTGGACAGGCATTGGATGAGTTCGGAATAACGCATGCCCTTTTGACGCCGACGGCGCTTTCAAGCCTTGAACGTTCCAACTTCCCCAAGCTCAGGACGCTGCTGTCCGGTGCTGAACCGCTGGGCGGCGACCTGGCACGGAAGTGGGCCAAAGGCAGGCGCTTGTTCAATTGCTATGGCCCAACCGAGGCCACGATCATTGCAACCGCCATGGAAATCCCGGAGGAGATGCCCGGTGATCCAGCCATTGGCTACGTGCTGGGGCAGCATACCGGGTACGTGTTGGATCCGAATGGACATCCCGTTCCCCCCGGTGTGGTGGGCGAACTTCATCTTGCCGGGCGAGGCCTTGCAAACGGATACGTGGGTTCCAAGTTGCTGACGGACGAGCGCTTCCTGGCCAACCCGTTCCATCCGGATGCAGCTCCAAGGATGTACCGCACCGGGGACCTGGTGCGCGTTCGCCAAGACGGCACCCTCCAGTTCTGTGGTCGCAACGATTCACAGGTGAAGATCCACGGCCTTCGGATCGAACCCCTGGAGGTCGAGGGCTGCATCGCCAGCCTGCCCGGGGTCAAGGCAGTGCGCGTGCGTGTGATCGACACGCCATCCGGCCGACGACTGGCAGCCTACGTGGCGGCCAGGGATGACATGGACAGTGCGTACATCAGGGCTCATGCAAGAAGACAGCTTCCAGCCTACATGGTGCCCTCGCACATCATCATGATGGCGAACCTCCCATTGCTCCCGAGCGGAAAGCTCGACCACCGCGCATTGCCGCCCCCGCAGGCCGACGAAGAACGCGACATCGCCCCGCCTCGAGGCAGGACCGAAGAGACCCTCTGCGCCCTGTGGTCGCAGCTGCTGGGTGTTCCCCGCATTGGCCGTGATGACCACTTCTTCGACCTCGGCGGCCA
The DNA here is from genome assembly GCA_019459185.1 of Rhizobium sp. Lineage (GTDB taxonomy): Bacteria > Pseudomonadota > Gammaproteobacteria > Xanthomonadales > Xanthomonadaceae > Arenimonas. Next base: position 46 of record JAIBEO010000223.1, on the reverse strand, counting down.
TTCCCTGCTCGCGGTCCGGGTGGTTTCGCGGGTCCGCCAGGACCTG
>JAIBEO010000199.1 GCA_019459185.1 Rhizobium sp. | reverse complement strand
CCCCCCCCCCCCCCCGCCGCGCGCGCGGCCCGCGCCGCCCCGGCCGCCCCCCGCGCTGCAGCTGGAGTGGCGGCTCGACAAGCAGGAGATCCTGACGCTCTACCTCAACCACGCGCCTTTCGGCGGCACCGTGGAAGGCGTGGAGGCGGCCAGCTGGGCTTACCTGGGCAAGCCCGCGCGCGAGCTGTCGCAGGCCGAGGCGGCGCTGCTGGCGGTGCTGCCGCAGGCCCCCAGCCGCCTGCGCCCCGACCGTCATCCCGAGGCCGCGCGCGCCGCCCGCGACAAGGTGCTGGCGCGCCTGGCCGGGCAGGGCACCTGGCGCGCGGAAGACGTGGCCGCGGCGCGCATCGAGCCGGTGGTCTCGCGCCGGCTGCAGGCGCCGGTGTCGGCCGCGCTGCTGGCCCAGCGCCTGCGCGCCGCGCAACCGGGCCAGGCGCGCATCACCAGCACGCTCGACGCCAACCTTCAGCGCACGCTGGAAGCGCGCCTCGCCGCCTATTTCGCCCAGCTGCCCGAACGCAGCTCGGCGGCACTGCTGGTGGTGGACAACGCCACGCTGGAAGCACGCGCCTACGTTGGCTCGCTGGCCTTCGGCGACGCCCGCCGGCTGGGCCACGTGGACATGGTGCGCGCGGTGCGTTCGCCGGGTTCCACGCTCAAGCCCTTCCTCTACGGCCTGGCGCTGGACGATGGCCTGGTGCATTCGGAGAGCCTGCTGGTGGACGCGCCGCAGACTTTCGGCGACTACCGCCCGGTGAACTTCGACCCGGCTTTCAACGGGCCGGTGTCGGTGGCCGAGGCGCTGCGGCTGTCGCTGAACGTGCCGGCGGTGGACTTGCTCGACCGCATCGGCCCGGAACGCTTCACTGCGCGGCTCGCGCACGCCGGGCTGGAGCTGCAGCTTCCGCGTGGGGCGCAACCGAACCTTTCGATCATCCTCGGCGGCACCGGCACGCGGCTGGAGGAACTGGTGGGCGCCTACGCCGCGCTCAACCGCGGCGGCCTGGCCGGGAAGGTGCGATACACGCCCGATGAACCGCTGCAGGAGCGCCGGCTGCTGTCGCTGGGCGCGGCCTGGATCGTGCGCGAAATCCTCGAATCGCACGGCCGCCCTGGCCAGCGCGAGGGCCTGGTGGACACCAGCCGTCGCCAGCGCGTGGCCTGGAAAACCGGCACCAGCTTCGGCTTCCGCGACGCCTGGGCGATCGGCGGCACGGCGCGGCACACGGTGGGCGTGTGGGTGGGCCGCCCCGACGGCACGCCGCTGCCGGGGCAATACGGCGCGATCACGGCGTTGCCGCTGCTGTTCGAAGTGGTGGACAGCCTGCCGCGCGCACCCGGCGACACCGCGCGCACCGCCATGCCGGCCACGGTGGAAAAACGCGAGATCTGCTGGCCGCTGGGCCTGCCGCCAGACCCCGCCGCGTCCGGGCTGTGCCACCGCCGCCGCGAGGCCTTCGTACTGGCGGGCCAGCTGCCGCCGACGCTGCCGGAGCGCGAGGCGCGGTTGTGGAGCGCGGGGAAGTTGTCGCTGGACGTGGACGCCCGCAGCGGCCAGCGCCTGTCGGCCGCCTGCACGAAGGCGCACGCGCGCCAGGCCGTGCAGATCGCACGCTGGCCCAGCCTGGCCTACCCGTGGCTGCCGGCGCAGGAGCGGCGTGGTTCCGCCATCCCGCCGCTCGCGTCCGACTGCGCACCGGACGCGCTGGCCGCCGCGGAATCCCTGCGCATCGAAGGCCCCGCCAACGGCAGCCGCCTGGCCCGCGCCCCCGGCAGCACCACGCCACCCACGCTGCGCCTGCGCGCACTGGGCACGACCGCGCGCGTGCGCTGGCTGGTGAACGGCCGCCTCGCCGGCGAAACTCTCGGCGCCCGGCCCTGGACCCACGCCTTCGACACCGCCGGCGAGCAACGCATCACCGCCCTGGCCGACACCGGCGCCTGGGCGGAACTGTCACTGCGCGTGCTGCCCTAGCAGGGCGTCCGTGCGCCTTGCGCACGACATGGACCGTTACGGCGAGCGCCGCCCCACACCGAGGGGCCTTGGCTGCCCGGCGTCTTGCTAGCGCCATCCCTGGCAGCAAACGCCGGCCGTTCCGGACTCCTGTCCTCCACTTCAGCCAAGGCCCCTCGGTGTGTGTCGTCGCTCCTGTCTGCGCGAGCAAACTGCGAGGAGATCAAGTGCTGGCGAAAATCGCGGAGGATGCGCTCTCAGGCTGCGGCCGCAGACGCGAGTAAATGTGGTCGCAGTCGTGACGGGGGCACGCGCGCGATATGGAGCAGGCTGGCAGGACCCATCGCGCGTGGGCACAGCCCCGGACTTCTCTCGGGCAGACCTGACCCCTGTGTGCGGGACGACGCTCGCCGTCCCGCCACATGACGTGCGCGACGCGCACGCCTCGGATCAATCGCAAATCAACCGAGGTGCTCGAGCACGTAGTCGGCCGAGGACACCTTGAACTCGCCCGGCGCTTCCACGTGCAGCTGCTTCACCACGCCGTCCTCGGCGTACAGCGCGAAACGCTTGGCGCGCAGGCCCATGCCGAAGGCGGTGGCGTCGAGTTCCAGGCCCATGGCCTGGGTGAAGGCGCCGTTGCCATCGGCCAGCACCAGCAGGTCGGCCGGCACGTCCTGGTCCTTGGCCCAGGCGCCCATCACGAAGGCGTCGTTCACCGACAGGCAGGCCACTTCGATGCCGCGCTTGCGGAACTCGTCCATCTTCGCCACGTAGCCCGGCATGTGCTTGGCCGAGCAGGTCGGGGTGAACGCGCCCGGCACCGCGAACATCACCACCTTCTTGCCGCCGAAGATTTCGCTGGTGTCCATCGCCTGCACACCGTCGCGCAGCACGTTGAGGGTGGCCTGGGGAAGCTTGTCGCCGACCTGGAGGGTCATGGTGGACTCCGGAGAGGGGTGGGGAATCCGGAAGTTTAACCCCCCGCGGTGAAGGCCGGGTGGGGGCCTTGGCGCCGGCGCGGGCGGCCCCATATCCGGGCGCCACGCGTAAACTGGACGCGTTGGCTCCGTACGCGGATCCCCACCAGCCAAGGCAGCACGATGCAGTTCAAGGACTACTACGACACCCTGGGCGTCGAAGCGACGGCCGGCGAGGCGGAGATCAAGACCGCCTACCGCCGGCTTGCGCGCAAGTACCACCCGGACGTGAGCAAGGAGAAGGGCGCCGAGGAGCGCTTCAAGGCCATCAACGAGGCCTACGAGGTGCTGCGCGACAAGGAGAAGCGCGCCGCCTACGACCAGCTCAAGGCCCAGGGCTACCGGCCGGGCGAGGAGTTCCGGCCGCCGCCGGATTTCGGCGCCGGTGGTTTCGGCGGCCAGGGTTTCCGCTTCGAGCAGGATTTCGGCGGCGGCGGTTTCAGCGACTTCTTCGAATCCCTGTTCGGCGGCCGTGGCCCCGGCCCCGGCCGTGGCCGCCCGGAGCCGCCGGGCGACACCCGCGCCAAGCTGGCCATCCCGCTGGAGCTGGCCTACAGCGGCGGCAAGCAGCGCATCGAGGTGGACGGCCGCAAGCTCGAGGTGAACATCCCTGCTGGCATCCAGCCGGGCCAGGTGATCCGCTTGGCCGGGCAGGGCCAGCGCGGCGCCGACCTCAAGCTCGAGATCGACTACCGCCCGCATGGCGAATTCGAGGTGGACGGCCGCAACGTGCTCTACACGTTGCCGCTGGCGCCCTGGCAGGCGGCGCTGGGCGCCACGGTGAGCGTGCCCACGCTGGGCGGCGCGGTGGAAGTGCGCGTGCCGCCCGATTCCGACACCGGCCGCAAGCTGCGCCTGCGCGGCCGCGGCCTGCCGGGCAAACCCGCGGCTGGCGACCAGATCGTCGAAATTGAAGTGCGCGCGCCCAAGGCCGCCACCGAGGCCCAGAAGGCCCTCTACCAGCAGATGGCCGCTGCGTTCGACTTCGACCCGCGGAAAGCCTGACGTTTCTCGTTTGAACGCGGATCAAAGCGGATGGAAGCGGATCAGGGCGAATAGGGCGAAATGGTTTGAAAAGAGAAGGGGCCCCGGTTTCCCGGGACCCCTTCTGCGTTTGCGCTATCGGATTTGATCCGTTTTGATCCGTTTTGATCCGCTTTGATCCGCGTTCGAATCCGGATGATCCCCGCATCAACCGCCGGCGAGCAGGCTGTTGATGACTTCGATGAGCTGGTTTTCGTTGAACGGCTTGGTGATGTAGGCCTTGGCGCCCTGGCGCATGCCCCAGACCTTGTCGGTCTCCTGGTCCTTGGTGGTGACCAGGACGATGGGGATGTGGGCCGTGGCGGCTTCCTTGGAAATCGCGCGGGTGGCCTGGAAGCCGTTGAGGTTCGGCATGACCACGTCCATCAGGATCAGGTCGGGCACGTTGGCCTTGGCCATTTCGACGCCGGCGGCGCCGTCTTCGGCGGTCAGGGCCTCGTGGCCCAGCTTTTCAACAATGCGCTTCATGCCCATCAGCTGGGACGGGGAATCATCGACGATCAGGATGCGTGCCATGAATGGGCCTCCAACGGGTAGGTGATTGTATGCCGGGGGGGCGGTCGGGGTGCAAGCGGGTCAGAGACGAACGACCGTTCGTCCGAAGGAACCGCCGGCGAGCATGGTCGGGAAGACCTGGGGGAGCTCGTCGAGCGTGGTTTCGCGGGTGCAGATGGCGTCCAGGTGGGCCGGCTTCCAGGGGCCGGCCAGGCGCTCCCAGACCTGCTCGCGCTGGGCCCGGGCGGTGCCGGCCGAGGCGATGCCAAGCACGGAGACGCCGCGGATGATGAAGGGCATCACCGTGGTGTTGAGCGCGTGGCCGCCGGCCAGGCCGCAGCTGGCGATGTTGCCGTAGGGGTGGATCACGCGGGTCAGGCCGGCCAGGGTGTCGCCGCCGACGCTGTCGATGGCGCCTGCCCAGATGGCGGTTTCCAGCGGGCGCGGGCCCCAGTGCATGTCCTTGCGGTTGATCACCTGGCGGGCGCCGAGCCGGGTGAGGAAGTCGAGGTGCTCGAACTTGCCGGTGATGGCGTGGGCTTCGTAGCCGGCGCGGGTGAGGATGTCGATGGCCAGCATGCTGACGCCGCCGGTGGCGCCGGTGACCACCACCGGGCCCATGGCCGGGGTCTGGCCGTTCTGCTCCATGCGCAGCAGCGACAGGCCGGCGGTGAAGCCGGCGGTGCCCAGCACCATGGCCTCGCGCAGGCCGAGGCCGGCGGGCAGGGGGATGGTCCAGTCGGCCTGCAGGCGCACGTATTCCGAGTAACCGCCGTCGCGGGTTTCCGACAGGCCCGAGCCGGTGCACAGCACCGGGTCGCCCTCGCGGAAGCGCGGGTCGGTGGAGGCCACCACGTGGCCGGCCACGTCGATGCCGCCCACCAGCGGGAAGCGGCGCAGGATCTTGCCTTCGCCGGTGCCGGCGAGCGCGTCCTTGTAGTTCACGCTGGACCATTCGGCGCGCACCACCACTTCGCCCGGCAACAGGTCGTCCAGGGCCACCGTCTCGATGCCGGCGCGGTGGCCGTCGGAATGGTGGATGCGGAAGGCGCGGAACGTGGCGGGGATGCTCATGGCGGGGTCTCCTTGCGCAGCGGCGCTTGAAACGCCGAGGGGCGCCCGGGGGCGCCACGAGGGGGGGTTACCCAAGCGGGGAGTTGGGGTTGTGGGTGGGGGGCGTGTGCACCCCCAAGGGGG
>JAIBEO010000197.1 GCA_019459185.1 Rhizobium sp. | reverse complement strand
CCCCCCCCCCCCCCCCAACCCCCAAACCAACCCCCCCCCAACCACGTGGGGGGGGCTTTTTTTTTCGCGGCCCCGGGCGGGGGCCCCCCCCCCCCGGGAGCGGGTGGATCAGAACGTCTGGGTGTAGCGGAAGTACGTGGTGCGGCCGTAGGCGTCGTACAGGTAGAAGTTCCACGGACGGCCGCCGAAGGCGGTCAGCTCCGGGTAACGATCGCCGACGTTGGTGGCGCCCAGGGTGAGCGTGCCGTTCCACGGCGCCTTCCACGACAGCTGCACGTCGTTGGTGGCGTAGCCGCCCACCGGGCCGTTCGAGCCGATGTAGTTGACGTTCCAGCCGGCGGTGAAGTCACCGAAGGTCCAGGTGTTGGCCAGGTTGGCGCGCAGCACCGGGTAGCCGATGATGTCTTCGTACTCGGTGATGTTGCCGATGCCGTCGTCGATCTCGTAGTTGTTGATGTACGAGACGGTCAGGTTGTTCTGCAGTTCGCCCTTGTTGCCAAAGTCGAAGTTGGTGTTGGCGCGGAAGTCCCAGCCATCGGTCTGCAGCGTGCCGCGGTTGGCGAAGCCGGCATTGATGTGGTCGATGGCACCGCTGGCACGACGGACGATACCCAGGCCCGACGGGATCGGACCGTTGGTGGCCGGATCCAGGTCGGAGTCGATGATGTTCTGCGCGGTGATCTGGGAGATCGTGTTCTCGACTTCGATGTTGTAGTAGTCGAGCGACAGGTCAAGCCATTCCACCGGGTCCCACACGGCGCCGACGCTGAACTGGGTGGACTGCTCCGACTCCAGGTTCGGGTTGGCGATGTAGTAGGTGTCGACCTGCAGCTGGCAGGAGGTCGGCTCGCCGAGGGCCGCGCACGACTGCGGATCGTTGGCCGACTCGGCCGAGAACGAGGTCTTGGCCGTCAGCAGGTTCAGGCCCGGGGCGCGGAAGCCCTGGCCGTACGAACCACGGATGGTCAGGTTGTCCAGCGGCTGCCAGCGCATGGCGAGCTTCGGCGAGAAGTCGCTGCCGTAGTCGCTGTACGAGTCCCAGCGGCCCGCCAGGGTGATGTCGAAGGTGCTCGAGAACGGCAGCAGCCACTCGAAGTAGACGGCCTTGGAGTCACGCGAGCCGGCCGAGGAGTTGCCCGACGAACCCAGGATCTGGCCAGCCTCGGAAAGCGAGTCGTACAGGTCCTGGTAGAAGTCTTCGCGGTACTCGACGCCGAACACGCCGTTGGAGGTGCCGCCGCCCATCTCGAACAGGTCGAAGTTGGCCAGGGCGTACATCTCGTCGGTCTGCCAACGCGATTCGCGGCTCACGGTGGCCTGGATGCCCGACAGGACCGACGGGTCGGCGCTGTAAGGGTCGGAGAGGTCGTACGAGCCGTTGTTGGCGGCCGCGTTCGCCAGGCTGGCCACGATGTAGCCGCGGCCCAGCTCGATGTACTTGTAGTCGGTGCGGCGCAGGCCGAAGTCGATGCCGATGGTGTCGGTCAGCTGGCCCTGGAAGCCCACCAGGTAGTCGGAGTTGGTGGTGTCCGTGAAGTTGTCACGGTTGCCGGCGGCGGCGAAGCGGTGGAAGTAGTACGTGGGGAGGCCGTCGGTGACGCCGTCGTAGGCATCGATCAGGACCTGGTTGTTGTTGATGTCCTGCGAGGTGCCGTCCTCGACCACCACCACACCCGGAACCGGCGCGTAACGGCCGAAAGTCTCGACCTTGGTCATGCTGGCGGCGCCGTACATGGACCAGTTGTCATTGATCTGATGGTCGGCGCGGATGAACACCGACTTGGTGCCGACCTTGGCCTCGTTGGCCGCGACCGAGTTGAAGTTGAACGAGCACAGGCCGTTGCCCAGGAAGTAGAACGCACCCTGGTCGCAGGAGAAGCCCGGGACGGCACCAACGTCGCCGGCCAGGCCGTCATAGGCATTGCCGTCGCCGTCGATGTCGCCAAGGTCGGCGCCATCGATCACGCCGTCTTCGTTCGCGTCTACGACGGTCCAGTCATAGTAGTTGTTGCCGTAGGTCGAGACGCCGCGGCCCGAACCACCGATCTGGTCGCGGGTGAACACCATGCCGCGCTTCGAGGACGAAGCGCCACCGATCACGCGGGTGCGGTCGGAGGACGAGCCGAACACGACGGACATGTCTTCCAGGTCGCCACCCTTGATCTCGGTCGAGCCGATGCCGTAGCGGATCTCGGCGCCGTTGAAGTCCTTGCGGGTGATGACGTTGACCACGCCGCCGATGGCGTCGGAGCCGTACACGGCCGAGGCGCCGTCGGACAGGATCTCGATGCGCTCAACGGCAGCCAGCGGGATGGCGTTGAGGTCGGAGCCCGAGGAAGCGGCCATCGGGTTGGTCGGGGCGCGGCGGCCGTCGATCAGCACCAGAGTGCGGCCCGAACCCAGGCCACGCAGGTCCACGGAGGCCAGCGACTGCGCCGACGAGCCGGACTGCGGCTTGAAATTGCCGAACGAAGCGAAGGTCGTGTCACGCAGCACGTCGGCCACGGAAACGTCGCCCGACGCGTCGATCTGGGCGCGGTCGATCACGATGACCGGCACGGCGCCTTCGATGTCGGCGCGCTTCAGGCGCGAACCGGTGACTTCGATGGTGTCGAGGGTGGCGGCGTCTTCCGACTCCTGCGCGAGTGCGCTGGTGGCGGACAGCGCGCCGGCCGAGACCGCCGCCATGGCCAGCAGCGCGCGCTGGATGGACGCGGAAAGCGTACGGGATTGCATCTTGCGTTACTCCACTACTCAAGGCCGGATGGCCGGAGCAGTGATGTTTACAAGTGCTTAACAATATGACAGTAGCCGGCGTATGCATAAGCCGTGCGCAGACTGAGCATTTCGGTGTGCCCAGATTCGCATTTCCTCCGAAAGCCTGCTGGCTGGCATGTTTCACACTTTCATGTGCTAGGCGGGTGCCTTCGTCCAGGCTGGGCGGTTCAACTCAGATCCCGCAGCCGGCCACGGTGCGGCGAAAGGGTACCGGCAGGCGGAATTGACCCCGGTCAAGCCATCATCTTTTTTGCGGCGTAGTTTTCAGGTGCAGCCCTCCCCCCACTGCCGGAGTCATCGCCATGAAGCATTCCCTGTTGTGCCTGGCCCTCCTGGCCGCCTTGTCAGCCACGACCGGCGCCGAGGCGATCCGCAGCGAACCCGTCACTCCACTGGCGGCACCGGAAGTGATCGATGCCGGCAAGGCCGAGCTCGGGAAGAAGCTGTTTTTCGACCCCCGCCTGTCGCGTTCAGGCTTCATCTCCTGCAACTCCTGCCACAACCTTTCGATGGGTGGCAGCGACAACCTGCGCACTTCCATTGGTCACAACTGGCAGCAGGGGCCGATCAACAGCCCGACCGTGCTCAACTCCAGTCTGTCGGTGGCGCAGTTCTGGGATGGCCGCGCCGCCAACCTGCAGGAGCAGGCCGGCGGCCCGATCGCCAATCCGGGCGAGATGGCCTCCACCCACGTGCTGGCGGTGGATGTGGTGCATTCCATCCCCGGTTATGTCGACGAGTTCCAGTCAGTGTTTGGCAGTGGCGAGGTCAGCATCGAGCGGATGACCGCCGCCATCGCCGAATTCGAGAAGACGCTGGTGACTCCAGGCTCGCGCTTCGACCAATGGCTGCTGGGCGATGATGGCGCGCTTAGCGAACAGGAGCTGGCCGGCTACACCTTGTTCAAGCAGAGCGGCTGCGTGGCCTGCCACAACGGCGCGGCATTGGGCGGCAATTCGTTCCAGCGCATGGGCGTCGTGGAGCCCTACCAGACCGACAACCCGGCCGTGGGCCGCGCCGGCGTGACCGGCAAGGACGCCGACCGCTTCACCTTCAAGGTGCCTACGCTGCGCAACATCGAGCTCACCTATCCCTACTTCCACGACGGTGCCGCGGAGACGCTGGAAGAAGCGGTGCAGTTGATGGGCCGCCTACAGCTGGGCCGCACCTACAGCGAGAAGGAGACAGCGGACATCGTTGCATTCCTGCACTCGCTGACCGGCAAGCAACCCGATTTCAAGCTACCGATCCTGCCGCCGTCCTCGAACCAGACGCCTGCGCCGGAGCCGTTTGCCAAGAAGTCCTGAGGCCCGCCGGACGGGGCTTGCAAACAATATTCGGGCGGGCTAAATTAGTTCTTACTAATTCTTAGTCCCGCCCGGAACCACCTGCCATGCCCTTTGCCTGCGCGCTCTCCGGAGGCCACCCATGATGTGGCTCGCGCTGTTGGGCGCCGTCGCCATCGGCCTGTCGTTGGGCCTGCTCGGCTCCGGCGGCTCCATCCTCACCGTGCCGGTGCTGGTCTACGTGGTGGGCCAGCCCGAGAAGATCGCCATCGCCGGTTCGCTGGCCATCGTCGGCGGCGTGGCCTTGGCCGGCGCCATTCCCTGGACGCTCAAGCGCGAGGTGGACTGGCGCAGCGTGGTCTGGTTCGGCATCCCGGGCATGGCCGGCACCTGGCTGGGCGCGGCGGTCTCGCGCTGGATCCCGGGGCCGGTGCAGTTGTTCCTGTTCGCGCTGGTGATGCTGGCCGCGGCATGGATGATGTTCCGCCCCGCCAAGGTGCTGGCCGAAGGCAGCGTGCACGTGCCGCGCTCGCGCCTGCTGGTGGTGCTCGACGGCCTGGGCGTAGGCGTGCTGACCGGCCTGGTCGGCGTCGGCGGCGGCTTCCTGATCCTGCCGGCGCTGGTGCTGCTGGGCGGCCTGGCCATGCACCGCGCCATCGGCACCAGCCTGTGGATCATCGCGCTCAAGTCCTTCAGCGGCTTCGCCAAGTACGTCAGCGTGCTCGGCGCCGCCGGCATGGTGCTGGACTGGCGTCTGATCGGCATCTTCACCGCGGTCGGCGCCGGCGGCAGCGTGGTCGGCCAACAGTTGGCAGGTCGACTGCCGCAGCAGAAGCTCAGGAAGCTGTTCTCGGTCTTCCTGGTGCTGATGGGCCTGTTCATCATCGCGCGCACGGCACCCGGCCTGTTCGGCGCCTGAGCGCGACCATGCATACCCGGTACGGTATGCTCACCCCACCGCTGCCACCCGGAGATTCCGATGAAGACAGTCCAGGACATGGTCGCCGAGGCCAAGGCCCACATTCGCGAGATCAACCACGAGCAGCTGCTCGAGCTGCAGGCCAAGGGCGTCCCCGTGGTGGACGTGCGCGAGCCGGCCGAGTTCGCCGACGGTGCCATCCCCGGCGCGGTGAACATCCCGCGCGGCGTGCTTGAGTTCGAGGTGGACGGCCACCCGGCCGTGAACTGCGTGAAGGACCCGGCCCTGGGCCACCGCGAGTCCACCCTCATCCTCAGCTGCCGCAGCGGCGCCCGCAGCGCGCTGGCGGCCGATGCGCTGCGCAGACTAGGCTTCCGCGACCCGGTGTCGCTGGCCGGCGGCTTCAATGGCTGGGCGGCCGCCGGCCGCCCGGTCGTCAAATAAGGAATCGACATGACCGACAAGACGCAATCCGGCCGCCGCGGCCTGCTGGGCAAGCTGGCCCTGCTGGGCCTGTCCCTGCCCGCGCTCGCCGCCGCCCGCCCCGCTTCGGCCGAGGCCGCGCCGGCCAAGGCGAAGCACCGCACGGCCGCGTACCACATCAGCGACCACACCCGTGCCATCAAGATGATGCGCAACCTGGGCGCGCACCGCGCCGCGGATCCGACCGCCGAGCTGGTGGTCGTGGCCTTCGGCGGCGGCGTGGACTTCCTGCTCGACGGCGCCATGGACGAGCATGGCAACGCCTATGAGGCCATCGTCGACACCCACGTCGCGGCCGGCGTGAAGTTCCGCGTCTGCAACAACACCCTGGTGGCGCGCGAGATCAAGCGCGAGCAGCTGCTGCCCGACGTCGAGGTGGTGCCCTCCGGCGTGGCCGAACTCACCCGGCTGCAGTGCGACGAGGGCGCGGCCTACATCAAGCCCTGACGCCGCCACCGCGGGCGCAAAAGAAAGGCCGGGCCGCCGCGAGGCGACCCGGCCTTCGTTTTGCCTGGCTCAGCCCTTGAAGTGGTAGCTGAACTCGACTTCGTACTGGTCCATGCTCAGTTCCACCGTCTGCGCCGGGTCAAGCGGGTTGACGCCGCGCACCTCGGTCGAGGGCGCGACCATCGCCGACACCGTCCAGCGGTTGCCATTGGAGCCGTGGGCGCGGCTGTAGCCGACGGTGAAGTGGTTCTCGACCACGCCCGGGGCGAGGATGTTGAACAGCACCTCGCTCGGGGAAATCGGCTGGTCGGTGTGGCTGTAGCCGAAGTACCAGGTGGCATCGGCGCTGGCGCGGTATTCGGCGCCGAGCTTGAACACCGTCATGTCGTCCCAGCCGAAGCCGGCGCCATTGTCCGCGCCGAGCGGCGCCATCATCAGGTTGGGCAGCATCGGATTGGCTATGGAATCGACGTCACCATAGGCGATCCACTGCACGTCGAACTCCACCGTCACCTTGTCGCCGGCGTCGAAGGCCATGCCCACGGTGGCGGTGGCCGGGATGTCGAAGTCGCCCTGGTTGGCGAACAGGCCGGCGTAGTCCTCGAACTCGCTCATCGACATCTTGGTCTGGTACGAGGCGCCGAAGCGCACGCCCTCGCCCAGCTGCGTCTGCATGCCCAGCTTCAGGCCCAGGCCGTAGCTGGTGTCATGGCCGTTGTTGGTGAGCTTGGTCGGGTCGGACGAAAACGGTGCGAAGTTGCCCAGGCCACGGGCCTCGAAGCTCTGCAGCGCGATGATGGGCGAGATGCCGAACGAGGAATCCTCGCCGAAGCCGCGCGCATAGGTCGGGGCGATGAACATCTGCATCAGGTCCACGCCGGCGGTGCCGTCGCCGAAGGTGCCCGGCATGGTGAAGGCCATGCCCGGGGGCACGCTGCCCATGGGCACGCCGAAGGTGGCGCTGCCGCCGAGGTAGCGGGTGTTCATGCCGCCATTGCCGTACACGGCCACGCCGATCGCGGCGTTTTCGCCCAGCGCGCGCTTCCAGCCGAAATGCGGGATGAGGAAGTAATCCTTGTCGCTGCGCAGCTTGCCCGGACCGACGCCGAAGGTGCACTGCTGGGCCGACATGCAGGCGCCGGACGGGCCGCCGGTGACTTCATAGCCGCGGTCGGGCGAGAACCAGCCCATGCCCGCGTCCATGCCGTCCTCGACGCCGAGCAGGCCGGCGGGATTGGTGGCCGGGGCCAGGGTGTCGAGCGAACGGGCGACGCCGGTGCCGCCCATGGCTTTGCTCTGGGTGCCGTAGCCGTGCGAGAAGTAGCCGTTGGTGGCGAAGGCGGACCCGCTCCCGAGCAGCGAGATCGCCGCAAGTATCGCGGTGGTTTGGAGCTTACGACGGTGGATGGTGGTGCGCATGGTTCCCTCCCCGGGATTTCACCGCCGGCGCGCTAGCCGGTGGCGTGTTTGCCCTGGCCGACCATCGGCCCCTGGCTTTAGTTGTTCGGTTGTTGGCTCCGGGCGGCGCACGGCGCCTAGCTCCGGCAGTCTTCGCGGCGCGCCCGGCGCGCCGCGTGCAAGGCACGCACCCCCACGCCCGCCGCCATGGCGAGCACGAAGGCGAGGATTTCCGGCTGGCCCGAGCCGAGGCCGGCGATGGCCGGCCCCGGGCACAGGCCGGCGATGCCCCAGCCGGCACCGAACAGCAGCGCGCCGACGACCAGGTCGCGGTCGATCTCGGTGCGTTCGGGCAGGTATTTGCGCGGCGCCAGCACGGGGCGCGCCTGGTGCCGCAGCGCCCACTGGAACATCGGCACGGCCACCGCCAGCGCACTGGCCATCACCACCATCAGGCTGGGGTCCCAGGCGCCGGCCACGTCGAGGAAGCCAATGACGCGCGCGGGATTGGTCATGCCGGCCAGCGTCAGGCCGGCGCCGAACAGGGTGCCGCAGGCCAGGGCGACGACGGCGCGCATCAGCGCCACCCCGCCAGGCGCAGCAGGAACACGGTGGCCACGCCGGCCGCCATGAACACCGCCGTGGCCGCCAGCGAGCGCGGCGACAGGCGCGCGATGCCGCAGATGCCGTGCCCCGACGTGCAGCCGCAGCCCAGGCGCGTGCCATAACCCACCAGCAGCCCGGCCAGCACCATGCCGCCCCAGCCGGCCTGCAATTGCATGCCGCCGGTGCCGGCCACGAAGTGGCGCACCAGCAGGTAGCCCGCCACCAGTCCGACCAGGAACAACACGCGCGCCGCGGTCTCCGGCAGCTTCGGGTTGGCCAGCGCGTCGCCGAAGAATCCGCTCACGCCGGCGATGCGGCCATTGAAGACAAACAGCAGTCCGGCCGAGAGCCCGATCAGGGCACCACCGGCGATGGCCTGCAGCAGCTGGGCATCGCTCATCGCGCCACCCCGGCCCTGCAGGCCGCGCCGCGACGGGCGCTGCGGATGCCCTGTGCTAGCATTCGTGCAGGAATTCGGGAAACGCGAACATGGCTACCCCCAGCAAGCGCAAGGCGCCGAAGAAGGCCACCGGCACCGCCGTCGCCACCGTCCAGACCGCCACCGAGATCCGCGCCGCGCACCAGCGCGCCATCGGCCTGCGGCTGCGCCGCGTCGAAGGCCAGATCCGCGGCGTGCTGCGCATGGTCGAAGGCGGCGAGTCCTGCGAGGACATCGCCCAGCAGCTCGCGGCCGCGCGCCAGGCGCTCGACCGCGCCTTCTTCGAGATGATGGCCTGCAGCCTCGAGTACGAGATCGCCGACGGCCGGGACGAAGGCCAGCGCCAGGAGCGCGTGTCCGGCATCATCCGCACCCTCAGCAAATACGCCTGATCGTTCCAAGCGCGCCTCAGCCTGCCAGGCCCGCATTGCCGTCCACGCCGATGAGCTTCGGCTGCTGGACGTTCTTCAGCGACACCGTCTTGCGGTCGCGCAGCCAGCCGGCCACCACGTCCCAGATCGGTTCGCCCTGCGCGCCTTCCGCCACCGGCGCCCAGCCGGCCACGCGATAGGTCTTGTCGGCCTCCACCGCCACGCCGCCGATGCGCATGTCGCGGATGCGGTTGCCCATGCTGGCGTTGGGGTCGATCGAATAGTCCATGCCGCCCACGCGCACCATGTCGCCGCCCTGCTGGTAGTAGGGGTCGGCGTTGAACAGGTTGTCGGCCACGTCCTCGAGCACCGTCTTGAGCATCGAGCCCTTCATGTCGGTGAGCGTGGCGTGCGGATAGGTGATGGCCGTCTGGTCCATCAGGTGCTCCATGCGGATCGTGTCGCCCGGCAGCAGCGACGTGCCCCAGCGGAAGCCGGGCGACAGCGCCACCTGGGCGCCCTTCACCTCGAGCATGGCGTCGAGCATCAGCTGGTCGAAACTGCCGTTGAAGTTGCCGCGGCGGTAGAGCAGGTCGTCGGTGCGGGCCAGCGGTTCGTCGAGCCTGGCCAGGTAGGGCGCGCGCACGTCGTCGATGAGTCCCTGCATGTCCTTGTCGGCGGCCAGCGCGTTCGCGAACACCGGCAGCAGGCGGTACTTCCAGCTGGCCACCTTGCCATTGCGCACGTCGAAGTCGAGCACGCCCAGGAACTTGCCGTTGCTGCCGGCGTTGGTCACCAGGGTTTCGCCGCCGGCGTTGCGCACGCGCGTCGGCATCGGCATGCCGTCGTGGGTGTGGCCGCCGAGGATGGCGTCGAGGCCGCGCACGCGCGAGGCGAGCTTGAGGTCCACGTCCATGCCGTTGTGCGACAGCAGCACCACCACCTGCGCGCCCTCGGCGCGGGCGGCGTCGATGGCCACCTGCATCGCCTCTTCCTGGATGCCGAAGCTCCAGTCGGGCACCATCCAGGCCGGGTTGGCGATGGGCGTGTAGGGGAAGGCCTGGCCCAGGATGGCCACCGGCACGCCGTTCATCTCGCGGATGACGTAGGGCTTGAAGACCTGGTCGCCGAAATCGCGCGTGTTCACGTTCTGCGCGACGAACTCCACCTTGCCGGCGAAGTCCTTGCCGATGATTTCCTGCACGCGTTCGGCGCCCAGGGTGAATTCCCAGTGCCCGGTCATCACGTCCACGCCCAGCAACTTGCAGGCGTCGACCATGTCCTGGCCCTTGGTCCACAGCGCGGTGCCGGAGCCCTGCCAGGTGTCGCCACCGTCGAGCAGCAGCGCGCCCGGGCGGGAATCGCGCAGCTGCTTCACCAGCGTGGCCAGGTGGGCGAAACCGCCGACCTTGCCGTACTCGCGCGCGCCCTCGACGAAGTCCAGGCAGGTGAAGGCGTGCGCCTCCGGCGTGCCGGCGCGCAGGCCGAAGCTTTCCAGGAAGGCCTTGCCGACCACGTGCGGGGCGCGGTTGAGCGCCTCGCCGACGCCGATGTTCACCGACGGTTCGCGGAAGTGGATCGGCAGCAGCTGGGCGTGGCTGTCGGTGAAGTGCAGCAGGTGCACGTTGCCGTGGCGCGGCACGTCGTAGAGCCGGCGCATCGCCCGCGGGCTGCGCGCCAGCGCCGGGTCGGACTGGGCCAGGGCGGCGGCCGCGGCCGCCATGACGGACAGGAATTCGCGGCGCTGCATTTCAGTTCTTCCCGGGGGCTTCGAGGTTGACCGGCGACTGCGGGTCGAACAGGTAGGCCATCACGTCCTTGAGCTGCTGCTCGTCCAGGACCTTCTTCTCGCCGAAGCGCGGCATGTGCGAGCACGCGTTGTAGGCGTGCGAGTTCCACAGCCGGGTCCAGGTGTACTTGAGGATGGGTTCGCTGTTGCCGCGCAGCTTGCCGTACAGGCCCAGCGAGGGTGCGATGGTGCCGTAGGCGATTTCCTCGGCAGCCATCTGGTGGCAGGCGTAGCAGTTGCCGCCGTTGGGCAGGTTCGGGTCGTCGTTGCTCTGCAGGCCGGTGCCGGTCTTGGCGATCTTCTCGCCGTTCTTCCAGTTGCCCAGGTAGTTGCCGTCGGCCGGGAAGCGCACGCCGGCGTTGGCGGCTTCCATGATCGTGGTCACCAGCTCGGGCGGCACGGGCTTGCCTTCGTATTCGCTGCAGATGCGCTGGGTCTCGTCCTGGTCCAGGCGGTCCATGCCGGCCTGGCCACGCGGGGCGAAGGAGCCGGCGATGTCGAGCGGCGCGTCGAAGGAAGCGGAAGCGGCGGCGTCGCCGGCCTTGGGCGCGTGGCCGCAGCCGGCCGCGAACAGCGCGGCCAGCAGCGGCAGGGAAGCGGTTCGGAGGGTCTTCATGGTGTGGGTCCTATCGCTTCAGGCCGGGCGAATCCATCACGGCGCCGTTGGCCTGCACGCCGAGGTAGGTGATGAGGCCGATGGCCACGTCGGAGCCGTGCTGCAGGCCGGGCAGGCGCTGCTGGCGCATGCAGTCGTTCATGCGCCACTCCAGCGTGCGCACCGCGCCCTGGCTCAGGCGGTAGGCCGGCCAGGTCGGGAACGAGCCCTTGGCGCCTTCGACGGTGTTGAGCCGCGGCATGTCCTGCAGGCGGATGCGCTTGCCGTCGTGGGTGTGGCAGGTGGCGCAGGAGAAGTCATGCGGACCGGCACGGTAGTTGAAGAAGCGCTTGCCGTTCTCGAAGGCCCGGCGTTCGGCCGCGTGCTGCTGCGGCACCGCTACCGTGGCCCCGCGCGACTGCGCGGCGATGAAGGCCGACAGCGCCTCGAGGTCGGTCTGCTGCTGGCCTTGCTCGGAGAACGGATGGGCACGCAGGGCCGTGACGTCCAGGCCCTGCTGCTTTTCCATGCACCACAGCAGGCGCATTTCCAGGTCCATCACCTGGCCGGCGTCCTCGAACCAGCGCGGCAGTTGCGCATAGGCGCCCTGCATCACGCCCGGGCCCAGGCCCAGGTCGCACTGCTCCAGCGAGGCCTGCTTGGGGCCACGCACCGCACGCCAGATTTCTTCGCCCTGCATCTCGGCCAGCTCGGCCGGGTTGTCGTCGCCGAACATCTCGCGGTACTCCGCGAAGACGTCGTTGCCCGACTGGGCGAAGCTGGCCGACACCGGCGCCAGCGCGAGCGCCAGGCCGAGCACGAAGGTCTTGGGGATGGACTGGCTCATGGCATCACGCCAGCGCGACTTCGTCGGTGCGGGTGTCGCCCTTGTTGTCGGTCCAGGACACCTTGACCTTGTCGCCGGCCGCGCCGCCCTTGAACGAGAACTGCAGGAACGGGTTCTGCGAAACCGCCGCGCCCCACTCCGCCGACAGCACCTCGCGGTCGTTGTGGTGCGCCACCACGGAGGTGATGAAGTGCGCGGGGACGACGGCGCCGGCCGAGTCCTTGCGCTGGCCGGTTTCCATCGGGTGGGACATCAGCACCTTCACTTCGGTGGTGTCGCCCTTGAGGGTGGCGCGGATGCGCATCGGGTTGCCCATGTCTGTTCTCCTTCGTCTCTGTCCGGGTTCAGCCGCCGCAGCCGCCAAGGGTGACCTTGGTCTCGCGCGACACCGAGTAGTTCTTGCCGTTGGCTCGCACCACGGCGGTGAGGTTGCAGGTCTGCGCGACCTTCACGCGGGTCTGCACGGTCGGCAGGGTGCCCTCGGGAATGGAGAACAGGGCGACCAGCGGGTTCGGGTTGGCTTCGACCAGGATCGAGATCTGGTCGGTACCCGGGATGTTGCTGGTCACGCTGACCGGCACCACGGCGCCGTTCTCGGCGATCTCCGGGGTCTGGAACACGATCTCGGCGCTGGTTTCGGCCGCGCCGCCGATGCCGGCGATGGCGTCGTTGACGTTCGTGGCGGTGAAGGCCGCCTCGGGGCGGACCAGCTTGGCCAGCGCGCGCACCGGCCACGCCGCGGCGACGCCGAGCAGGGCCAGCGCGGAGGCGCCGGAAACGAGGAAGGAACGACGATTGAGGTTCATGGAAACTCCGTGTTGCTCGTGGGGTGGAAGGCGGGGATCAGGGCTTGGCGCCGCCGACCAGCCAGTCGACGATCAGTTCCAGGTCGGCATCGCTCAGGTTCGGCTGCGGCGGCATCGGCACCGGGCCCCAGGCGCCGGAGCCGCCGGACTTGATGCGGGCCTTCAGCGCGTCCTTGGCATCGGCCTGGCCGGCGTACTTCTTGGCGACGTCGGCGAAGGCCGGGCCGACGATCTTGGCGTCCACGCTGTGGCAGGCCGAGCAGGCGTTGCGGGCGAGCGCGTCGGTCGGCGCAGCGGCGCTGGCGGCGCCGGACAGGCTCGCCACGGCGAGCGCGGCCAGGGGAAGCAGGTTACGGGTGTTTCGCTTGTTCATGGTGTTCGCCTTGCGTGGAATGGGGTTATTCGGGTGCGCCGTCGAGCAGCCAGCGCACCAGGGTCTTCACCTGCTCATCGTCGAGCTGCGGCTGCGGCGGCATCGGGATGGCGCCCCAGACGCCGGAGCCGCCGTTGCGGATCTTCCCGGCCAGGTAGTCGGCCGCATCGGCGCGGTCCTTGTGCTTCGCGACGACCTCGCGGAAGCCCGGGCCGACCAGCTTGGCGTCGATGCCATGGCAGCCCAGGCAGGCGTTGCCCGAGAGCAGCTCGTTCGGTGCCTTCGACGCCGCGGCCGCTTCGGCCGGCGCCTCGCCCTCGGGCGAGGTGCGCGCGCCGCGGATGGCGCCGTACTCGCGGTTCTGCTTCTGCAGTTCGCCGTGGGCGTTGCGCGCGAAGTCGGGCAGGCTCGAGGTGACCTCGGCCGTTTCGCGGCAGTCCTTCATGCAGGCCTTGTTGTTGGTGTCGGGCTTGCCGTCCACCTTCCACAGGCCGTGCTCGAAAGTCATGCCGTTGCGGTTGGGCATGCGCGACTGCGCCCAGGCGATGTTCTCGCGGTTGAGCACGTAGTCGGCCGGCACCACCTCGGCGAGGTTGAGCATGTAGGCCACCACCGCGTACACCTCGTCGGGCTTGAGCGACTTGGGCTTGTCCCAGGGCATGGCGCGGTTGATGAAGTCCCACAGCGTCGAGACCGTGGCCACCTTCATGATGGTGGTCCGGGTGGCGCCGGCCTGGGCCAGCGCGGCCACGCGGCCGGTTTCGATGTCCTGGGCGGTGGTGTTGCCGATCAGCGGCGGGAACACGTGGTTGGCGTCGCCGAAGTCGCCGTGGCAGGACGAGCACTTCTCGATCCAGATCTGCTCGCCGTCCATGACGCTGCCCGAACCCTCGGGCAGGCCCTGGAAATCCGGGCGCACGTCGATGTCCCAAGCCTTCACCTCGGCCTCGGTGGCCGGGCGGCCGACGCCTTCGAAGGCGCCCGCGGCCGGCGCCAGCACCAGCAGCAGCGCTAGGGAAAGGCCCGCGAACTCAGGCGATCTGGACATTCGACACCTCGCCGTTTTCAGCGACCTTCCAGGTCTGGATGGCATTGTTGTGGTAGACCGAACGGGTACCGCGCACCGCGCGCAGCTGGCCGTAGGTGGGCTGCACGTAGCCGGTTTCGTCGACGACGCGGCTCTGCAGCAGCGCCGGTTCGCCGTTCCAGGCCCAGCCGATGTTGAAGCGGGTGAGCGCCTTGCTAAGGATCGGCGTCTCCAGGCGCGCAGCCTGCCAGTTGATGCCGCCGTCGAAGGACACGTCGACGCGCTTGACCTTGCCGCGGCCCGACCAGGCCAGTCCGGTGACGTTGTAGTAGCCCTTCTCCAGCAGCACCTGGCCGCCGGACGGCGAGGTGATCACCGACTTGGCTTCCTGGATCGAGGTGTACTGGCGCATGGTGCCGTCGGGCATCAGGTCTGCGTAGCCGGAGGTCTCGTCCTTGGTGGCATAGGGTTTGTCGCCCACTTCCAGGCGACGCAGCCACTTCACCCAGCTCACGCCCTGCACGCCCGGCACCACCAGGCGCAGCGGATAGCCCTGCTCCGGGCGGATCATCTCGCCGTTCATGCCGTAGGCCACCATGGCGTCGTCGAGCGCACGCTCGATGTCGATGGTGCGGGTCATGCTGGAACCGTCGGCGCCTTCGGCCAGCAGGTACTTGGCGCGCTTGAGGTCGATGCCGCAGTCCTCGAGCAGCGTCGACAGCAGCACGCCGGTGTACTCCGAGCCCGACAGCATGCCGTGGGTGTACTGCACCGTCGGCACCGCCACGTTGCCCCACTCCATGGCGGAATTGGCGCCGCACTCGATGAAGTGGATGCGCGACACCGACGGCAGCCGCATCAGGTCGTCCATGGTGTAGACCTTGGGGGTCTTCACCAGGCCGTTGACCATCAGGCGGTGGCGGGCCGGGTCGATTTCCTGCCAGCCCTGGTGGTGGCGCTCGAAGTGCAGGCCCGACGGTGTGATGATGCCGAACAGGCCCTGCAGCGGCGTGAACGCCACCGAGGCCTGCGGCACGCTGGCCAGCCCCGGGCTCTCGCGGCGAACCAGGTTCGATTCGTACTTGGCCGGCATGCCATAGGGGCGGTGCGCCACCGGCAGGCCGAGCGAGGTGGACCACGGCGGCAGGTTCAGGATGTCGGGATCGCCCGCTTCCTGCGCGCCGGCCAGGCGCGGCAGCGCGGTCGCGGCGGCGATGCCGGCGGCCGCGGTGAACATGCGGCGCATCCAGTCGCGGCGCTCCTCGTTGAAGCCTTCCTTGTTCACCGACTTGATGAAGTCGTTGTCGAGGAAGCCTTCCGGCGCCTTGAGCAGGCGCCCCGGGCGGGTGGGTTCGGAACTCATGCGTGTCTCTCCCGCATCATCGTTTTCGTTTCGTGCTGGTACGATCCATTACACACCCTTTGACGGCTGCCGGTATGAACGCGACCCGCGCGCGACTTTCCCTTTCCCTGCTCGGCGCCGCGCTGGCGCTGGCCACCGGCTGCGCGAGCGCGCCGGTGGCGGCGCTCGACGCGGTGCGCGTCGGCGAACACAGCTGGTATTTCCACGGCGACTCCGGCGTGGCCAGCCAGGCCAACCGCGGCTACACCAGCAACGCCGGCTTCGTCGTCACCGACGCGGGCGTGGTGGTGGTGGACGCGCTGGGCACGCCGGCGCTGGCGCGCGAGATGCTCGCGGCGATCCGCGGCGTCACCGACCAACCCGTTCGCCGCGTCATCGTCACGCACTACCACGCCGACCACGTCTACGGCCTGCAGGTGTTCCAGGCCGACGGCGCCGAGATCTGGGCGCGCAGCGAAGGCAAGCTCTACCTCGCTTCCGACCTCGCCGGCGAGCGCCTGGCCCAACGCCGCGTCGAACTGGCGCCGTGGGTGGACGACAGCACCCGCGTGCTGCCCGCCGACCGCTGGATCGAATTCAAGGACGCCGACAGCGTGGATTTCTCCTTCGGCGGCCTGGATTTCCGCCTGATCACCGGCGGCCACGCGCATGCACCCGACGACCTGATGTTGCTGGTCGAGGACGACGGCGTGCTGTTCTCTGGCGACCTGTACTTCAGCGGCCGCCTGCCCTTCGTGGTGGACGGCAACACGCGCGGCTGGCTGGCCGCCATCGAGCGCATGCGGGCGGCCGGCGCGAAGGTGGTGGTACCCGGCCACGGCGAGGCTTCGGAAAACGTCGCCGCGGACCTGGCGCTCACCGGTGGCTACCTGCGGTTCCTGCGCACCGAGCTTGGCCGGGCCGTGCAGGAGATGCAGACCTTCGACGAAGCCTACGAGCGCATCGACTGGAGCCCCTACGCCAAGCTTCCGACCTTCGAGGCCGCCAACCGGCGCAACGCCTACACCGTGTACCTCGAGCTCGAAGCCGAGGCACTCGGGTCCGCGGGCGGCGGCTGAGGCGATAGCGGTGGCGGCCAGGAAGCGCATGGTTCAGTCCAGGCCCACCACCGGGTGGCCCAGCGTGGTCCACTCGTGCATGGAGCCGTCGTAGAGCTTCACGTTTTCGACGCCCAGCACCTCGCTCAGCACGAACCAGGCACCGGCGGCCATGTGGCCGGTGTTGCAGTAGACGATGCTGCCGGCCTCGGGCTTCACGCCCACGGCGCCCAGCACCTGACGGTAGCGGTCGGCGGCGAAGAAGCCGCGCGACAGGCCGGCCTCGCGGGTGCGCACGTCGGGCGCGAAGTTCACCGCGCCCTCGACGTGGCCGCCGGCCGTGACCGCCGGCTTCTTGAAGAACAGGCCCAGGTACTGCGGCGCCGGGCGCGCGTCCACCAGCTGCGGGGCGGCCTGGCCGGGCTTGAGGTCGGCGGCGGCGGCGAACCAGCGCGGCTGCAGCTCACCGGCGGTCCAGTTGCCCGCGGCCGGCGCGATGGCGGCGTCGGTCGCCAGCGGCAGGCCGGCCTGGCCCCAGGCGGCGTTGCCGCCGTCGAGCAGCGCCATGGCCTGGTGGCCGTGCACCTTCAGGGTCCAGTAAAGGCGTGCGGCCATGTCGGATTCGTCGAAGCTCTCGCCCGGCGAGGTGATCACCAGCACGTCGTCCTGGTCCACGCCCCAGCCGCGCACCAGCGCCTGCACCTGCTCGCGCGAGGGCAGCATCTTGTCGATCTTCTTGCCGTCCACGGTGATGCTGACGCGCAGGGTGTTGAAGTCCACCGGGCGCGCGCCGGGCACGTGGCCGCCGACGACGGTGAGCTTCTTGCTGCCGTCCTCGGCGGTTTCGTATTCGGGCGCCTCGGTGAAGGCGTCCAGGCCGTTGCGCACGTCGAGCACCACCACCGCGTCGCGGTTCTGGTCCAGCCACTCGGGGCTGACCACCGGACCCGGCAGCTCCACGGCGGCGAGCGGCGCCGACAGCAGCACGGACAGCGAGAACATCAGGGCATACGGCTTCATGGTCCTTCCTTCAGCCCCGGGCCGGGGCGGTGGCGTGTTCAAGGCGGGCGAACTGGCGCCCGAGGTCGAGCGCGCACTCGGACAGCAGTTCGGTGCGGCGGTCTTCGAAGAGGTTGGGGCGGCGGGGCATTTCACGGGCGATGCGCAGGTCGCGCTGCTCGAGCAGCCAGTCCAGCTGCGGGCGGAACAGGCGCGTCACGGCGCCCAGCCAGCGGTGCACCAGCTCCAGGCGGCGCGGCGTGCGCACGTCGAAGCGGTCGAGCATGGCGCCCACGGCTTCCGCCGGCTGCATCACCTCGTCGGTGACCCAGCGGTTGGTGGTGAAGGCGCGCAGCGGCAGGCCGGCGGCGGTCACCGACACGCCCACCAGGTGCGTGAACGCGGGTTTGCCGCCGGCGTCCTGCACGCGCTGGAACAGGTGGAAGTGACCGTGCTCGCGCTTGGCGGCGCTGTCCGGATGCGCGTGGTAGTAGTAGCGGAAGCCCGTGCCCGGATCGAGCACGTCGTCGGCGGGCAGGTGTTCCCACTCGCCGAGCGAGGTGCGCGGGAACATCAGCTCGGTCACCACGTTGCGACCCTTGCGGTGCAGCGCATGCAGCACGTCGAGCAGCTCCGAGCCCGCCGCGCGCAGGGCGGGCAGGTTCTCGTCGCGGCCGGCGAGGCGTGGCAGGGTCGGTGACATGAATGGGGCCGTGCGGGGTCCGGCTTCAGGCGCAGGGATTGCGCGCCTTCTTCTTGCGCGGCGCCGGGGCGCAGGGATTGGCCGGCTTCTTGGGCGCGGCAGTGGCCGGGGCGGGCGCCGGCTTGGCCGCCTGCGTAGCCGCCTGGTCCTGCGCCTGCGTCTTGTCCTTGTCGGCGTCCTGCGCCTGTTCGGTGGCCTGCTCGGTGGCCTGCGCCGGCTTGGCGTCCTGGGCGAAGGCGGCCGGGGCCAGGGCGCCGGCAACGAGCATCAGCGCCGAGAGGCGGGCGGTGAGCGTGGCGGCGTTGCGGTGGGAGGTCTTGCTCATGGTCTTGCTCCTGGAATCAGTGCGGCCGCTCAGGCGGCCGCCTTGGGACGGGCGGTGAACCAGCCGACGACGGCGGCGACGGCGGTCAGCGCCACCAGCACCACCCAGTCGGGCACGCCCGCGAGTTCGGACAGCGTCTGCGCCTCGGGACCGGGCAGCGCCTCGAGCATCGGCAGCAGGAAGTCGTAGGCGCCGGCGAACAGCCAGGTGCCGGCGATGATGCCGATGAAGAACACCAGGCCATCGATGCGGCCCGACATGAAGCCGACCACCGACGTGCCCGGGCAGTAGCCGCCGATCGCCATGCCGGCGCCGACGCCCACGCCGCCGAGCGCGGTGGCCCAGAGGTAGGTGGTGGGGATGTAGACCTGCTCCATGTCCACCAGGCCGGCCAGGCGCAGCACGTACAGGCCCACGGCGCAGACCAGGATGGCGGTGAACATCACGTTGAACACGGCCCAGTCCTGGAAGCGCAGCTGGGCGGTGAGCTTGCAGCCGCTGGCGAAGCCGGCGCGTTCAAGCGCGAAGCCGAACACCAGGCCGCAGAGCAGGCCGGAAATGATGCCGTCGAAGCCGATGGGGAAAGTCATTTCCAGAGCCTCCGGGTGAGCAGGCCGAACACGGCGCCCGAAATGAAGAAGCCGCCGAGGAAGACGAAGCCGGCGGTGGCCAGCGTGGCCGCGCCGGACAGGCCCAGGCCGCTGGTGCAGCCGAGCGAGATGCGGGCGCCGAAGCCGGCGACCATGCCGCCGACCAGCGCCATGGCGATGCGGCCCGGCTTGCCGAGCGCACCCGGGCCGTCGAGCTGGATCTTGAAGCGGCGGGCGCTGAGCGCGCCGATCAGCGCGCCGAAGGCCACGCCGATCACCTGCCAGGTGATCCAGGCATCGAGCGGGTTGCGCCCTTCTTCGACCATGCCACCGAAGTAGCTGTTGGCCTCGGTGGCGGCCGGCGCCACGACCTGCGCGCTCTTGGCGGCCAGGGCCGTGGTGAAGCCGCTGCCACCCAGGCCGTGGCCGGTGAGCACGAAAGTGAGCAGAAGGCCGAGGCCAAGCAGCACGCCGGCGGCGTGTGGTCGCCAGAGCGGCTTCGCGCCGGCGTCGCCGGTGCTGGAAGCGGGTGCGGAACTCATGCTTGGATACCCCTACCGGTATGCGTATGTGTGGCGCGCAAGGTGCGCCGCGGTCAGGAGACTGTCAACCTTGCGATGCAACAAATAATCGTTTCACTTGTAACCATCACGCCCTGATCGCCAACTCCTTCCCACTTCATTGCGCATGACTTCCAGGCTCGACATCCCCGAACTCGCGCTGGGCCCGCTGCTGGTTCCGGGCGGCCTGTGGCTGGCGTTGGCGATGTTCGCGGCGGCGCTGCTGGCGGCGCGCTGGCGGCGCCGCGGCGAACGCGAGGCCTTCGCCGACGACGAGCGCGTGCTGTGGTGGGCCCTGCTCGCCGGCGCCGGCGGCGCGCGGCTGGCCTACGTGCTCATGCACGTGCACGCCTACGCCGGGGCCCCGATGAGCCTGCTCAACCTGCGCGACGGCGGCTGGTCGCTGGCGGGTGGCATCGCGGCCGTCGGCGCATTGCTGCTGTTCGTCGGCTGGCGGCGCGCGGCGCGGCGGCCGGGGCTTCGTGCCGGCGCGCTCGGCGCGACGCTGGGGCTGCTGGTGGTCGGCGCGTTCACCTTCGAATCCGGGGCCGCGCGGCCAGCGGCGCCACGTTTCGCGCTGGAGCGCCTGTCCGACGGCGCGCCCGACGACCTCCGTGGCCGCGGTCCGGTGCTGGTGGTGCTGTGGGCCACCTGGTGCCCGTCCTGCCGGCGCACCTTGCCACGCCTGCGCGAGGTGGCGCCGCGGTATCCCGGCATCCGCATCGCCTACCTCAACCAGGGCGAAACGCGCGCCGAGGTGCAGGCCTACGCGGACGAACACACCCTGCCCGCCGACGACGTGCTGCTCGATCCCGCACTGCAATGGGGCCAGGCCGCCGGCGTGGTTGGCTACCCCACGCTGCTGCTGCTCGACGCCGACGGCCGCGTCGCCGCGCGCGCCGTGGGCGAACTGTCGCCGGCGCGCATCGCCGTGCTGCTGGAGTCGGCCGGAGCGCACTGAGCGCGGCCGCGCGTCTTCACCGCGTCACATTCCCGCCGAAGATTGGCGGGATGACCGTCCAATCCCCACCGCCCGCGGCGACGCCGCAGGCCATCCTCGATGCCGTCACCGCGCCCGGCGGCCTGTTCGCCGTGTACCAGCCCGTGGTGCGGCTGGAGGACATGTCGGTGCGCGCGCACGAAGGCCTGGTGCGCTGCGCCTGCGAACCGTCGCTGCCGCCACCGGCGATCTTCGACGCCGCCCGCCAGCTCGGCCGGCTGCCGGAAATCGAACTGCTCGCGGCGCGCACCGTGCTGGCCGGCTACGGCTTCGCCGAGGGCCACGGCCGCCTGTTCGTCAACCTCAGCGCCACTGCGCTGATGGACCCGACGCTGCGCCTGTCCCACCTGCGCGACATCGTGCGGTCCAAGGGCATCGACGCCTCCCGGCTGATCATCGAGCTGTCGGAGCGCGACGTGGTCGAGGACATGGCGGTGCTGGCCGAGCCGATCCGCCGGCTCCGTGCGGCCGGCGCCCAGGTGGCGCTGGACGATTTCGGCAGCGGGCATTCGAACTTCTCGCTCTGGCAGGCACTGGGCCCGGAGTACGTCAAGCTCGACCGCAGCATCGTCCACGGGGTTTCGCGCAGTTCGCGCCAGCTGGCCATCATCCGCGCGCTCATGCAGGTCGCCGAGGAATTCCGCACCGACCTGGTCGCCGAGGGCATCGAGGACGACGCCGACCTGGCGCTGGTGCGCGACCTCGGCATCCGCTGCGGCCAGGGCTATTCGCTGGGCCGGCCCTTGCGGCAACCGGTGGCCGCGGTGCCGGACGCGCAAGCACGCATGCAAGCCTGGCCCGTCCCGGTGCGCCCGACCACGTCGCCGGCGATCCTGGCGCGCGAGGTCCTGGTGTCGAACCTGCTGATCGAAGCGCCGGCCGTTGGCCTGGCCACCAGCAACAACCAGGTCAGCGCGGTCTTCAAGCGGCACGAGGGCCTGCACGCCCTGGCCGTGCTCGACGGCGGCATGCCCGTCGGGCTGATCAACCGGCGCGTGTTCATGGAACGGCTCGGCCAGCCTTTCGCCCGCGAGATCTTCGGCGCCAAGTCCTGCGTCGAGTTCATGCACGCCCAGCCGGTCGTCTGCGAGGCCGATACGCCGGTGGCCGCCCTGCTGGACGTGCTGCGCGGCGAGGACCAGCGCTACCTCGCCGACGGTTTCGTGATCACCCGAGATGGGGCCTATGCCGGGCTGGGAACCGGCGAATCGCTGGTGCGACGGGTGTCCGAGATCCGCATCGAGGCCGCCCGCTACGCCAACCCGCTCACCCTGCTGCCCGGCAACATCCCGATCACCGTGCACCTGCAGCGCCTGCTCAAGGGGCCGTCGGGCTTCGTGGTGGCCTACGCCGACCTCAACCACTTCAAGCCCTTCAACGACCAGTACGGCTACTTCCGCGGCGACGCGATGATCGAACTGCTGGCCAACACGATGCGCGCGCAGGTGGACGCGCGCATCGACTTCCTCGGCCACGTCGGCGGCGACGATTTCGTGGTGATGTTCCAGAGCTCCGACTGGCGCGAGCGCTGCCGCGCCATCATCGCCGGCTTCAACGAGGCGGCACGGCGGCTGTTCGACCCTTGCGACCTGGAGCGCGGCGGCATCGAGGCCGAGGACCGCGCCGGACACCCCGGCTTCTTCCCGATCACCACGCTCGCGGTGGGCGCGGTGGTGGTGTCGCCGGGCCTGTCGGCCACACCCGAGCAAGTGGCCACCGCCGCCGCCCAGGCCAAGCGGCGCGCCAAGCAGGACGAGCAACCCTTCTTCGAGACTACACTGGCCTCCTGACCCTGGAGGAAGCCATGGAAACCAAGACCATCGAAGTCCACCTGGAGCAGCAGGAGGGTTACGCCTTCCGCGTCTCCTTCGGCGACGGCATCGACGAGCTGATGACCGACGAACCCGCGCCGCTCGGCGCCGGCGCCGGCCCCAACCCGTCGAAGCTGCTGCTGGCGGCCATCGCCAACTGCCTGGCCGCCAGCCTCACCTTCGCGCTGCGCAAGTTCGGCAACGCGCCGGGCCCGATGCGCGCGAAGATCAGCGGCGAAATGGCCCGCAACGAAGCCGGCCGCTGGCGCATCCCGCGCGTGCGCGCCGAGATCGACATGGCCGAGGGCCCGGGCGCGCACAAATCGCTCGAGCGCATCCTGGCCCAGTTCGAGGATTTCTGTGTGGTCACGCAAAGCGTGCGCGACGGCATCGAGGTGGAGGTGTTGGTGCGCGACGCCGACGGCCGCGTGCTGGTGGGCGACAAGAGTTTCGAAGCCGGCGCCTGAGCGCCGCGCCTCAGCCGCCGACGTCGCCGTCCACGTAATACCAGCTGCCGTCGTCGCGCAGGAAGCGGCTGGTTTCGCGCAGCCGTCCGGCGCTGCCGCCGCCCTGGCGGTAACGCGCCACGAATTCCACCACCGCGCGCTCGCCGTCGGCGACGTGGC
Organism: Rhizobium sp.; assembly: GCA_019459185.1. GTDB lineage: Bacteria > Pseudomonadota > Gammaproteobacteria > Xanthomonadales > Xanthomonadaceae > Arenimonas. The sequence goes on along the minus strand of JAIBEO010000197.1, from coordinate 8,586 downwards.
GCTTCACGTCCAGGCCCAGCCAGCGCAGCGGCGGCTGTTCGTCGAAGGCCAGCGTGGCCGGGCGCGTGGACGGATGCCAGCTGGCCAGCAGGTAGTCGGCCAGCTCGAGCGCATAGGCGCTGTAACGCGAGCGCATCAGCGCTTCGGCATCGGGCGCGGGCGAGCCCGCATGCAGCGGGCCGCAGCAGCGCGCGTAGGCGCCGCGGCCGCAGGGGCAGGTTTCAGGCGGATTTGCGGGCATCGAGGATGAGTCGCGCGATCGCGGCGTCGCCCTTTTCGATCAGCTCCACCGGCGTGTACTGGAAGCCGGTGACCACCATGGCTTCGCCCACGCACCATTCGCGCTGTTCCTTGCTCAGCGACACGGCGCCGGCGGCGGCGGCGGCCAGCAGTTCCGGCGTGGGTACGGTGTCCTGGGGCTCGGGCACGCGCTTCACCGGAGCGGTGCCGCTGGCGGCCTTGTCGGCCTCGGCCTTCAGCCAGGCCACGCGAGCCAGGCCCACGGCCAGGCGGTCGCCGGCGTCGCGCAGGGTGGGCACGGCGCTGGCGAGCGCACCGAGCAGGGCGTCGCGCTCCACTTCCAACGCCTGCTGCGCCTTTTCCAGCTGGTGCATGCGCTGTTCGGCCGCCTTGAGCATGCCTTCGAGCTGCAGGATCTCGGTGGCCGGGTCGGCCAGCGACTTGGCGCCGAGCAGGCGCATCACCTTTTCACCCAGGCGGGCATGGATGGCCGGGTCGGAAAACTTCAGGTCGCGTGCGGCGGTCTGCCAGGCCAGGGCCACCTGGCTCACGGTCTGGGTTTTTTCCGACGGCGTGCCCGGCGCGGCCTCGTTCACCGGCGCGGCGGCCGGGCCGAGGTTGGCGTTGGCCACCTGCTGGATGGCCAGGTCCAGGCGCTCGCACAGCTCGGTCTTCTGGAAATCGCGCGCGAGCTTGCGCAGCTCGATGCGGCAGTCGATCAGCAGGGGGCGCAGGTCCTTCATCCGGCCATTCTATGCCCGGCCGGGGCGGCCGCGCGTCAAGGCGCCAGCAGGAAGTGCAGCAGGTTGTTCTGAACGTAAGGGTTGACCGACAGCTGGTCGTGGCGCTCGCACAGGAAGAAGCTGCTGGCCGCCGTGAAGGCCTCGATGCCGGCGCCGACGCCTTCGAACTGGCCGCGGCCCAGCTGCGATTCGCGTGTCACCAGGCCGTCGCCGGGCACCATCAGCAGGCGCTCGTAGTCCACCCCGGCCACCTTGTGGCGCACCTCGCCCGGGCGGATCACCAGGCGCTCGCTGCGCGGGTTGCGCGGGTCGCGGTCGAGCACGGCGCGGCCCGGGGTGAGCGTGCAGTCGCCGCCCAGCACCGACACGTCGGTGCCGGTGGGCGGCGCCGGCTGGCCCAGGGCCAGCTGCAGCTGCTTCGCACGCGCCAGGTGGCGCACGAAATAGGCCTGCAGCTCGGCCATCTGCAGCGCGCCGGTTTCGTGGTCGGGCGCCGCGGCCAGCACGCGCGCCTCCACTTCGGGCGAGAAGATGCCCCAGCGGCGCACGCGCCAGGCGTCGGCGTCGTAGATGTCGAAGTCCAGCGGCTTGCCGTCGGCGGTGTAGATGACGCCGGCGTCCGGGTGCGGCAGCGTTTCGAAGGGCGTGGCGAAGGTCACCAGAACCTCCACCGGCACCGTGCGCAGTGCGATCTTGACGCCCTGCTGCAGGCGCTCGAGGCTCACCACCGAACCCATGGCCGGCGTGCCCAGAAGCACCATGCGGCGGATGCGCTTGCCGCCCTCGTCCCAGGGCGTGAAGGTTTCCTGCTCCAGCACGTCGTTCGGGCCGTAGCGCAGGTAGTAGTTGGCGATCAGGCCGCCGTTGCTGTGCGCCAGGATGTCGACCGGCAGGTCGGGGTCGCCGTAGTCGCGGCGGATCTGTTCGATCAGCTCGTGCAGCTGGCGCACCGCGTGGATGTTTTCCTTGCGCCAGTCGTAGAGCAGCACGTAGTAGCGGCGGCGGTCGTCGTCGCCGTGCACGGGCACGCCCGGGGTGCCGCGCTGGAAGCGGCCCACGCGCTCGAGCGAATCGATGAGCGCCTCGTAGTAGTCCACCCGCGCCACGCCGTAGAACAGGTCGCCCGGCACCAGGCCGCCGCCGCGCGCTTCCACTTCGCGCACGCGGGCCAGTTCGCGGTATTCGCTGAAGGCCAGGGTGCCCAGCGAGCCCGGCCAGTACTCCTTGCCGGTGTCGCGCTCGACCAGGGTGGAGCCCATCAGGCCATGGATGAGGATGACCGGCGGCTGCGCCGGATCCAGGGCCTGGGTTTCGTAGAGCCGCGCCAGGTCGGGCCGCTTGCCCGTGCTGGTGCAGCCCGCCAGCACGAGGCTGGCGAGCACGATCATCAGCAGTTGGCGGAGACGGTTCGTCATGGGGCGCGGATTTTCACACGCGGCCGGTGAACGCCGGCACCGCCATAAGTCCCGGTCGGACTCAGGCGGCGGCGGTTTCGCGTAGCGCGGGGTAGTCGGTGTAACCCTCGGGGCCGGGGCTGTAGAGCTTGCTGGCGTCCATATCCGCCAGCGGCTTGCCGGCGAACAGGCGGGCCGGCAGGTCCGGGTTGGCGACGAAGGGGCGGCCGAAGGCGATCAGGTCGGCCAGGCCGGCGGTCAGGTCGGTTTCGGCGCGGGCGGCGTCGTAGTCGCCGGCCAGCACCAGCGTGCCCTCGAAGCGCGCGCGCACTTCGGCCACCAGGCCTTCGGGCAGCGCGCCCGGGGTGGCGATCAGGCTCAGGTAGGCGATGTGGCGGCGGGCCAGTTCGTCCACCAGGGCCAGGAAGTCCTCGCGCTCGCCCGGGAAGCCGGCCTCGAGGTCGTTGAACGGGTTGAACGGCGAGACGCGCACGCCGACGTGGCCAGCACCGATGGCGGCGACGGCGGCGTCGACGATTTCCAGCAGGAAGCGCGCGCGATTGGCGCCGTTGCCTCCGTATTCGTCGCTGCGCTGGTTCGCCTTCGGGTTCAGGAACTGGCCCGGCAGGTAGCCGTTGGCCGCGTGCACCTCGACCAGGTCGATGCCGGCCTCGCGCGCCAGGAAGGCGGCGCGCACGTATTCCCCGCGGGTGGCGGCGATGTCGGCGTTGGTCATTTCGCGCGGCACCGGGTGCGGCTGCATGCCCGAGGTGTCGGTCCACACCTGGCCGGCGGCGGCGATGGCCGAGGGGCCCAGCACTTCGGCGCCGGCCGGCAGGTTGGCGGCGTGGCCGATGCGGCCGCTGTGCATCAGCTGGATCGACAGCTTCGCGCCGCCGGTGTGCACGGCCTTGGCTACCTCGGCCCAGCCGCGCGCCTGTTCGGCGTTGAAGAGGCCGGGAATACGCGAGTAGCCCAGGCCGTTGGGCGAGGGCGACACGCCTTCGGTGATCACCAGGCCGGCTCCGGCGCGCTGGCCGTAGTACTCGGCCATCAGGGCGTTGGGCACGTTGCCTTCGGCGCGGGAACGGGTCATCGGGGCCATCACCACGCGGTTGCGCAGGGTGAGGCCGGCCAGGGTGTAGGGCGAGTTCAGGCGGGTGGTCATGGGGAAGTCTCCGTGGGATGGCGACTAGGATGGGTGTCGCCGTCGGGATAACAAAGGCCCCGTTTCAACACGTATCGTTTCCAAATCAGCACGAATCCATGACGCGGCACCGACACTCCGCGCGCTGCAAAGGGGTATGCGCGCCTTCCTCCTGCTCGCGCTCCTCCTGCTGGCCGTTACTGCTGAAGTTGCGCGAATGGTTCGCCGGCTGGGTGGAACGCCGCTACCTGCGGGAGGAAAAGATCGGCGAACTGCTTCAGAAAGCGTATGGCCGGGCGCCGGCGCGCGGCGCTGAAGACGCTCCGCCCGGGCCTGCGCTAGTCTGGTTGCCAGCCCCCGTCCTGGAGCCCGCGCATGACCCTGTTCCGCCCCCTGGGCCTGGCCCTCGCTGCCGGCTTCGCGCTGGCCGCCTGCGCCACGCCGCCGCAGGAAACCGCCCCGCCCGCCGACGCGGCGCCCGCGCCGGAATTCGCCGACGCTCCGCCGCCCCCGGCCATGGACGCCCCCGCCCCCGAGGAAACCCCGATGACCTGTGACCCCGCCCCCGGCCAGTGGGCCGTCGGCCAGATCGCCGACGAGGCGCTGGTGGCCAAGGTGCGCGCCGACACCCATTCCGATCGCGTGCGCGTCATCCGCCCCGGCATGGCCGTCACCATGGACTGGCGCGAAGACCGCCTGAACCTGGAAGTGGACGCCGACAACCGCGTGCTGACGGTGCGCTGCGGCTGAGCAAACGCCGGGCCGCGGCCCGGCTTCAGTGCGAGAACAGCACCGGCAGGCGCGCGCCCTGCAGCACGGTGCGGGTGACGCCGCCGAACACCTGCTCGCGCCAGCGCGAATGGCTGAAGCCGCCCATCACCAGCAGGTCGGCCACGCACTCGCGGGCGTGGTCGAGGATGGCTTCGCCGGTGCTGCGCACGCCACGTTCCACCACCGCCACCTGGGCGTGGCAGCCGTGCCGCGCCAGGTGCCGGGCGATGTCGGCGCCGGGCGCCTCGCCGTGGCCGAGCGCGGTGGGTTCCGGGTCCACCACCACCACGTCCACGCGGGCGTCGCGCGGCAGCCAGGGCAGGGCGTCGTGCAGGGCGCGGCTGGCTTCGCGGCGCGGCTGCCAGGCCAGCACCACGCGGCGCGGCGGCACCATGGCCGTCACCTGATCGGGCACCAGCAGCACCGGGCGGCCGCTGTGCATCAGCAGCGCGTCGAAGCCCACGGCGAAGCGCGAGCCACGGTCGTCGGCCACCGGGCCGCCGTATACGCACAGGTCGGCGTAGCGGCCGTGCAGCGCCGCCACTTCCTCGGGCCAGGCCAGGGGCGAATCCACCACGCGCACCTCGTGCGGCACGCCGGCGGCGGCCAGGCGGTCGCGCGCGGACTGGGCGGTGTCTTCGGCCAATTTGCGCAGCAGGTCGTAGCCGGCCTGGTCCAGGCCCGCGCCGGTGATGCCCCACTCGGTGGCGAAGGGCACCGGCGTGTGCACCACCGAGAGCGCGGCCACGTGGCCGTCGTGGGCCTTGGCGAAAGTGGCGGCGGCGGCGAGCGCGCCGGCGTCGGCGGCGGTGCCCTGCAGGAAGACGAACAGGTCGCGGATCATCGGATCTCTCCTGGTTGGCCTGCCGCCAAGCCTACGCCGGGGCGGCGTCTCATGCGATGAGACAGTCCGGGCCTGCAATGGCCGTCCCGCCCCGGACGCCGCCCGCATGCCTTCCACCGCCCTCGCCCGCCATGACGCCCGCGCGCTCGCGCTTGACCCGGCCACCCCGCCCGACCTGCCCGGCAGCCCGCGCGCCCGCGACCCGCGCCAGCTGGCCGAACGCCTGCAGTCGAAATACGGCGACCGGGTGACCGGCCACTTCGTGCAGCCCGCGCGCGACGGCCGCTACGCGCCGCTCCCGGCCGACCTGCCGGCGAACCTGGCCAGCGCGCTGCGCGAACGCGGCATCGGCCAGCTCTACAGCCACCAAGCCGAAGCCTGGGAGGCCGCGCAGGCCGGCAAGCATTTCGTCGTCGTCACGCCCACGGCCTCGGGCAAGAGCCTGTGCTACACGCTGCCGGTGGTGTCGGCGGCCATGCGCCAGCAGGCCAAGGCGCTGTTCCTGTTCCCCACCAAGGCGCTGGCCCAGGACCAGGTGGCTGAACTGCTGGAACTCAACCGCGCCGGCAACCTGGGCCTGCGCTGCCACACCTTCGACGGCGACACGCCCGGCGACGCCCGCCAGGCCGTGCGCCTGCACGCCGACCTGGTGGTGTCCAACCCCGACATGCTGCACCAGGCCATTCTGCCGCACCATACGAAATGGGCGCAGTTCTTCGAGAACCTGCGCTACGTGGTGATCGACGAAGTGCACACCTACCGCGGCGTCTTCGGTTCGCACCTGGCCAACGTCATCCGGCGCTTGAAACGCGTGTGCGCGTTCTATGGCGCGACGCCGCAGTTCATCCTGTGCTCGGCCACCATCGGCAACCCGGGCGCGCATGCCGAGGCGCTGGTGGAAGCCCCGGTGCAGGCCATCACCGAATCGGGCGCGCCGGTGGGCGAAAAACACCTGCTGCTGTGGAACCCGCCGGTGGTGAACCCCGACCTCGGCCTGCGCGCCTCGGCGCGTTCGCAGTCCAACCGCATCGCCAGGCTGGCGATTCGCGCGGGGCTCAAGACGCTGGTGTTCGCGCAGTCGCGCACCATGGTCGAGGTACTCACCAAGTACCTCAAGGACGTGTTCGACCACGACCCGCGCAAGCTGCCGCGCATCCGCGCCTACCGCGGCGGTTACCTGCCGAACGAGCGCCGCGAGGCCGAGCGGGCCATGCGCGCGGGCACGGTGGACGGCATCGTCAGCACGTCCGCGCTGGAGCTGGGCGTGGACATCGGCGCGCTCGACGTCGTCGTGCTCAATGGCTACCCGGGCTCGGTGGCCGCCACCTGGCAGCGCGTGGGCCGTGCCGGGCGGCGCCAGCAGCCCTCGCTGGGCGTGCTGGTGGCGTCGTCCGACCCGCTCGACCAGTACCTGGTGCGGCACCCGGACTTTTTCGCCCAGGCCAACCCCGAACACGCGCGCATCGCGCCCGACCAGCCGCTGATCCTGCTCGACCACCTGCGCTGCGCCGCTTTCGAACTGCCCTTCCTGCGCGGCGAATCCTACGGGCCCATGGACCCGGCGCCCTGGCTGGACGTGCTGGCCGAAACCGGCGTGCTGCACGCCGAGGGCGAACGCTGGGACTGGATCGCCGACAGCTACCCGGCCAACGCGGTGTCGCTGCGTTCGGTGGCCGACGGCAACTTCGTGGTGGTGGACAGCACCGACGGCGCCCGCAAGATCATCGCCGAGGTGGATTATTCCGCCGCCGCGCTCACGCTCTACGAAGGCGCCATCCACATGGTGCAGTCGGTGCCCTTCCAGGTGGAGCGGCTGGACTGGGAGGGCCGCAAGGCCTACGTCACCCGCACGCACGTCGACTACTACACCGACGCCATCGACTACACCAAGCTCAAGGTGCTCGAGCGCTTCGACGGCGTACGCGCCGGCGCCGGCAGCGCCCAGCACGGCGAAGTGCACGTGGTGCGGCGGGTGCCGGGCTATAAGAAGATCCGCTACTACACCCACGAGAACATCGGCTACGGGCCGGTGAACCTGACCGACCAGGAAATGCACACCACGTCGCTGTGGTGGCAGCTGCCGCAGGACACGCTGGAGCAGGCCTTCGGTTCGCGCCAGGACGCGCTCGACGGTTTCCTCGGCGCCGCGCACGCGCTGCACGTGGTGGCCACCGTGGCAGTGATGGCCGAAGGCCGCGACCTGCGCCAGGCGGTGGGCAGCGGCGACGGCGCCTGGTTCGCGCACGCCGACGGCCGCGGCCGCGGCCAGCTGCGCGGCGCCGGCGGCGACACCGCCAGCCCCGAGGCCGCCGAACGTTTCACGCCCACCGTGTACCTGTACGACAACTACCCGGGCGGCATCGGCCTGAGCGAGCCGCTGTGGCGGCGCCAGGCCGAACTGGTGCAGCGCGCGCGCGACCTGGTGGTCGCCTGCGACTGCCACGCCGGCTGCCCGGCCTGCGTGGGGCCGGTGCTGGCCGGCGACGAGGGCAAGGCGGGCGACACGCCGAAGTCACTGGCGGCGAGGGTGCTGGCGCTGCTGGGAGACGTGGCGTGAGTGCGGCGCTGGCGGAGAAGCTGCGGGCGTTGCAACGGCAGGCTGGTCGGGATTCCGTTCCAGCACTGGCGCCACCGTCGCCCCGCCCCGAAGTCCCCGAAAACATCCGCCGCCTGCTCGGCCTGCGCACGCGCGCGCTGTCGGCCGTGCCGTCCACACCGCGCGTCCTCGACCGCCACCTGCCCGGCGAAGAAATCGCCCCCGGCCTGCGCTATTTCGAATCCCGCCACGACGCGCCCGCGCTGCCGGCCACGCTCGACGCCAGCTTCGCCAAGGGCTTCGACACCGTCGCGGCCGCACGGTTGCTGTGCTTCGACACCGAAACCACCGGCCTCTCCGGCGGCACCGGCACGCGTGCCTTCATGGTGGGCGCATCCGACCTGGTGGACGGCCAGCTGCGCATCCGCCAGCTGATGACCACCACGCTGGCGGCGGAAACGGCCATGCTGGAAGCGTTCGCGCGCTGGCTGGAGCCCGGCACGGTGCTGGTGAGCTACAACGGCCGCAGCTACGACGCGCCGCTGCTGAAGGCGCGCTACCGGCTGGCACGCCTACCCTGCCCAATCACGCCGCTGGCGCACCTGGACCTGCTGCACCCGGTGCGTCGGCGCTACCGCGGGCAGTGGGAGAACTGCCGCCTGGCCACGGTGGAACGCCGGCTGCTGCGCGTGCTGCGCGAAGACGACCTGCCCGGCAGCGAAGCCCCGCGCGCCTGGCGCGATTACCTGCAGGGCGGCCCCGTCACCGACCTGCGCCGCGTGCTCGCCCACAACCACACCGACGTGCGCAGCCTGCTGCAGCTCCTGGCCCACCTCGCGCAAGTGCACGCGCCGCCCACGCCTCTGTAGGAGCGGCTTCAGCCGCGAAGCCCTACGCGAAAGGCTTCGCGG
>JAIBEO010000181.1 GCA_019459185.1 Rhizobium sp. | reverse complement strand
GTCGCTTCCCGCGAAATAAAGGCTCCACTGAGCGGGAAGCGACCCTCGCTTCCGCCGTGGCGACGGCGCCGGTCCCGGACTTGGGTGGACGACCAGAAATAGGGCGTCAGCGCGCGGCGCAGCCGGGGGCGTCGGCTTCCGGCAGCGACGCGCGGGTTTTTTCCAGCGAGCCGCGCCAGGGTGAATCCGGCGGCGTGGCCACCAGCACGGGTGCGAGCAGTTCGCGCGCACGGTCGCCGCAGCCCAGCTCGCCCAGCACGGTGGCGGCGTTGTTGCCCAGTACCGGGTCGCCGGGCGCGGCTTGCAGGCCGCGCGTGAACCAACCGAGCGCGGCGGCCTTGTCGCCGGCGGCGTAGTCGAGGTTGCCCAGCGCCAGCCAGGCGCGCGCGTCCTTGGGCCAGCGCGTGCGCGCGGCTTCCCAGGCCAGGCGCGCGGCGGCCGCGCCGCCCACGGGTTCGAAGGCCGCCACCGCTTCGGCATAACGCAGCGGCTCGGCGCGCGCCGGCAGTTCGCCCGGGCGCAATGCTACGAAACCCCAGCGGCCGGCCCAGTCCCAGGTGCGCAGGAAGGAGCGCGCGCGCACGGGCTTGGCTTCGTCCACGCCGGTGTTGAGCCGCAGGCGGTTGCGGGCCGGTTCGCTGCCCACCACCACGGCGTAGTGCCAGCGCGGCACGCTGGGCGTCCACAGGTTTTGCAGCACCAGTACCGGGCGGCCGGCGGAAAGTTCGTCGAGCAGGGCCTGCGGCTCGCCGTCCACGACGTAGGGAATGCGGCCGGCACGGCGGCTGGCCGCCAGCAGCTCCACCTGCAGGCTGCCCTTGCGCTTGGGCAGGTAGACCTGCGGCACCAGCGCCTCGGGCGAGGTGTCCACGCCGCTGGCGCCCAGCAGGCCGGCCAGGGCCGCCGGGCCGCACTGGTATTCGGTCTGCGGGTGGAAGGGCACGCCGCCGAGCGCGATCGCGTCGCCAGCGGGCAGTTCGATGGGGGGATTCACCGCGCAGCCGGCCAGGGCCAGCAGCGCGGGCAAGGCGAAGGCGCGCCTCAGCCTGCGGCGCGCCTTCGATGCAACTTCGGCGGTCAAGCGCGCTTGAAGATGTCGATGGTGCCGGTGAGTTCCAGCACGATCAGCACCACCAGCACCAGGCCCAGCACCGCCAACACGCCGCCGGCCGGCAGCTGCTCGACCTGGCCGTGCAGCTCGGCCAGCTCGGCGTCGCTGAGCGAGGCGACGCGCGAATCCACGTCGGCGGGGTCCACGCCCATCTCGACCATCATGCGCGAAACGTCTTCGCGGGCCAGGGCTTCACGCACCTGGGCTTCCTGCTGGGCACGGGCGTCGACGGCCACGGCCTGCTGGGTGGAAATCAGGGTCGCATTGGCGATGCTGGTGGTGCCAGCAAACACGAGGGCGACGGACAGCACGAACGCCACGATCTTGGATGCCATGGGTTTCTCCGGTCGGTGCGTGGGGGGAACCCACTTATGCCACAAGCCCCGGCCGGGACCAAACGCCGCGTTCAGCTTCGCGCCAGGGCCCAGGCGCGGATATGGGCAGCCATGGCCTGCACGCCCTCGGTGAGCGCGGCGGGGCCGGGCTGCAGGATGATCGGCGACTTCACCTCGTGCAGTTCGCCGTCGCGCACCGCCGGCACGTTTTCCCAGCCCGGGCGTGCGGCCACCTTGCCGGGCTGGAACTTCTTGCCGCACCAGGAACCGAACACGATGTCCGGCGCGCGCGCGATGATTTCGTCGTCGTTGGCCAGGATGCGGTGTTTGGCCAGCGACTGCGCCGCCAGCTCGGGGAAAATGTCGTCGCCGCCGGCGAGTCGCGCCAGCTCGGCCACCCATTGGATGCCGCTGATGCGCGGCTCGTCCCATTCCTCGAAATACACCCTGGGCCTGCATGGCAGCGTGGCGGCTTCGGCGGCGATGGCGTCGAGGCCGCGCTGCAGCGCGTCGGCGTACTCGTTCGCCGCGGCGGCCGCGCCCACCAGCGCGCCCAGCCGGCGCACGTAGTCGAGGATGCCGTCGACGCTGCGGTGGTTGCTGATCCACACCTCCACGCCGCGGCGCACCAGCTCGGCGGCGATGTCGGCCTGGATGTCGGAAAAACCTATGACGAAATCGGGCTCGAGCTTCAGGATTTCTTCGATCTTGGCCGAGGTGAAGGCGCTGACCTTGGGCTTTTCCCGGCGCGCCCGCGGCGGCCGCACCGTGAAACCGCTGATGCCGACGATGCGGTCCTGCTCGCCCAGGGCATACAGGACTTCGGTGGGCTCCTCGGTGAGGCAGACGATGCGGCGCGGGCCGTGGCTCACGGGTAGAGCAGCCGCTTGGTCCAGGCGCCGTCGACGCGCTCGTAGTGGTGGCGTTCGTGCAGGCGGTACTTGGCGCCGTACCAGAACTCAATGCGCTCGGGCACCACCCGGAAACCCGACCAGTGCGGCGGGCGCGGCACGTCCAGGCCCTCGAACTTCTTTTCCACCGCGGCGAAGCGCTGCTCGAAAGTTTCGCGCGAAGGCATGGTCTGCGACTGCAGCGAGGCCCAGGCGCCGATCTGGCTCGGTCGCGGCCGGGTGGCGAAATAGGCGTCGGCCTCGGCCAGCGACACCGGCTCCACCGTGCCTTCCACCTTCACCTGCACCTGCTCGCGCAGCGTCTTCCACAGCAGCAGCAGCGCGGCGTGCGGGTTGGCGGTGAGCTGGCGGCCCTTGCGGCTGTCGTAATTGGTGTAGAAGACGAAGCCGCGCGCGTCGAAGGCCTTGAGCAGCACGGTGCGGGGGGGGGGGCGGGGGCCGGCGGGCGGGGGGGGGGGGGGGGGGGGGCGGGGGGGGGGGGGGGGGGCGGCGGGGGGGGGG
>JAIBEO010000155.1 GCA_019459185.1 Rhizobium sp. | reverse complement strand
GGGCCTCTTCGTTTCCGGAGAACTGGAATGCGCCGCCTGACCCTGCTGATCGCCCCGCTGCTGCTCACCGCCTGCACACCGCCGGTGGCCGACACCGCCAACGCCGCGCCGCCCGATGGCGCCGCCGCCGCCGGCTCGGTGTCCATCGCCCAGGTCCAGGGCAGCGGCGAACGCAGCCCGCTCGAGGGCCGCGTGGTCACGGTGGAGGCCGTGGTGGCGTTTCCGTTCGGCGGCCTGGGCGGCGTCTTCCTGCAGTCGGAAACGCCCGACAAGGACCCGGCCACCTCCGAGGGCCTGTTCCTGGCCCGCCCCGCCGACGCCCAGCCGCGCTTGCGCCAGGGCGACCGCGTGCGCGCCACCGGCACCGTGGTGGAAGCGGGCGAAGGCTCGGCCACCCTGACCACGCTCGAGCCGAGCGCCGTCGAGGTGCTGGGCCGGGGCGGCAAACCCACCACCCTGGTGCTGGAAACCGCGCCGGCCGCCGCCAGCGACTGGGAGCGCTACGAAGGCATGCGCTTGGCCATCGCCACGCCGCTCACGGTGACCGGCAACGACGCCCTGGGCCGCTACGGCGAACTGCTGGTGAGCTTCGGCGGCCGCCTGTTCGCGCCCACCGAACTCGCGCCCCCGGGCGCCGCCGCGCAGGCCATCGCCGCCGAAAACGCCCGGCTGGTGCTGCGCCTGGACGACGGCCGCCGCGCCCAGGACCCCGGCGCTCCCTGGTTCCTGTCCGCCGGCCAGGACGACGCCCACCCGCTGCGCGTCGGCAGCGCCCTGCACGGCGTCGCCGGCGTGCTCGACCAGCGCTTCGGCAGCTACCGCCTGCAGCTGACCGAGGAGATCGCCCGGGTCGAACAGGCGCCGCGCCCGCCCGCGCCCGAAGTGCAGGGCGACCGTCGCATCGCCGGCTTCAACCTGCTCAACCTGTTCAACGGCGACGGCCGCGGCGGCGGCTTCCCCACCGCGCGCGGCGCCGCCAGCCACGCCGACTACCAGCGCCAGCAGGCCAAGCTGGTGGCCACCGTGCAGGCGCTGCAGCCCGACCTGGCGGCGCTGATGGAACTCGAAAACGACGGCTTCGGCCCACGCTCCTCGCTGGCGCAGTTCGTGGCCGCGCTCAACGCCGCCGGCCCGCATTCCGACTGGCGCTTCGTGGACGCCGGCGACGGCCCGGGCAACAACCCCATTCGCGTCGGCCTGATCTACCGCGCTAGCCGCTTCACGCCGGTGGGCCGCCCGGCCACGCTGGCCGACGGCCCCTTCCGCGACCGCAGCCGCGCGCCGCTGGCGCAGGCTTTCCGGGCCGGCGGCGGGCCGGTGTTCGTGGTGGCCGCCAACCACTTCAAGTCCAAGGGCGGCTGCGACGAGGCCACCGGCGGCGACACCGACGCCGGCGATGGCCAGGCCTGCTTCAACGCCACCCGGGTCGACTCGGCGGAACGACTGCACGCCTGGCTGGCCACCGACCCGACCGGGACGAAGCCGGTGGGCCACCTGGTCATCGGCGACCTCAACGCCCACGCCCAGGAAGACCCGCTGCGCCAGCTGCGCGCCAAGGGCTGGCAGGACGCCTTCGCCCTGGCCAAGCTCGAGCGGCCGTATTCCTTCGTGTTCGCCGGCCTGTCGGCGCGCCTGGACCACGCCCTGCTCGACCCGGGCCTGGCCCCGCGCCTGCGCGGCGCCGCCGAGTGGCACGCCAATGCCGACGAGGCCGGCCTGTTCGACTACCGCGCCGACCCCGACGGCGACCCCTGGCGTGCGTCCGACCACGACCCGCTGCTGATCGGCCTCGACCTGGCGCGCTAGGGGCTATCATCCGCGCATGGACGCCGTGCCCGCCTTCCCGACCGAATCCGGCCCGCTCTTCATCGCCGGGCCGGCCGGCCGCATCGAACTGATGGTGGACCTGCCCGAACCGGGCCAGGAACGCGCCGGCGTGGCCGTGGTCTGCCACCCCAACCCGCCCGACGGCGGCACCCTGCACAACAAGGTGGTCACCATGACCGCCCGGGCGCTGAGCGAGCTGGGCCTGGCGGCGGTGCGCTTCAACTTCCGCGGCGTGGGCCAGTCCGAAGGCAGCTTCGACAATGGCCGCGGCGAAACGCTCGACCTGCTGGCCGTCACCGACTGGGTGCGCAAGCAGCGCCCCGACGACGCGCTGTGGCTGGCCGGCTTCTCCTTCGGCAGCTGGGTGGCCCTGCAGGGCGCGCGCCAGCTGCCGGTGAAGCAGATGATCTCGCTGGCGCCGCCGGTGGGCCTGCGCGATTTCGCCGGCGTGCTGCCGCCGCCCTGCCCCTGGCTGGTGGTGATGCCCGAGGCCGACGAGATCGTCGAGCCGCAGAAGGTCTACGACTGGATCGACGGCCTGCAGGACAAGCCCACGCTGGTGCGCATGCCCGACACCAGCCACTTCTTCCACCGGCGCCTGATGGACCTGCGTGGGGCGGTGAAGAACGGCGTGCGCAAGAACCTGCCGCCGCCGCGCCATGGCTGAAGCCGCGGCGGGCGCGCCGCCGTCCGTGGCCTATGCCGCCGGCGTCGCCGCCGGCCGCTGGCAGCACGACCCGGCCCAGCAGCCGGCCCTGGCCGAACTCGACCGCATCCACCGCGAACTGCGCGCACGCGAAGCCGCGCCGGCCTGGAAACGCTGGCTAAAGCTCGGCAACGACGCGCCGGTGCAGGGCCTGTACCTGTGGGGCGGCGTGGGCCGCGGCAAGACCTTTCTCAACGACCTGCTGTTCGACCAGCTCGAGGGCGTGCCGCGCCGGCGCTGGCATTTCCACCGCTTCATGGTGGAAGTGCACGCGCGCATCCAGGCCCTGCCCGACGACACCGCCGACACCGTGGCGGTGGTGGCCGACGGCCTGGCCGACGAACTGCGGCTGCTGGTGCTGGACGAGTTCTTCGTCACCGACATCGCCGACGCGATGATCCTGGGCCGCCTGCTCGAGCGGCTGTTCGCGCGCGGCGTGGTGCTGGTGACCACCTCGAACACCGAGCCGAAGAACCTGTACAGGGACGGCCTGCAGCGCGCGCGCTTCCTGCCGGCCATCGCCCTGCTCGAAACGCACTGCCGCGGGGTGCACCTCGACAGCCCGCAGGACTACCGCCTGCGCCAGCTCACCCGCGCCGAAACCTACCTGACGCCGCTGGGCCCCGAGGCCGAGCGCGGCCTGGCCGAACACTTCGGCCGCCTGGCCGCCGACTGCCCGCGCGAGGCGGGCCCGCTGGAGGTGAACGGCCGGCCCATCCCGGCGCGGGCGCTGGCCGAGGGCATCGCCTGGTTCGACTTTTCCGCGCTGTGCGAAGGCCCGCGCGCGGCGGCGGATTACATCGAAATCGCCCGCGACTTCCACACCGTGCTGCTGTCGAACGTGCCGGTGATGGACGTGGCGCACGACAATGCCGCGCGCCGCTTCGTGCACCTGGTGGACGAGCTTTACGACCGCAACGTGAACCTGCTGCTCAGCGCCGCGGCCGAACCGATGTGGCTGTATGCGGGCGACAAGCTGCGGCATGACTTCGAGCGTACCGCCTCGCGCCTGGTCGAGATGCGCAGCGCCGAATACCTGGCGCGCGAGCACCGGCCATGACCCGTGCGGCGCCCTGGCTGGCGGCGCTGGCGGGGCTGTTGCTCACCCTGCTGGCCTTCTGGCCGGGTTACCTGAGCTGGGACTCGGCCTGGCAGTGGTGGCAGGCGCGCACCGGCGAACTCGACCCGGCGCATCCGCCGGCGATGGTGCGCGTTTGGCAGCTGTCGCGCCTGGCCCTGCC
Source organism: Rhizobium sp. (assembly GCA_019459185.1). GTDB lineage: Bacteria > Pseudomonadota > Gammaproteobacteria > Xanthomonadales > Xanthomonadaceae > Arenimonas. The sequence continues at coordinate 1,174 of JAIBEO010000155.1, read as the reverse complement.
CGACCCGGGCGGCATGCTGCTGCTGCAGGTGGCGCTGTGGTGGGCGGCGATGGCGGCGTTCGCGCAGGCGCTGGGCGGCGGCGCGTGGCGGCGTGCGTCCACCGTGGTTTTCATTGGCGCGTGGCCGCCGCTGCTGGCGCTGCTGCCGCACCTCTGGAAGGACCTGTGGATGATGGCCTGGTTCGCGCTGGCGGTGGCGCTGCTGGCCGCCGAGCTGCGCGCGCCGCGCCGTTCGCTGCGCGTGGCGGCGGTGCTGGCGCTGGGCGCGGGCGTGGCCTTCCGGCACAACGCACTGCCGGCGGCGCTGCCGCTGCTGGCGTGGCTGGCGTGGCGGCAGTGGCCGGGTCGCGGACTGCGCGTGGGCGCGACGGCGGTTGTCCTGGCCGTCCTCGTGCAGGGCGTGTCGTGGATCGCGAACCTCGCGCCCGGCGCGCGCGCCACGCCGGTGTGGCCGGTGGTGGCGATGTGGGACATCGCCGCGGTGTCGATCGCGGAAGACGAGCTGCTGTTCCCCGAGGACTGGATCGAGCCCGGCCTCACCGTGGCCGACCTGCGGCGCGACTTCTCGCCCTTCGTGAATGTGCCCAGCTTCGCTTCGGGCCAACTGCGGCTGAACCTCTATACCGAGTTCACGCCGGAACAGTTCGCCGCGCTGCGCGAAGCCTGGCTGGTGCTGCCACTGGAGCACCCGCGCGCCTACTTCGCGCACCGCGCGGAAGTGGCGGCGTACCTGGTGGGATTCCGGCAGGAGGCGCACCCGGATTACCTGGTGCTGCAGCCCACCATCGTGCCGCTGCGTGACAACCCGGCGGTGGCGCCGCCGTCCGGCGCGCTGCACGGCTGGCTGCAGCCGGCGCTCAATGCCGCGGTGGACACGCCGCTGTTCGCCGCCTGGCCCTGCCTGCTGGCGTCGCTGCTGCTCGCCGCGTACGCGGCCTGGCGGCGCGCGCCGGGCGACGGCCTGGTCGCCGTCGTCGCTGCTTCCGGCTGGGCGCTGGCCCTGCCGCTGTTCCTGCTCGCGCCAAGCTCCGACTTCCGCTACGTGGGCTGGTGCGTACTGGCGGCGCTGCTGGCCGCCGGCCTGGCGTTCCAGCCACGTCCCGGCGCCCGCCGCAATCCCCGCCCCCTGTAGGAGCGGCTTCAGCCGCGAAGCCTTTCGCAAAGGGCTTCGCGG
>JAIBEO010000150.1 GCA_019459185.1 Rhizobium sp. | reverse complement strand
GTCGCTTCCTGCTCGGTGAAGCCTTTATCTCCCAGGAAGCGACCCTCGCTTCCGCCGTGGCGACGGCGCCGGTCCCTGACTTGGGAGAAGAACCTTTCTTTTCAGCTGTCGAGCGCGGCTTCCTGCGGGGGGCCGGCTTCGCGGGCGGGGCCCACTTCGCAGCCGCCGCAGATGCGCATCTCGCCGCGGCGGGTGCGCAGGGCCTCGACGAAACCGGCGCGGGCGGCGCCGGCCAGCACTTCGTTGTAGGTCTGCTGGCGCAGGTTGCCCAGCATGCCGGCCTGCGGGTGCACGCAGCAGGGCACCACGGTGCCGTCGGCGTCGGCGTAGAGCTGGTTCACCTCGCCGTCCCAGGGGTGCTCGGTGAACTCGGACGGATCGGCCATGAACAGGCAGACGCCCTGCCCCGGCCGGGTTTCGCGACCGGTCATGTTCTGGCTCGATTCCGGCAGCCACATCCAGCGGCGGAAACGCGGCGTCCAGCCGCGCGGCAGCAGGAAGGCGTTCCAGCGCTCGCGCGCGGCCGGGTCTTCGCACACGGTCATGGTGCGCAGCTCGATGGCCTGGCCGTGTTTGTCGCACAGGGCCTTGGTGCGCTCGAGGAACTGTTCCAGCTTCGCCCAGGTCGAGGGCGGGCGCAGGCGTTCGTAGTCTTCCGGGGTGCCGTCGCCGTCGCAGCTGGCGATGATGCGGGTGAGCACGCCACTGGCGATGGCGCGCTCGAAGTCGTCCCAGTACACCTTCTGCGCGTTGGTGGAGAGCTCCACCTGCTCGACCTTCCACTTCTGCCGCGGGATGTGCGCCAGCAGGCCGGACAGGTTGCGGTGCAGCAGCGGCTCGCCGAAGTTGAACAGGCGCAGCAGGTGGATGCGCTGCACGTCGATGTTGGCGAGGATGGCCGCGAAATCGGCCTCCTCCACCTGCCGCACCTTGGGCTGCAGCACCGAATTCGGGCAGCCGACGCAGCGCAGCTGGCAGCCGTGCACGATGTCCACGTGCGCAAGGAAGATGCTGGTGGCGGGCGCGCGGCTCATGCCTTTCCAGCCTGCCGCCAGCGCCGCCAAGCCTGCGTAAGCAGCGCCAGCGGGAAGTGCAGCCACAGCGCCGCGAACACCAGCGACCGCTGCCAGACCGGGACATTCGCGGCCTCGAACTTGCGGAAATAGCGCCACAGCCCGCGGTGCTTCTGGAATTCCACCCAAGCCGGCCGGCGCCGACTGGACACGCCGCGCAGGTGGGTGACGGCCAGGTCGTTGGCCACCACCACCTCGTAACCGGCCTCGCGCACGCGGCGGCACAGGTCCAGGTCTTCGGCGTGCAGGCGGTAGCCTTCGTCGAAACCGTCCAGGCGCGCGAACAGCACCGCCGGCAGCAGCATCAGCGCGCCGGACACGGCGTCCACCGCCTGCACGACCTGCGCCGGGTCGCGGCCCAGGAACAGGTTCTCGCGCCGGCCCAGCGTGAACAGCTGCTCGCGCAGCGACGGGTCGGCGCGGCGCGAGGCCGGGTCGGGCAGGCCCTGCTCGTCGCGCTGCTCCACGCCCAGCAGGCCGGCGCCCGGCCGCGCGATGGCGTGTTCGACCAGGCGCGAGAGCGTGTCGCGCGCCACGAAGGCGTCCGGGTTCACGAAGGCGATCCAGGGCTGGGCGATGGCCGTGGCGCCCTGGTTGCAGGCGGCGGCGAAACCGCGGTTTTCCAGGTTGCGCACCAGGCCCAGGCGCGGGTCGCGCCGCACCATGCGTTCGACGCGCTCGGCGGTGTCGTCGGGCGAGGCGTTGTCCACCACCAGCAGGCGCACCACGTGGCGCGCGGCCAGCAGCGCCTCCAGGCAGGCCTCGATGGTGGAGGCGCTGGCGTGGGTCACCACCACCACGCCGATGTCGCGTGCGCCGAAATCGAGCGCGGGCTGGGCTTCGTGCGTGGTGTTCACGAACCGCCCCGCAGGCGCGCCAGTTCGACTTCGAGGTAGGCGATGTGGGCGGCGGCGGCGCGATTGCGGCGCACCTCGTCGCGGTAGTCGGCGTACACGGCCTCGGCCTGGTCGCCGTGCAGCGACAGCGCCGGCAGTGCGTCGAGCGCGCCGGGCTCACGCGCGCAGGCGGCAAGCAGGTACATGGGTTCGTAGGCCAGCCCGTCCACCAGGCCGCCTTCGGTGGCCGTACTGGCGGTGGCCAGGCCATTGCGCTCCAGGTCCCACAGCACCGACTGGAACAGCAGCTTCTGGCCGAACAGCCGGCGCAGCGGGAAGCGCGGCGCCAGCAGCGCCTCGAACTCGGCGCGGTAGAGCTCGCGCACGTGGTGCGGGTTCTGCGTGCCGGCCAGGTCGGTGTAGACGCGTTTGTCGGGCGTGGACACCAGCAGCAGGCCTCCCGGCGCCAGCAGGCGGGCGAAGCCGTCGAGCAGGCGTTCCTGGGCCTCGACGTGTTCCAGCGTCTCGAAGCTGGCGATGAGGTCGAAGCTGGCGGCGGGCAGGTGGTCGAGCGCGGTCACGTCGGCCTGCTCGAAGCGCAGCCCCGGCTCGGAGCCGTAGCGGGCATGGGCGTGGGCGATGGCTTCGGCACCGATATCAATGCCCAGCACCTGGCCGCCCGCGCGGGCCAGCAGGGCGCTGCCGTAACCCTCGCCGCAGGCGGCGTCGAGCACGCGCCGGCCGGCGGCCAGCGGCCGCGCCAGGGCGTAGCGGTGCCAGTGCTCGTAGGCGATCTCGCGCTCGCACTCGGGCGTGTAGCGCTCGCCGGTGAACGGCAGGACGGGCGTGGGGGACATGGTGCGAATGCTAGCCGAACAGGTCCCGCTGCGGACCGGAACGGGCCAGTTCGTCGATCTTTTCCTGCAGCCGCGCCCGCAGCGGCCGCAGCGGGTCGGCCATGATGAAACGCGCCACCCGCTCGTTGTAGTCGGGCCAGCGCGCCAGCAGGCGGGCCAGGTTGTCGCCGTTGGGGGCGATGTCGAGCGGGCCGAAGGAGGCGCCGCCCTGGTGCACCACATAGGCCGCGTCGCAGAGCACGTTGCGCCAGCCCATGGCGGCGGCGCGCAGGCAGAAGTCGTTTTCCTCGCCGTAGCCCAGGCCGAAGGTGGCGGCGTCGAAGCCGCCCAGCTGGCGCTGTGCGGCGCGCCGCACGTACATGCAGAAACCAACGGCCGTGGGCAGCTCCGGGTACTGCGGCGGCAGCGCGGCCGCGGCCTCGGCGACGGCGTCGGGGTGCTCGGGCACCGGGTTGGCTTCGCAAAAGCGCGGGAAGGAGCAGATCTCGGCGTTGTTCGACCAGGGCGTGATGGTGGCGATGCGCTCGTCGCTGGCGGCGCAGCGGGCCAGCTGCTGCAGCCAGCCGACGGTGGGCACGGTGTCGGAATTGAGCAGCACCACGTCGTCGTCGCCGGTTTCGGCGAAGGCGGCGTTGCAGTTGGCCGGGAAGCCCAGGTTCAGTTCGCGCCGCACGTAGCGGGCCTTGAGCGGGCTGCGGTAGCACCAGCTGCGCGCCATCGGGTTGATGCGCGGGTCGCTGGAGGCGTCGTCGGCCAGCAGCACTTCGCTGCCGGCCGGCAGGGTGCGGTCGAGCGCGGCCAGGCAGGCGTCGAGCGCCTCGAGCGCATTGTGGATGGGCACGATGACGGTGGGCAGGTGGCTCACGGCGCCCTCCAGGCGTGAGGCAGCCGCACCAGGCCGAATTCGCGCGACTCGCCGGTGACCGCCAGTTCGCGTTCGCGCTGGTCGAACAGACGCAGGCCCTCGGCGTCGAGCGCGATGGTGCGCAGGCGGTAGCGGCCCGGCAGCAGCGGCAGCGCGGGGAAATCCACCACGAAGCGGAAGCGGCCGTCGCCCAGGGCCTCGGGCGCGGCGCCGTCCATTTCCGAGCTGACGCCGTACACGGGCGTGCCGTCGGCATGCAGCCAGCCGAGCATGGCCACCGGCGGACGGCCGTCGCGGCTGCTGAGTTCGATCTCGCAGCGCAAGGCGGCGCCCTGCCCCAGCGCCACCGGGCCGTCGCCGGCGTCGCCGTTCACGCGAACGGCGGCGATGCTGGCCTCGCCAGGCACGCGCGCCACGACCGCGGCCTCGCTGGCGGCTTCACCCGCGGATTTTTCCGCCTGCGCGGCCTCGTAGGCCTGGCTGACTTCGAACACGTCACCCAGCGCGCGCACGCGGCCGTGCTGCAGCCACAGCGCCCGCCGGCACAGCTTTCGCACGTGGTAGAGGCTGTGCGAGACCAGCAGCAGGGTGCCGCCGCCGGCCAGGTAATCGTCGAGCCAGCGGATGCACTTGCGCTGGAATGCCTCGTCGCCCACCGCCAGCACTTCGTCGGTGACCAGCAGCGCCGGCCGCACCGCGGCGATGATGGCGAAGCCCAGGCGCACCACCATGCCGGACGAATAGTGTTTCACCGGCTCATCGAGGTAGCTGCCGATGTCGGCGAAGGCTTCTATCTCGGGCAGCTTCGCCGCCAGCGCCTTCGCGTCCAGGCCGTGCAGCGCGGCCGAGAGCCGAACGTTGTCGCGGCCGCTGAGCTCCGGGTGGAAACCCGCGCCCAGCTCCAGCAGCGCGCCGACGCGGCCACGCGTGTGCACGCTGCCCGCGCTGGGCGTGAGCACGCCGGTGACGAGCTTGAGCAGCGTGGACTTGCCGGCGCCGTTCTCGCCGATGATGGCCAGCGATTCGCCCGGCCGGACGGAAAAATCCACGCCCTCGAGCACGCTCACGTGCCGGCGCGCCGGGCGCCCTCGCAGCACGTCCCAGAGCGCGCTGGCGCGGTCGCCGCGGTGGCCCAGCACCGGGTAGCGCTTGCCCAGGCCGCGGGCTTCGACCAGCGGCGTGCTCACAGGAAATCCTCCAGGTGCGCGCGGCCGCGCCGCAGCAGCGCCTGTGCCGCCAGCAGCAGCAAGCCCGCCGCCAGCGCGCAGGCGGCCAGCGCGGCCCAGTCCACCGGCTGGCCGGAGAAGGCCGCGCGCACGGTCTCCACCGGCACCACCATCGGGTTCAAGGCCAGCCAGGGCGCCACCGCGGCTGGCAGCACCGCGCGGTCGTAGAGCACCGGCGTGAGGAAAAACACCAGCACCAGGCCCTGCCCGGTGACCGCGGCGATGTCGCGCAGGAACACCTGCAGCACCGCCAACAAGCGCGCCAGCGCCAGCGCCAGCACCGCCACCACGCCCAGCGCGGCCAGCACCGCCGGCAGCCCCGACGCGGCCAGCGGCACGCCGAAGGCCAGCAGCGCCAGCAGCACCAGCACGAAGCCGCCCAGGTCGATCAGCGCGCTGGCCGCCACCCGGCTGTCCACGTACAGGCCGTGCGGCACGGCCACCTTGCCGATCAGCGCGGCGTTGTCGGTGAGCGCGGTGACGCCGCGGTTGGCGGCGTTGGCCAGCAGGTTCCAGGGCCAGAGCCCAAGCGCGAGGAAAGCCGCGTACGGCAGCTCCCCGCCGCCGGCGGCGCGCGCCGGCAGCAGCGCGCCGAACACCAGCGCCAGCACCGCCAGCTGCAGCAGCGGCAGCAGCGCCAGCCAGGCCGCGCCGAGCAGGCTGCCGCGGTAGCGCTCTTCCAGTTCCCGGCGCAACAGCTCGCGGAAAACGGCGCGGACGGCCGGACCCATGTCAGCGCGGGTCGTCTTCCCGGCGCAGCGGGTCGAGCGCGCGGAAGCGTTCGCCGTATTCGTCGGTCAGGCGACGGGCCTCGTTCGGGTCGCGGATGACGCGCGGGGTGACCAGGATGATCACTTCGGAGCGGTCCTTGGTCTGGGTCTTGCTGCCGAACAGGCCGCCGACCACCGGCAGCCGGCTCAGGCCGGGCACGCCGCTGCTGCCCTGGGACTGGTTGTCGGTGATCAGGCCCGCCAGCATCACGGTTTCACCGCTTTTCACGGCCGCCTCGGTGACCAGGGAGCGCTTGTTGATCTCGCGGTTCCCGCTCGGGTCTTCGGCGCGGGCCGGACCCGGCGAGCTCACTTCCTGGTCGATTTCCATGAACACGGTGCCGTCGCGGCTGATGCGCGGCTTCACCGTGAGGATGACGCCGGTGTCGAGGTACTGCACCTGGGTGTAGGTGCCGGTGCCGCCGCCGGTCTGGTCGCCCAGGATGGGGTTGAAGCTGGTGCTGTTGACCGGGATCTTGGTGCCGACGTCGAGCTTGGCCTCGGCGTTGTTGCGCACCACCACCGAGGGCGTGGACAGCACGCGCACGTCGGTGACCGAATCAAGCGCCGACACCACCGCGGCGGCGTTGCGCCCCAGGAAGGTCCAGCCGATGCCGCCGTCGTTGGTCAGGCTGCCGGCGATGTCGCCCCAGATGTCGCGGCCCTGGGCATTGCCCAGTTCCTCGGGCACGGCGTTCTCGAAGAACCAGTTCACGCCGTAGCTCAGCTCGCCAGACAGCTGCACTTCCACCACCTGCGCCTCGATGTGCACCTGCAGCGGCATGGTGTCCAGGCGCTCGATGGTGCGGCGGATCGATTCCCACTGGCCCGGCGTGGCGCGCACGAGCAGCGCGTTGCTTTCCTCGACCGCGCTCACCGACACGTCGTCGGAAGCGCCGATGGCGATGCCGACGGCCGCGCCGCCGGCCGCACTAGCCGGGATACCCCACCCCC
>JAIBEO010000147.1 GCA_019459185.1 Rhizobium sp. | reverse complement strand
CCCCCCCCCCCCCCCCCCCCCCTCGGCGGTGGCCACGGTCATGGCGGTGGGCTCGGGGTCGCCGGCGGCGGTGGCCTCGGCCAGCAGCGCGGTGAAGGTGTCGAGCGCTTCGGCCAGCAGCGGGTCGGTCGGCGGGGTCGGCGTGTCGGTCATCGGGGCCTCCTTCGGTTGGCGCCATTCTCGCGCCAAAGGCCCCTGCCCCGCACCCCGGCCGCGCCCGGCGGCGCCGAGGCTCAGCTGACGACGAAGCTCACCCGCATGTTCACGCGCCACTCGGCCACCGAGCCGTCGTCGTTGGTGAGGACCTTGATGTCGTTCACCCACGCGCCCTTGATGCCCTTCACGGTCTTGGCGACCTTTTTGAGGCCGCCCTGCACGGCGTCCTCGATGCTCTTCTTGGAGGACGAGGAAACTTCGATCACCTTGGTGACGGTAGCCATGGTTCGCTCCTTTCCGATTGGCCCCGGGGATGGGGCCCGGCCGACTATACGCCCGGGGCCAGAAGCGGGCCGTAGCCGGCGCGGTAATCGGGGAAGGCCGGCACCCAGCCCTCGGCGCGCAGGCGGGCGTTGCTGACGCGGCGGCCGGTGTCTGGGCCGGCGAGCGGCGCCACGGCCGGCAGGCCTTCGCAGGCGCGCACCCAGGCCAGCACCTCGGCGTCGCGGGCGGGCAGGTCGTCGTTGCCCAGGTACAGGGCGCGGGGCGTCTCGAGTTCAAGCAGGTGGGCCAGCGCCGCGGCCGCGTCCTCGACGTGGATGCGGTTGCCCCAGCGGTTCCCGCCCGGTTCGCCGACGCGGGCGCGGCGCAGCAGCGATTCGCGGCCCGGGCCGTACAGGCCGGAGAGGCGCAGGGTGATTCCGCCAGGGTGTGCGGCCAGCGCCGTTTCGGTTTCCAGCAGGACCTTGCCGTTGAAAGCGGGCGGCCGCGGCGGCGTGTCCTCGTCCACCCACTCGCCGGCGTCTTCGGCGTAAACGGCGGTGGAGGAGACGAAGACCACGCGCGTGGCATGGGTGGCATCGAGCAGGCGGCGCAGGCCGTCGAGGTATAGCGCGCGGTAGGCGGCCTCGTCGCGACGGTCGGGCGCGGCGCAGAACACCAGTGCGCCCAGCGCGCGTGGCAGTCGTTCCAGGCCTTCGCCGGTGGCCACGTCGGCGCGCAGGGCGCGGATGCCCGGCGCCGAGGCGGCTTCACGGCGGCGCAGCGTGAGCACGTCGCGCCCGGCCCCGGCCAGGCGCCGCGCCAGGCGCTGGCCGACGTCGCCGGCTCCGGCCACCAGCACCGGCCCGCGTCGCGTTTCCAAGGCCATCAAGACTCCCCGCAGGCGGCACCGACACACGGCGTTCAACGCGGCCGATGCTAGCATCGTGCCCCATGAATCCTGCTCCCAACCTCGTGCTCATCGGCCCCATGGGCGCCGGCAAGACGTCCATCGGCCGCAAGCTGGCGGCGCGGCTGGGGCTGGCGTTCGTCGACTGCGACCACCGGCTGGAGGAGCGCACGGGCACGTCGGTGCCAGTGATCTTCGAATGCGAGGGCGAGGCCGGCTTCCGCGCACGCGAAACCGCGCTGATCGCGGAAGTGATGCAGGGCCAGGGCCAGCTGGTGGCCACCGGCGGCGGCGCGGTGCTGGCGGAGGAAAACCGCCAACGCCTGCGCGAACGCGGTTTCATCGTCTACCTGCAGGTGAGCGTGCCGCAGCAGCTTGAGCGCCTGGCGCGCGACCGCAGCCGCCCGCTGCTGGCCGGCCCCGACAAGCAGGCCCGGCTGGAAGCCCTGGCCGAACAACGCGGGCCGGTGTACGCCGCGCTGGCCGACCTGTCCTTCGACGCCGACGGCCTGGCCGTGGCCACCGCCGCCGACCGCCTGCAGGCGCTGCTGGAAGCCCGCTGGCAGCGGTCGGAGGCGGCATGAGCGCGGTGCACGAACTTCGCGTCGAACTCGGCGCGCGCGCTTACCCCATCCGCATCGGCCGCGGCCTGCTCGACGACGCCGCCGCACTGCGCGCGCTGGTGCCCGGCCGGCACGCGCTGGTGGTGACCGACGCCAACGTGGCGCCGCACTATCTCGCCACCGTGCAGGCCGCGCTGGCGGAAAAGAGCGTGAAGGCGCTCGTGCTTCCGCCCGGCGAGCAGGAGAAAACGCTGGCGCGCTTCGGCGAGGTGATGGCGGCGCTGGCGGCCATGGGTGCCAGCCGCGACGCCACCGTGCTGGCCCTGGGCGGCGGCGTGGTGGGCGACCTGGCCGGTTTCGCGGCGGCCTGCTGGATGCGCGGCGTGCGCTTCGTGCAGCTGCCCACCACCCTGCTGGCCATGGTGGACAGTTCGGTCGGCGGCAAGACCGCGGTGGACCTGCCCCAGGGCAAGAACCTGGTCGGCGCCTTCCACCAGCCCGCGGCCGTGCTGGCCGACACCGCCACGCTCGACACCCTGCCCGAACGCGAGCTGCGCGCCGGCCTGGCCGAGGTGCTGAAGTACGGCGCGTTGGGCGACGCCGATTTTTTCGCCTGGCTGGAGCAGCACGCCGAAGCCCTGGTGGACCGCGACGCCGACGCGCTGGCCGAAGCCATCGCCACCAGTTGCGCGCGCAAAGCCGGCATCGTCGCCCGCGACGAGACCGAGCAGGGCGAACGTTTGCTGCTCAACCTGGGCCACACCTTCGGCCACGCCATCGAAACCGAGCAAGCTTACGGCGGCCTGCTGCACGGCGAGGCCGTGGCGGTGGGCATGGTGCTGGCGGCACGGCTGTCGGCCGAGCTGGGCCGGGCGCCGTGGGTGGACGCGGCCCGGCTGGCGGCCCTGCTCGAGCGCCTGGGCCTGCCCACCGCGCTGCCGCCGGGCCTGTCGCCCGAGGCCCTGCTGGCGCGCATGCGCCTGGACAAGAAGGCGCTGTCGGGCGAACTGAGGCTGGTGCTGTGGCGCGGCCTGGGCCAGGCCGAAGTGGTGGACGGCATCGACCCCGCCGCCATCCTGGCCGTGCTGGCCGACTGAGGCCCGGCCAGGCCGCACCCGCGCTCTCGTAGGAGCGCCAGCACGGACGGCAGAAAGGGTGGCGGCAAGGGCGCCATCAGGGACGCCTCGCGATACAATGGCGGCCTTATGCGCCTGTTGCTACAGCAAAAACCCACCGCCGGCGAAGCGCCCAAGTACGTCCAGCTGATCCTGCAGCAGGATTTGCTCGGCGGCTGGACCCTGCTGCGCGAAACCGGCCAGATCGGCGGCAAGGCGCAGCTCAAGCGCGAGCAGTACCTCGAGCGCGACGCCGCGCTTTCGGCCTTCGAAAAAGCCCGCGACGCACAGGTGCGCAAGGGCTTCCAGGTGATGTTCGCCCAAGGCGCCGACGCGCCGCGTTGATGGAAACCAGACCGTGACCCTGAAGAACGACCGCTTCCTGCGTGCCCTGCGGCGCGAACCCGTGGACTGCACGCCGGTGTGGCTGATGCGCCAGGCCGGCCGCTACCTGCCGGAGTACCGCGCCACCCGCAAGCAGGCCGGCAGCTTCATGGGCCTGGCGACGAACCCGGAGCTGGCCTGCGAAGTCACGCTGCAGCCGCTGCGCCGCTACGAGCTCGACGCCGCCATCCTGTTCTCCGACATCCTCACCGTGCCCGACGCCATGGGCCTGGGCCTGTACTTCGCCGAGGGCGAGGGCCCGAAGTTCGAGCGCCCGGTGCGCACGCCGGCCGACATCGCCAGGCTGGCGGTGCCCGACATGGACAGCTCGCTGCGCTACGTGATGGACGCGGTGTCACTGATCCGCCGCGAGCTCGACGGCGCGGTGCCGCTGATCGGTTTCTCCGGCAGCCCCTGGACCCTGGCCTGCTACATGGTGGAAGGCGGCGGCAGCGACAACTTCGCCCGCATCAAGGCCATGGCGCTCAACGAGCCGGCCGCGCTGCACCGCCTGCTCGAGGTGACCACCGACGCCGTCATCGCCTACCTGGCCGCGCAGCGCGCCGCCGGTGCGCAGGCGCTGCAGGTGTTCGATACCTGGGGCGGCGTGATGGCGCCGCACCTGTACCGCGAATTCTCGCTGCGCTACCTGCAGCGCATCGCCGCCGAGCTGCCGCGTGGCGACGGCGCCGGGCGCACCCCGCTGATCCTGTTCGGCAAGGGCAATGCCCCCTACCTGGAAGAACTCGCCGCCAGCGGCGCCGAGGGCGTGGGCGTGGACTGGACCGTGGGCCTGGGCGAAGCCCGGCGCCGCACCGGTGGCCGCGTGGCACTGCAGGGCAACCTCGACCCCACCACGCTTTACGCCTCGCCCGAAGCCATCCGCGCCGAAGCCGCGCGCGCGCTCGACGATTACGCGGCGGCCAACGGCGGCTCGCGTTTCGGCCACGTGTTCAACCTGGGCCACGGCATGTCGCCGGACATGGATCCGGAGCACGTGCGGGTACTGGTGGACGCGGTGCACGCGCACAGCCGCCAGGGCTGAGCTTCGTCACGAGCCGGCGTCGCGCGCCGGCTCAAGCGCCGCCAGCGCTTCGGCCAGCATCACGCCGGTCACCGGCTTGCGCAGGAACCCGTCCATGCCGGCGGCGCGGGCCTGCGGCTCGGCGCCGGCATCGGCGCGCGCGGTGATGGCAAGCAGCGGCAACTGCCGGCCCTGGGCGCGCAGCAGCCGCGCCAGTTCGAAGCCGTCGAGGCCGGGCAGGTCGAGGTCGAGCAGGGCCAGGTCGAAATCGCCGGCCTGCAGTTCCGACAACGCGGCCAGGCCGTGCGCGGCATGCACCACGCGGTGGCCCTGGCGCTCCAGCAAGCCGCTGACCACGGCGGCCACCACCGGGTCGTCTTCCACCAGCAGCAGCTTGCGGCCCGCCCGCGGTTCCGGTGCGGGCACGGCGTCGGCCATCGGCTGCGAATCCACGGCGGGCAGCGGCAGTTCGACGCGGAAGCTTGCGCCGCGGCCGGGTTCGCTGCGCACGCTGATGGAACCGCCCATGGCCGCCGCCAGCTCCTGGCTGATGGCCAGGCCCAGCCCGCTGCCACCGTAACGACCATCGGCCGACGCCGGCTGGCCGGGCTCGAAGCGCCGGAACAGCCGCGCCTGCTGCTCGGCGCCGAGGCCGGGCCCGGTGTCGCGCACGACGATGACGATGCCCAGCGGCTGGCGCGGACCGACGTGGATGGCCAGCTCGCCGCGTTCGCAGAACTTGATGGCGTTGGAGGCCAGGTTGAGCAGGATCTGGCGCACGCGGGTGGCGTCGCCGCGCAGGTGCGCCGGCACCGCGGCATCGCAGCGCAGGCTGAAGGCCAGGCCCTTGGCTTCGGCCAGCGGGCGCAGCAGGCCCACCAGCTCCGAGAGCAGTGGGCGCAGCGCGAACGGCGCGTCTTCCAGCGTGAGCTTGCCGGCTTCGATGCGCGCCAGGTCGAGCGCGTCGTTGACCAGCCGCAGCAGGTGCCGGCCGGCGACCTGGATGGCCTCCACCTGCGCGCGCTGGCGCGGCTGCAGCTCGCCACCCTGCAGCAATTCGGCCATGCCGAGCACGCCGGTCATGGGTGTGCGGATTTCGTGGCCGAGCGTGGCCAGGAAACGGGTCTTGGCTTCGGAACTCTGCTCGGCCAGCTGCTGGCGCGCGCGGGCCAGCTGCCAGGCCTCGCGCCGGCGCAGGCGGGCGCGGTGGAACAGCGCCGCCCAGGCCAGCAAGCCCAGCGCCGCCACGCCCAGCGCCGCCAGCGCGGTGCGCGTGCCCCACCTCGGCGGATCGACCAGCAGCGTGAGCCGGCGCGGCTCCGACCAGGCACCGTCGGACACCGCCCCCATCACTTGCAGCTGGTAACTGCCCGCCGCCAGCCGCGGGAACACCCGCTCGCCGCTGGCGCCCACGTCCACCCAGCCCGCGTCGTAACCGTCGAGGCGGAAGCGGTAGCGGTGCGCCGGAGCGTCGACGAAGGACACCAGGCGCGCCACCACGCGCAGATCGCGGTCGCCGGGCTGCAGCCGCAGCAGCGTGGCCGAGGCTGGCAGCGCCAGCACCTGCTCGCCGCGCTGCACGCCCAGCGTTTCCAGCACCAGCGGCGGCGGCGCGCGGTCGCGGCGGTCGAGCCGGCGCGTGTCGAACAACTGGTGGCCGCGGCGCGTCGCCACCACGCCCAGGCCGTCGGGCCGCCCGCAGCACCGCGCCCCCCCCCCCAAGATCAACCCCCCCCCCCCCCCCCCACCCCCAACCCCC
>JAIBEO010000192.1 GCA_019459185.1 Rhizobium sp. | reverse complement strand
CCCCCCGCGGGGGGGCGGGGGCCCCCGGGCCGGATTACTTCTTCTTCGGGGCCGGAGCCGGGGCGGCGGCGGCCTTGGTGACCTTCGCGGCCGGAACCTCGGCGGAGGCCGGCGCGGCGGTTTCCTCGGCTTCGGCGCGGGCGTGCTTGGCGATCACGATCGCCAGGTCATGCTCCTTGCCGTGGGCCAGGGCCGGGATGGTGACGCCCTTGGGCAGCTTGACCTGCGACAGGTGCATGATGTCGCCAATGGCCAGCGCCGACAGGTCGACCTCGATGAACTCCGGCAGGTCCTTCGGCAGGCAGCTGACTTCGACTTCGTTGAGCTCGTGGGTGACCACGACGCCCGCGGACTTGCCGGCCGGCGAGGTTTCCTGGTTCACGAAGTGCAGCGGGACCTTGGCGCGCAGCGCCTCGTTCTCGCTCACGCGCAGGAAGTCCAGGTGCAGGATCTGCTGCTTGAACGGGTGGCGCTGCATGTCGCGCAGGAGGACCTTCTGGACCTTGCCGTCGACGGCGAGGTCGAGGATGGCGGAGTAGAACCACTCGTTCTGGCTGGCGATCCAGAGGTGGTTGTGCTCGATCTGCACGCTCTGCGGCTCCTGGTGGCCGCCGTAGACGATGGCCGGGACGTGGCCGCTGCGACGGAGGCGGCGGCTCGCACCCTTGCCCTCGTCCTTGCGGCCGGCGGCCGTGATGTTGTGGTTGGTAGCCATGGTGTTGTTGCCTTCTTCAAAGTGATGCGCCTTCCGGCGCTTTCCGCGTTGCCCGCGACCAGGCCCCGCGTCGTTCCCGTTCCGGGAATCGGGGATCGGCGCCCAGTGGTGCCGATCCCCGATTCCCCGCCGGGGTCAATCCACGTACAGCGAGCTCACCGATTCGCCGAAGGCGATGCGGCGGATGGTCTCGGCCAGCAGCTCGGCGACGCTGAGCTGGCGGATGCGCGGGCAGGCCCGCGCGGCTTCCGACAGCGGGATGGTGTCGGTCACCACCAGCTCGTCGAGCTGCGAGTTCGAGACGTTGGCGATGGCCGCGCCCGACAGCACCGGGTGGGTGCAGTAGGCCACGACCTTCTTCGCGCCGTTGGCCTTCAGGGCCGCGGCGGCGGCACACAGCGTGCCGGCGGTGTCGACGATGTCGTCCACCAGCACGCAGGTCTTGCCCGAGACGTCGCCGATGATGTTCATCACGGTGGCGACGTTCGCCTTCGGGCGGCGCTTGTCGATGATGGCCAGCTCGGCATCGTCGAGTCGCTTGGCGATGGCGCGCGCGCGCACGACGCCGCCGACGTCCGGCGAGACCACGATCAGGTTGTCAGTGCCCTGGTTGCGCCAGATGTCGGCCAGCAGCAGCGGCGACGCATAGACGTTGTCGACCGGAATGTCGAAGAAACCCTGGATCTGGTCGGCGTGCAGGTCCACCGTGAGCACGCGGTCGGTGCCGACGGCGGTGAACATCTTGGCGGCCACCTTGGCCGTGATCGGCACGCGCGCCGAGCGCATGCGGCGGTCCTGGCGGGCATAGCCGAAGTACGGCACCACCGCGGTTACATTGGCCACCGACGCGCGCTTGAGCGCGTCGATCAGCACCAGCAGTTCCATGAAGTTCTCGGCGGTCGGCGCGCAGGTGGACTGGATGACGAACACCTCCTGCCGGCGCACGTTTTCCTCGATCTCGACCTGCACCTCGCCGTCCGAGAACTGCCCGACCTGCGCCTTGCCCAGCGGGATGCCCAGCTGGCGGCAGACGGCAAGGGCCAGCGGCCGGTTGGCGTTGCCGGTGAAAACGAGCAGGTTCTGCTTGCTCATGCTGGTGCCTTCCGCGAAGGGTTGGGTGGACGGGTGGCGCGACCGGGATGGCTGGGGCGGTAGGATTCGAACCTACGAAATGCCGGGATCAAAACCCGGTGCCTTAGGCCACTTGGCGACGCCCCACCGCTTGAACTAACCGTTTCCGACCTGGCCCGCGGACAGCGCCCGGTGCAGGGGCGACACGTCCACGCCCATCGCCACCCAGGCGCGCACGCCCGGAGGCAGGCGCGCCAGCGCGGCTTCGGCATCGGCGCGCGCACCGAAGCGCGCGAAACAGCCGCCACCGGTCCCGGTCAGGGCCGCCGGACCGAGCTGCGCGAGGGCGTCCAGCGCCGCCGAAACGGCTTCCGAACGAGAACGCAGCACCGGCTCGAAGGCATTGCCGAGCGCAGAGCCAGAAACGAAGTCCGATATTGTCGCCGCGGGCGCATCCCGGGTCAAATCAGGCGCTTGGAAAAGTTCGGCGGTGGGGACGGAAACGCCGGTATCCACCACCAAATAGGCCGCCGGGGGCAGCGCGAGCGGCGTGAGCAGCTCGCCCACGCCCTCCGCCCAGGCACTTCGGCCGCGTACGAACACCGGCACGTCGGCCCCCAGTTCCAGCCCCATGGCCGCCAGCCGGTCTTCGCCCAGGGCGGTGCCCCAGAGGGCGTCCAGCGCCACCAGCACGGTGGCGGCGTCGGAGGATCCGCCGCCGAAGCCGCCGCCGAGCGGAATCCGTTTTTCGACGATGATGTCCGCGCCCCAGCTTGTTTTCGACTCCGTTTTAAGGAGTTTTGCAGCCCTGACCACGAGGTCTTCGGCTTCGGGCACGACATAGCCCTCGGTGGCCTGCCGTCGGACCAGGCCATCGTCGCGCACCCTAAGCCGCACCGTGTCGCCCCAGTCCAGCAGTTGGAACACTGTCTGCAGCCGGTGGTAGCCGTCGGGCCGCCGGCCGACGATGTGCAGGAAGAGGTTTAGCTTGGCCGGGGCCGGCCAGGCCGACCAACCGCCCTGCCCGCCCGGGTTCACGGCTCGCCCCAGCTTTCCACCACCAGGCGGACGGTGGCGCCCTCGCGGGCGGCGAAGACCCGGCGGGGGCGCGGCGACTCGCCCGGCAGCCATTCCCGGTATTCCACCGTCCACCCCTGCTGGACGATCAGCGCCGGCAGCCCTTCGGGCCCGAACTCGATGCGGGCCGGCCCGGGGGCCCGGGCGCCCCGGACCCAGTCGGCCAGGGCCGCCACCGGGATGTCCCAACCGGTGGCCTCGGCCAGCAGGGCCTGGGCGTCGGTACCTTCGCGGGTTCCGCCTTCCAGGCCCTCCAGCCGCACCTGGCCGGCGCGGCTCACCAACCGCCAGCTCTTTCGGGTGACCGGCGCGGCCAGCTGGATGTCGTAGCCGTCGGCCTGATGGCGCCACTCCAGGCGGCCGCTGCCGCCTTCGCCTCCGGCGCTCACCGCCAGCCGGCCGGTCAGGCGCCAGCCGCCCTCCTCGCGCAGCACGGCCTCGCGGGCGGACTGGGCGGCCAGCAGGTCGGCGTCGCCGCTGGTGCGCACCAGCACCGGCGCGCAGGCAGCCAGCAGCAGGGCCAGCAGGCCGAGGAAAAGGCGACGGATCATGGCTCGTGGATCTCCAGGGCAAGTTTGAGCGCGGCATTGTCCGGGTCCAGGCGCAGGCCCGCACGCCAGGCCTCGCGGGCCTCGGCCTTGCGGCCCGCCTGCCACAGGGCTTCGCCCAGGTGCGCGGCGATCTCAGGGTCGCGTTGCCGGGCCCAGGCGCGCCCGAGCAGGTCCAGCGCGCTGGCGTGGCGGCCCAGCTTCAGGTGCACCCAGCCGACGCTGTCGAGGATGGCCGCGGATTCCGGCGCCAGCACCAGCGCCCGCTCCAGGTAAGGCAGGGCCTCGCGGTATCGCTGGCGGTGTTCGGCCAATGCGTAGCCGTAGGCGTTCAGAGCCTGGGCGCTGTCGGGATCGTCGTCGAGGATGCGCTGCAGGTCGGCCAGCGCCGGCGCGATGCGCCCGGCGCGCTCGTGCAGCATGGCGCGGCCATAGAGCAGCGCCGGGTCGCCTTCGAACACTTCCAGGGCCCGGCCGAAGGTGGCCAGGGCCTCGCCGCCGCGGTCTCGACGCTCCAGCAGCTCGGCCTCGAGCAAGTAGCTGTCGCGCACGAATTCGCCGTCGGCGGCTTGGTCCACCTGCAGTACATGCAGGGTGCGCAGCGCCTGGTCGATGCGCCCAAGGCGGCCCTGGGCGCCGGCGAGGCGCAGCGCGGCCTGGTCGTGGCCCGGGCCGCGCGGCACGCTGGCGTACCACTGCTCGGCTTCACCCCAGCGCATCAGCGCTTCCGCAAGGTGGCCCAGCAGCATGCGCCGTTCCGGGGAAGGCGACGGGGTGGCCGACTCGAGGTACAGCTCCGCCAGCGCCGGCCGGTCGCCGGCGGCCACCAGCCAGCGCGCACGCTGCCGCAGGCTGGTTTCGTCCTGCGGGCCGGCGGCGAGCGTGGCGGCCGCGGCCACCGGATCGCCCAGCAGCCCGTATTCGCGCGCCGCCGCCCGTCGCAGCTCCGGCGCCAGCTTGCCCGGCTCGCCCAGCGCCGCCAGGTGGCCGCGCGCGGCTTCGTCCAGCCCGCGCTCGCGCAGGCGGGAGGCCTGCAGCAGGTGGGCGCGCGGGTCGTCGGGGAAACGCTCCAGCCCGCGCACCACCAGCTGTTCCGACAGCACGGCGTCCTCAAGCCGACGCGCCAGCCCGGCCATCGCCAGCCAGCCGCCGAAGCTGGGCGGCAACTGCTCGGTTTCGTACAGCCCGCGCATCACGGCGCGGGCGGTGATGGCGGCGTCACCGCGGGCATCGCCGAGCGCGGACAGCAGCACCGGCAGGCCTTCGGCCGCCGGCAGAGCCATCAAGGCCGCGGCCTCGTCCAGCGCTTCCTCGGGGTGGCCCTGCTCGAGCGCATAGGAAATGGCGGCGGCACGCACGGCCTTGGAGCCGGGCGCCAGTTCGCGCCACCGGGCGATGGCGTCGGCCACCGGCGCGCCGGGGCCGGCCAGCAGGGCGATGCGGGCGGCGCGTTCGGCCAGGCCCGGGTCGCGGGAGCCGCGGGCGGCTTCGAGGTAGTGGCCGGCGGCCAGCACCAGATCGCCCTGCTGCAGGGCGAATTCGCCAGCCATCACCTCGCCCACCGGCCCCTCGCCCCGGGCGGCGGCGGGTCCGGCCAAGGCCAGCGCCAGCATCAGCGCGGCGGTTGCGGAGGATTTGCTCCAGATCATGGGGTTTTCGCGGCCTGGGGCTAGAATGAGCGCCGGAATCCACCAAGAGCCCAGCCCGCCGAAGCTTAGCGCAACGCGTGCCGCCACAGTCCCCAGCCATGCCCCTGCTAGCCCTAGGACTCAACCACCAGACCGCACCGCTCGCCCTGCGCGAGCGCGTCGCGCTGGACGCGAGCCAACTGCCGGCGGCGCTGGCCGCCCTGGGCGCGGTGCCCGGCGTGGAGGAAGCGGCCGTGCTTTCCACCTGCAACCGCACCGAGGTGTATGCCCAAGTCGCGGAAGGCCGCGAGGGCGCGGTGGCGGAATGGCTGGCACAGCACCACGGCCTGGCGCCGGGAGCACTCGGCGACTACCTGTACGAACACCGCGACGAAGACGCCGTGCGGCACCTCTTCCGCGTCGCCACCGGCCTCGATTCGCTGGTGCTGGGCGAACCGCAGATCCTGGGCCAGGTGAAGGAAGCCTGGCAGGCCGCGCGCAGCCAGCAGCGCCTGCGCACGCCGCTCGACCGCCTGTTCCAGCAGAGTTTCCAGGTCGCCAAGCGCGTGCGCACCGACACCCGCATCGGCGCCCACCCGGTGTCGGTGGCCTATGCCGCGGTTCGCCTCGCGCGCCAGGTTTTCAGCGAACTCGACCGCGCCACCGTGCTGCTGGTCGGTGCCGGCGACACCATCGAACTGGCCGCGCGCCACCTGGTGGACGCCAAGGCCAAGCGCCTGCTGGTGGCCAACCGCACGCTCGAACACGCGCAGACTCTGGCCAGCCGCCACGGCGGTTACGCACTGCCGCTTTCGGAGCTGGAACGGCACCTGCCCGAAGCCGACATCGTCATCACCGCCACCGCCAGCCGCGAACCGGTGCTGCGCCGCGCCGCGGTGCAGTCGGCGCTGAAGGCGCGCAAGCACCGCCCGATCTTCATGCTCGACCTCGCCGTGCCGCGCGACATCGAGGCCAGCGTCGCCGAGCTGCCCGACGTCTATCTCTACACCGTGGACGACCTGGAGCAGGTGATCGAAGAAAACCGCGCCTCCCGCCGTGAAGCCGCGGAGCAGGCGCAGGCCATCATCGACCTGCAGGTGGAACACTTCATGGCCTGGTGGCGTGCGCAGGGCCGCCAGGACGCGCTACGCACCCTGCGCAGCCGCGGCGAGTCCGCGCGCGAGGAAGCCCTGGCCCGCGCCCGCGAACAGCTGGCTGCCGGCAAGCCCGCCGACGAAGTCCTGGCGCTGCTGGCGCACCAACTCACCAACAAGCTGCTGCACGGACCCAGCGCCGCGCTTCGCCAGGCCGCGCTCGACGGCGACCTCGACCTGCTGCGCGCCGCCTCGCGCCTCTACGACGACCGCGATGACGCCAAGCCTGCGCCGTAAGCTCGAGGCCCTGGCCGAACGCCACGAGGAAGTCGGGCGCCTGCTCTCCGACCCGGGCGTGCTGGCCGACAACGCCCGCTTCCGCGCGCTGTCGAAGGAATACGCCCAGCTCGAACCGGTCGCCGCCGGCCTGGCCGCCTATGCCCAGGCGCAGCGCGACCTGCAGGCCGCCGAAGCCATGCGCGCCGACCCCGAACTGCGCGAGCTGGCCGAGGAGGAAATCCCCGCCGCCCAGCAGCGCCTGGCCACGCTCGACGAGGAACTGGCCCTGCTGCTGGTACCCAGGGACCCGCGCGACGAAGCCAACCTGTTCCTGGAAGTGCGCGCCGGCACCGGCGGCGACGAGGCCGCCATTTTCGCCGGCGACCTGTTCCGCATGTACGCACGCTACGCCGAGCGCCGGCGCTGGAACGTCGAAATCGTCTCGGCCAGCGAGGGCGAACACGGCGGCTACAAGGAAATCGTCGCGCGCATCGAGGGCAAGGGCGCCTATTCGCGGCTCAAGTTCGAATCCGGCACGCACCGGGTGCAGCGCGTGCCGGCCACCGAATCGCAGGGCCGCATCCACACCTCGGCGGCGACGGTGGCGATCCTGCCCGAGCTCGACGAGGTGGACGAGATCGAGGTGCGCGACGCCGACCTGAAGGTGGACACCTTCCGCGCCTCCGGTGCGGGCGGCCAGCACGTGAACAAGACCGATTCCGCCATCCGCATCACCCACCTGCCCAGCGGCATCGTGGTGGAGTGCCAGGACGAGCGCAGCCAGCACAAGAACCGCGCCCGCGCGCTGTCGCTGCTGAAGGCGAAGCTGCTCGACGAGGAGCGTTCGAAGCAGGCCGCGGCCCAGGCCCAGTCGCGCCGGCTGCAGGTGGGCAGCGGCGATCGCAGCCAGCGCATCCGCACCTACAACTTCCCGCAGGGCCGCATCACCGACCACCGGGTGGAAGGGCTCACGCTCTACGCCCTGCCGCAGGTGATGGACGGCGACCTGGACGAACTGGTCGACCGCCTCGCCCGCGAACACCAGGCCGACGAACTCAAACTGCTGACGGAGGCCGCATGAGCGCCACGAACGACTTCCAGCCGCTGTCACTGTGCGTGCTGACGGTGTCCGACACCCGCATCGCAGAAAACGACAGCTCCGGCGACTACCTCGCCACCGCGCTGGCGGAAGCCGGCCACCAGCTGCACGAACGCGCCATCGTGCGCGACGACAAGTACGCGCTGCGCGCCCTGGTCTCGCGCTGGATCGCCGACGAAGCCGTGCACGGCATCCTGGTCACCGGCGGCACCGGCTTCACCGGCCGCGATTCCACCCCCGAGGCGCTGCTGCCCCTGCTGGACAAGGAAATGCCCGGCTTCGGCGAACTGTTCCGGCACCTGAGCTGGGACGAGATCGGCACCAGCACGCTGCAATCGCGCGCTTTCGCCGGCCTGGCCAACGGCACCTTCCTGTTCGCCCTGCCCGGCTCCACCTCGGCCTGCCGCACCGGCTGGGAAAAGCTCATCCGCGCCCAACTCGACGCCCGCACCAAACCCTGCAACCTCGCCAACCTGCGCCCCCGCCTCCGCGAACGCTGAGCCCGGGCGCCCACCAGGAGCCGCTGCATGAGCAAGGAAAGACGCCGGCGTTACCAGGATAAGCTCGAAGAAATGCAGGTCGAGCTCAACGCCATGGCACGCTGGCTGCAGCACACCGGCAAGCGCCTGGTGGTGCTGTTCGAAGGCCGCGACACCGCCGGCAAGGGCGGCGCCATCAATGCCATCGCCGACGGCCTGAACCCGCGCCAGTGCCGGGTGGTGGCGCTGTCCAAGCCCAGCGAACGCGAGCAGGGCCAGTGGTACTTCCAGCGCTACGTGCCGCACCTGCCCGCGGCCGGCGAGATCGTGCTGTTCGACCGCAGCTGGTACAACCGCGCCGGCGTCGAAAAGGTGATGGGCTATGCCACGCCGGAACAGGTCGATGCCTTCCTGTTGCAGGCGCCGGTGTTCGAGAAGCTGCTGGTGGACGACGGCATCCTGCTGTTCAAGTACTGGCTGGCGGTGGACCAGGAGCAGCAGGAAGAGCGCTTCTCCGAACGCCTGGCCGACCCGCTCAAGCGCTGGAAGCTCTCGCCCATCGACCTCAAGGCGCGAGAGAAGTACGCCGAATACGGCAAGGCCCGCGACGCCATGTTCAAGGCCACGCACCACCGCTTCGCGCCCTGGCACGTGGTGGATTTCAACGACCAGAAGTCCGGCCGCCTCACGCTCATCCGCCACCTGCTCGACCACCTGCCCGACCAGAAGGTGCCCGAACCGAGGCTCGCGCTGGCGCCGCTCAAGGGTCGGCTTGGCAAGGAGCGTTACACGGGCCCGGTGAAACCGATCAAGACCCGCTTCGAATTCTGACGCCGCCGGGTCACGGCTGCTGGCGCATGGGGCTGGCCGCCAGCGCCGCCACCGGCGCCTGGCCGGTCACGGAAACACGCAGCGCCTGTCCCACCTGCAGGCGTTCGGCGCCGCGCACCACCAGCCGGTCGCCCGGGCGCACGGCACCCCGCACTTCCACCAGTTCGCCCTGGGCCGCGCCGATCTCCACCGGCACGCGCTCGGCGGTGTCGCCGGTGCCGACCCGCATCACGTGGCTACCCTCGCGGCGCAGCACCAGCGCGTCGCGCGGCACCGCCACCACCCGGCGCGGTGCGTCGCTGGGCACGCCCACCTGCAGCGCGGCGCCCACCACCAGGCCGGCGTCCGCCGCTTCTTCCGGCGAAAGCGCGACGCGCAATTCGACCTGGCGCGAGGCCTCGTCGCCCACCGGCACCAGCGTGGCCAGGCGGTGCGCGCGCACCCGCCCGCCGTCGCGCAGGGTCACCGCCACGCCTTCGCGCAGGTGGCCGACCAGGGCCACCGGCGCACGCGCGCGTACTTCCAGCGCGGCGGTGTTCACCAGCCGCGCCACCGCCATGCCCGGCGCCAGGAATTCGCCCAGCGCGGTGGAGCGCTCCACCACCACGCCGTCGAAGGGCGCGCGAACGGTGGCCTGGCGCAGCTGCAGGCGCGCCTGTTCGAGCGCGACGCGCGCGGCGGCCAGGTCCTGCTCGCGCATGCGCCGTTCGGCGATGGCCTGGTCGAGCTGCGCGCCGGAAATGCCGGCGTCGCGCACCAGTGCGGTGTAGCGCTCTTCCTGGCGGCGCGCGTAGTCCACCTGCGCCTGCAGGCGGGCCAGGTCGGCGGCGGCCTGCTGTTCGCGCAGGCGCAACGCGGCGGCGTCGATGCGGGCCAGCACGTCGCCGCGGCGCAGGGCCGTGCCCACTTCGGCGACGGCCACCACGCGGCCGCCGATCTCGGCCGCGACGCGCGCGTCCTCGCGGCTGGCCACGCTGCCCGGCGACCAGTGCAGGGGGGCGAATTCGGCGGCCACGGCCGGCGCCACGTCCACGGGCGCCGGCGGCGGCGCAGGCGGGGATTGGGCGATGGCTGCGGCCGTGCAGGCGGTGGCCAGCAGGGTCAGCAGCGGCAGGCGGATGGCGCGGCGCATGGCGGTTCTCCTTGGATCAGGCAGTCGTGGGGGTGGCGGCGGCGGGTTGGCCGCGGCGCTGGCGCAGGTCGTCGCGCAGGCCCGCGGCGAGCCGCATCAGCGCCGGCACCAGCACCAGGGTGAAGACCAGGCTCAGGCCGACGCCGCCGACGGTGACGGCGGCCAGGCCGCGGTAGATCACCGCGCCCGGCCCGGGGTTGATGGCCATCGGCAAGGCGCCGAACACGCCGGTGAGCGTGGCGATCAGGATCGGTCGCAGCCGCTGCGACAGGGCCTGCGCCAGCGCCGCTTCCAGGGCCAGGCCTTCGGCTTCGCCGCTGCGCGCCTGCGCCACCAGCAGGATGGCGTTGTTGATCACCATGCCCAGCAGCATGATGAAGCCGATCATCGACAGCAGGTCCAGCGTCTGCGGCGTGAACAGCGCCACCGCGCGCAGGGCCAGCGCGCCGCCCAGCACGGCCATGGGCAGCGTGGCCATGACGAAGGCGCTGTCGCGCACCGACTTGAACAGCGCGGCCATCAGCAGGAACAGCACCAGCAGCGCCATGGCGAAGTTGCCCGACATGGTGCGCACCACCTCGCCCAGGCGGTCGGCGCTGCCGGAGACGCGCACGCCGGCGTCCGGCGGCAGCGCTGCGCGCAGCGCCGGCACCACCTCGCCATCGACGATCTCCAGGGCTTCCTCCAGCGACAGGCTGGCCGGCGGGTCCACGGTGAGGCTGATGGTGCGGCGGCCGTCCACGCGGCGCAGCTGCCCCGGCGCCAGCGTGGACTGCACGCGCGCCAGCTCGCCCAGGCTGAGCACGCCGCCGCCCGGCGTGGCCAGCGGCGCGGCGGCGAACAGGGCCGGCGCGTCCAGCCCCGCGACGGGGTCGGCGCGCAGCACGATCGGCAGCCGACGCTCGCCGTCGAAGTGTTCGCCCAGCCAGGCGCCCTCGCCCAGCACGCGTACCACCGTGCCCAGGTCGGGGCGGCGCCAGCCGGCTTCGGCCAGGCGACGGTCGTCGGGCAGCACGCGCAGCTCTTCCGCGGCGCCGTCGGCATTGGGCCAGGCCTGCACGTTGGCGCCCGGGAATTTTTCCGCCAGCAGGCGCCGGCCCTTTTCGGCGGCGGCGTTGAGCGCCTCGCCGTCGCCATGCTGCAGGTGGATGGCGATGGCGCGGCTGGATCCACCGAAACCGCCGAACAGGTTGCCCTCGGCGACGAAGGCGCGGGTGTCGGGCAGGCCGGCCACCACTTCGTCGCGGATCAGCTGCTCCAGCTCGCCGATGCGCGATTCGTCCACCACGCGCGCGCCCAGCGTGCCGCCATTGGGCCAGAGGTTGAGGTACCAGTTGCTCAGCCGGGGCTCGCGCTCGCCTTCCATGAAGGGGCGCATGCGCTCGAGCAGGCGCGGCGCAATCTCGCGGTCCACCGCGGCCGGGCCCATGCCGGGCGGGAAGTTGAACCACACGTCCACGGCGGCGCGTTTCACCGGCGGCAGGTAGTCCACGCGCGGCAGCAGCAGGGCCGAGGCCAGCACCGGCACCAGCACGCCGCCCAGCACCCAGGCCCACTGGCGGCGTCGGCCGTCGGTGGCGCGCAGGGTCCACGCAGCCAGCCGCGAATAGCCGGGATCGGGCGTACCGGCGCCGGGCCGCAGCAGGCGCCCGGCCGCCGCCGGCAGCACGGTCAGCGCCACCAGCAGCGAGATGCCCACGGCGATGGAGATCGTCAGCGCCAGGTCCGAGAACAGCTGGCCCTCGACGTCACGCATGAAGATCACCGGCACGAACACCGCCACCGTCGTCAGCGTCGAAGCCAGCAGCGCCCCGGCCACCTGGCGCGTGCCTTCCAGCGCCGCCTTCGCCGCGCCCAGGCCAGATTCGCGCAGGCGCACGATGTTCTCCGCCACCACCACCGCCGCGTCCATCACCATGCCCACCGCGAATGCCAGGCCGGCGAGCGAAATGACGTTGAGGCTGCGGCCGGTGAGCTGGAGCACGATGAAGGTGGCCAGCAGCGAAATCGGGATGGCCGTGGCGATCAGCAGCGTGGCGCGGGCGTCGCGCAGGAACCACCACAGGCAGCCCACCGCCAGCGCCACGCCGGCGAACAGGCTGCCCGAGAGCAGGCCGATGGCGCGGTTGATGAACAGCGAGGCGTCGAAGCTCTGCTCGATGCCCAGCCCGCGCGGCGCCAGTTCCTGCTCGCGCACTTCGGCCACCACGCGCTTCACCTCGCCCAGCGTCGCCAGCACGTTGGCGCCGCTCTCGCGCCGGATGCGCAGGCCGATGGCGGGGTTGCCGTTCTGGTAGGCGAAGAAGATCTGCTCCGGGCGCTTCACAGACACCGTGGCGATATCGCCCAGCCGCACCGGCCTGCCGTCGCGCCAGGCCAGGATCAGCTCGCCCAGCACCTCCGGTTCGTAGCGCCCGGCGAAACGCAGGATCACCTGGCGACGACCGGCGTCGAAGCTGCCGCCCGACACGTCGGTGGCGCGCGCGGCCACTTCTGCCACCTGCGGCAGCGGGATGCCGTAGGCGGCGGCCAGGTCGAGGTCCACCTCGATCGCCAGCTCCTCGCCGCCGGCGCCGTTGATGTCCACGCCGGCCACACCTTCCACCGCGGTGATGCGCGGCACTACGCGGTCCTCGATGAGCCGCCGGTAGTCGTTGATGTCGCCCGGTGTGCCCGGCAGCTTCTGCACGAAGAAATAGGTCAGCGACTGGTTGGCGTCGTCCGAGCCCAGGGCCACGCGCGGCGGCGTGGCGTCGCGCGGCAGCGGCTGCAGGCGGTTGAGCCGGGCCAGGATCTCGACCAGCGACGCATCCATGTCGGTGCCGACCGAAAACGTCAGGTTGATGGCGCTGAAGCCGGTGTTGACGTTGGCCTCCATCTGCTCGAGACCGGGGATGCCTTCGAGCACGGTCTCGATCGGCTCGACGATCTCGGCCTCCATTTCCTGCGGCGAGGCCGCGCGCCAGAGCGTGGTCACCGAGGCCTGCGGGCGGTCGATGTCGGGGAACAACTGCACCGGCAGGTCCAGCAGCGCCAGCAGGCCGAACAGGACGGCCAGCGCGACGACCACGGCCACGGCGGCGGGATTGGCGAGCGAGGATTCGGTGAGCTTCATGGCGGCGCCCGGGTCAAGTGCGGCGCCACTGTGCGCGCGCGCCGCGGGCGCATCGCATGACCAAAGTCACGGGCCGCGCCGAACCGTGCGGCGGCTGCGGCGGAACGTTTCGCCGCGGCTTACTTCAGCAGTTCAAGCCGGTCGCGGTAGCTGCGCGAGAGCTTGATCTCGTGGCCGCAGTCGAGCGTCAGGAACTGTTCGCCGTTGAGGTGCGGGCGCAGCGCCGACACGCGCGCCGCGTTCACCAGCGTCGAGCGGTGCACGCGCGGAAACTGGCGCGGGTCGAGCCGGCCTTCGAGCTCGCGCATGGTGGCGCGCAGCACGAAGGTTTCCGAATCGGTGTGGATGCACATGTAGTCGCCGGCGGCGTCCACCCAGCGCACGCTGGCCAGCTCCACCCGCACCGTGCGCTGGCCGTCGCGGATGCTGATGCGGTCGCCCACGCCGAGCCGGCGTTCGCCGGCGCCCTGCAGCGCTTCCTCCAGCGTCAGCGCGGGTTTGCCGCTGAGGTCGCCGAGCAGGCGCAGCAGCTGCTCGCAGTGGGCCTGGGCTTCGCGCTTGCCCAGCTGTTCGCGCACCCGGAACAACGCCTGGTGCAGGCGACTGTCGTCCACCGGCTTGAGCAGGTAATCCACCGCGCTCGATTCGAAGGCGCGGATGGCGTAGTGGTCGTAAGCGGTGACGAACACCACCAGAGGCATCTGCGGCGCGGGGATGGCGCGCAGCGTGCCAAAGCCGTCCAGGCCCGGCATCTGCACATCCAGGAACATCAGGTCCGGCTCCAGCGCCGACACCGCCTTCATCGCCGACAGGCCGTCGCCGGCCTGGCCGACGACCTCGATGTCGGGCTGGTCGGCCAGGCGCAGCTCCAGGCCGCGCCGCGCCAGCGGTTCGTCGTCGACGATCAGGGTGCGGATGCGCCGGTTCATTCGCGCGGCGCCCCGCCTTGCTCGAACGGCAGCGCGAGCGTCACCTCGACGCCGCCGGCGGCGCGATTGCGCATGCGCACCGACTGCGCGTCGCCATACAGCACGCGCAGGCGTTCGCGGGTATTGGCCAGGCCGACGCCGTTGCCATTGCCGTTGCCGTCGTCGGCGGGCAGGTCCGGGCAGCCGGGGCCGTTGTCGCTGACGCCCAGCAGCAGCTGCCCGCCCCGGCGTTCGGCGCTGATCAGCAAGCGCCCGCCCTCGACCATGCGCGCGATCGCATGCTTGATCGAATTCTCCACCAGCGGCTGCAGCAGCATGCTCGGCAGCAGCGCCGAATAGCACTCGGGCGCGATTTTCGTTTCGACCACCAGGCGCTCGCCGAAGCGCACCTTCTCGATGCCCAGGTACAGGTTCAACGCATCGAGCTCCTGCTTCAGCGTCACCCGCTGCATCGGGTCGCTGTCGAGCGAGTGGCGCAGGAAGGCGCTCAGGCCCTGCACCATCTGGTTGGCGACGTCGTTGGAGCGGTCCAGCACCAGGGTGGAAATGGCGTTGAGCGTGTTGAACAGGAAGTGCGGGTTGAGCTGGTAGCGCAGCATCTTCAGCTGCGCCTGATGCGCCATGGCGGTGGCGGCCAGGGCCTGGCGGGTCTGCTGCTGCAGCTGCCGGTAGTACTTGATGCCGGTGTACAGGCCCACCCAGCTCAGAACCACGTAAAGGTGGCCGGTGGTGTAGGCCACGTAGCCGAGCGTGCTGGCGGGGCGGCAGTCGGCGCCGCACCAGTCGATCAGCAGCGACAGGAACACCACGCCCATCGCCGACGACGCCGCCAGCACGCAGGCCGCGGCCACGGCCAGGAAACGCGCGGGCGGCAGGCCCCAGGCGCGGCGCAGCACCTGGCGCACCAGCAGCGTGACCAGGAGGCCGGTGATGGCCACGCCCAACGGCAGGCGCCAGTAATCCACGCCCTTGCCGTGGGCCAGCCCGCTCAGGTAACCGAGGCAGCCGTAGGCGGTCCAGCCGCCCAGCTGCAGCCACCAGAACAGGCGGCGGGCGCGGGAGTCTTCGTCGGCGGTGTGCACGCGGGGCGTCCGTGGAGGTCTGCCGCCCATGCTAAGCCCTGGCAGCCCGCCCGAAGAACGGCCCGGCGCGCCGGACGCACGCTTCGCCGCAGCCGGCCGCTCAGCCGGCGGCGGGCGCGCCGTCGATGGCCTCGGCCAGCTCCTTCGAGGTGATCGGGCCCAGGAATTTCTTGGCCACCGTGCCATCGGGCGCGACCAGGTAGGTCATGGGCAGGCCGCGCGGGGTTTCGAAATCGGCCGGCGGGTTGTACACGTCGAGGATGGCGATGGGGTAGCCGGCCGGGTACTTGGCCAGGAACTCGCGCATCGCGTCGGGCTCGATTTCCTCGTAGGCCAGGCCGATCACGCGCACGTCGTCGCGGGCGGCATCGAAGGCCGACAGGTCGGGGATTTCCTTGAG
Source organism: Rhizobium sp. (assembly GCA_019459185.1). Taxonomy (GTDB): domain Bacteria; phylum Pseudomonadota; class Gammaproteobacteria; order Xanthomonadales; family Xanthomonadaceae; genus Arenimonas. The sequence goes on along the minus strand of JAIBEO010000192.1, from coordinate 3,678 downwards.
GCAGGGTTTGCACCAGGTGGCCCAGAAATTCACCACCACCCACTGGCCGCGCATCGCGGCGAGGTCGAAGGGGCCGTCGTCGAGGGTTTCCACCACCAGGCTCGGCTGGGCCGGCAGGTCCGAGGCCGGGGCGGCGTCGGTGGTGGGTTCGCCGGCGGGTGGCGGGGGTGGCGCGGCGTCGGCGCTGGCCGGCGCTTCGGTGGCGGGCTGGCAGGCGGCCAGCAGGACCAGCAGCGCGGCGGGAATCAGGTTTTTCATGGCGGGGCAGTGTCCTGTTTCTGCGTGAAGAAACCGCCGACGCTGCTGGCCAGGGGGACCTGCAGGGGCTGCCGGAGGTGTTCGAGGGCGCGGGTGGCGTCGCGGCCGATGGGGTCGTCGAAGCCGGGCAGGCCTTCCGCCGGGCCGGGCACGCGCAGGCCCAGGCCTTCGTGCAGTTCACCCAGCGCCACCGTGTCCAGGTCGCGGCTGAGCAGCCAGCCGCCGTCCTCGCCGCGTCGCACGATGTTGAGCGCGGAAAGGCCCGAGAGCATGCGCTGCAGCAGGTCGTCGGTGAACATGGGTTCGCTGGCCTGGATGTCGGCCAGGTGCAGGCCGCGGCCGTCGCGGCGGGCCTGGTTCATGCGTCCCAGCAGGCGCAGGTAGCCGTAGAGCTCCAGGCCCGGTGGCAATCGCAGGGCCCGCGGCTGGTATCGGAAGGACGAAAGCGACGCCGCGAAGCTGGCGCCCAGCAGCACCACCACCCAGCTCAGGTAGAGCCAGATCATGAAGATAGGCGCCACCGCGAGCGCACCGTAGAGCTGCTCGTAGGTCGGCACGCCAAGCAGGTAGGCGGCGAAGCCGCGCTTGGCCAGCTCAAACAGGAGGGTCGCGAACAGGCCGCCGGCCAGCGCGAAGCGCAGCGGCACGCGCCGGTGCGGGATCAGCCAGTACGCCGTCGTGAACACCAGCAGTTCCACCAGGTTGGGCAGGTAACGCAGCAGTTGCTGGGTCCAGTCCACCGCCACCTCGCCCGACAGCGCCGGCAGCGAAAACAGGTAGGACGTGACGGCCAGGCTGGCCACCGCCGCCAGGGTGCCCAGGGTCAGCAGCGTCCAGTACACCAGGAAGCGCACCAGCCGCGGCCGCGGCGTCGGCACCCGCCACACGCGGTTGAAGGTGGACTCGATGCTCCACATCGTCAGCAGCAGCGACACCAGCAGCGCGACCACGCCGGTAACGGTCAGCGAACGGGCGCTGGTGGCAAAGTCGCGCAGGTGGGCCTCCACCACGCGCGCCGAGCTGGGCACGAAGTTGGAGAACACGAAGTTGGAAAGCTGGGCGCTCCATTCGTCGAAGGCCGGGACGATGGTCAGCACGCCGAACACCACCATGCTCAGCGGCACCAGCGAAAAAAGCGTGGTGTAGGCCAGGGCGCCGGCCGTCTCGAAACAGCGGTCGTCCAGGAAACGCGCCCACAGGAACTGGGCGAAGGACTGGACCCGTTCGCGGTCCAGCCGGTGCCACCACTGCCTGAGCTGTTCTTCCAGTCGCATGCGGCAAGGGTAGCAAACGCGGCCTCGACGGATTTATCCGCGATAATCCCCCGTCCCCGCCCGCAAGAGCCCGCCATGCCCGAGATCCTGGTCCTGTACTACAGCCGCGGCGGCTCGGTCGCCCAGCTCGCCCGCCAGGTGGCCCGGGGCATCGAGGAAATCCCCGGCATGCAGGCCCGCCTGCGCACGGTGCCGCCGGTGGCGCCGGTGACCGAAGCCGCGGCGCCGCCGGTGCCCGAGGCGGGCTCGCCCTACGTGGAAAAGCGCGATCTCGATCAATGCGTGGGCCTGGCGCTGGGCAGCCCCACCCGCTTCGGCAACATGGCGGCGCCGATGAAGCACTTCATAGACACGTGGGGCGCCGAATGGGCCTCGGGCACGCTGGTGGGCAAGCCGGCGGCCGTGTTCACCTCCACCGCCACCCAGCACGGCGGCCAGGAATCGACCCTGCTCACCATGATGGTGCCGCTGCTGCACCACGGCATGCTCGTGCTGGGCATTCCCTTCACCGAGGCGGCGCTCAACACCACGCGCAGCGGCGGCACGCCCTACGGCGCCAGCCACGTCGCCGGCGGCTCCGACGACCCCGCCCTCACCGACGACGAGAAACAGCTCGCGCGCGCCCTCGGTCGCCGCCTGGCCGATGCCGCCCGGAAGCTGCAGGCATGACGCCCGCGGCCCGCGTCACCGCCGTCGCCACCCTGGCGCTGTTCGCGCTGCAGCTGGCCTGGCACGGCTGGCTGGCGCCGCCGGCACGGGTGGCGCCCTGGGCGATGGCGCTGTTCTTCGCGACGCCGCTGCTGCCGGCCATGGTCCTGGTGCTGCTGCGGCACCGCCGCGCCGGCTTCTGGGGCGCGCTGGCCGCCCTGCTCTATTTCTGCCACGGCGTGATGATGGCCTGGGCCGTGCCCGCCGTGCTCGGCCTGGCACTGGCCGAAGTGGCGCTTTCGGCCGTGCTGGTGGTGGCCGCCAGCTGGGACGGCATGCGCGCCCGCTTCGCCGCGCGCCGGGCCCGCGGCGCGAACGTATAATCGCGGCCCCGAGGAGGAGATCCCCATGGACGAACTTCTGGTCGTCACCACCGGCGGCACCATCGACAAGGTGTACTTCGACGACAAGTCCGACTTCCAGGTCGGCGAGCCGCAGATCGGCCGCATCCTGCAGGAGCTGGGCGTCGCCTTCCGGTTCACGGTGATCCCGATCATCCGCAAGGACAGCCTGCACATCACCGCGGAAGACCGCGAACTACTGCGCGCCACCATCGCCGCGCAGTCGGCCGCGCACGTGCTGGTCACCCACGGCACCGACACCATGGTCGACACCGCGAAAGTGCTCTCCGCGATCCCGGGCAAGACCATCGTGCTCACCGGCGCGCTGAACCCGGCGCGTTTCCGCGGCTCGGACGCCGAATTCAACATCGGCACCGCGGTCGGCGCGGTGCAGTCGCTGACGGCCGGCGTGTACATCGCCATGAATGGCCGCATCTGGGACCCGCTCAAGGTCCGCAAGAACGTCGCCGCCAACCGCTTCGAAGCCGCGGGCTGAACCCCAAGAAAGGGTTCTTCTCCCATGTCCGGGATGGCCTGGGCGGTTCTTCGCTATCCACCGATCTGGCGCCGGCCCCACCGCGAAGGCGAGGGTCGCTTCCTGCTCGGTGAAGCCTTTATCTCCCAGGAATCGACCCTCGCCTTCACGGCGCGTCCGGTACGGGGCACCCGGTTGGCTGGACGAAAGGCCCGTGGCTATCCGCTCCGATGCTTGCGCGTCACGCTCGGGGGCCAAGGCGACACATTTTTCTTGCGGATCAGGCTGGGCTAAGTCGGTTCGGGCACGAACCAGGGCATGACCTGTCGTTCGCGTCCCTCCGGACGCGGGGTGTGGCTGCTTCGCCAGCATGGAAGATGGCCAGTACGAACCGGTTCGCCGCCCGGCGGCGGGTGTGGGTTCGAGGCGGGCACACCGAAGCATCCGGCATCTGAGCAAACTGTCCGGGGTGGCGAAGAGCCCTTCGCCTCAACCCCGTACCCGCCGCCGGGCGGCGAGGACTCGCACACTGGCCGCCTTCCACACTGGCCGGGCCGCCGCATCAAGTGTCCGAAGGGACACGCAGGCGCGCACGTGCTGGCGGCAAGCGCGTGGACCGGTT
>JAIBEO010000123.1 GCA_019459185.1 Rhizobium sp. | reverse complement strand
GGCGCAACCACCAGTGGGGCGGGGAGGCGCACGAGTATGGCGGCGGCCATGCCGGGGGGGAGGCGCCCGACTTGGTGTGCGTCGGCCGCGGCGAAGGCGGCGCCGGCGGTGAAGCCGTGCAGGGCCTGTTCCGGCGTCAGGCGCTGGTCGGGCAGCCAGCCGCCCGGGGGCTGGCCGTCGCGGTCCTGGCGGGTCACCGCCGAGTACAGGCCCAGGCGCGGATCCACCGACTCCACCGGGTAGTCCGAACCCAGGGCCAGCGGCACGCCCAGCGCGCGCAGGCGCTGCCAGGCGTAGGCACCGTAGAGCCGCTCCTTGCCGATGCGCGCTTCGGCCCAGGGCATGTCGGAAGTGGCGTGCGTGGGCTGCATCGAGGCCACCAGCTTCAGCGCTGCGAAACGCGCCAGGTCGTCGCGGTGCACCACCTGCACGTGTTCGACCCGGAAGCGGTGGTCGCCGCCCGCGGCGTCGCCCAGCACCTTTTCGTAGGTGTCGAGCACGATGCGGTTGCCGCGGTCGCCGATGGCGTGGCTGGCCGGCTGGATGCCGCACTCGCGCGCCTTCACCACCGCCGCCGCGTAGGCCGCCGGCTCGGTCACCAGCAGGCCGCGGTGGCCCGGCTCGTCGCTGTAATCCTCCAGCAGCGCGGCGCCGCGGCTGCCCAGCGCGCCGTCCACGTAGAACTTCACGCCGCGCATGGCCAGGCGGCCTTCCGGGTGTTCGTAGGGGCCCATGGCGCAGAGCGCGTCGAGCGCGGCGGAATCGCCGTCGGCGTAGGCACGGATGCGCAGCGGCAGCCGGCCTTCGTCGGCGAAGCGGCGCATCAGGCCCAGGTCGGCCAGCGACACGCCCATGTCGTGCACGCCGGTCAGGCCGTGTTTCGCGGCGGCTTTCAGCGAACGCTCCAGCGCTTCGGCGCGCAGCGTTTCGTCGGGGGCGGGCACCACGGCGTCCACCAGCGCAGCGGCGGTGTCGATGAACACGCCGGTGGCGCGGCCTTGCACGTCGCGCAGGATGCGGCCCCCCTCCGGCTGCCAGTCGCCCGACAGGTCGCGGGTCACGGCGCGCAGCGCGGCGGAATTGGCCCAGCCGGCGTGGCCGTCCACGCGCTCGAGCCAGACCGGGCGCTCCGGGAAGGCGGCGTCGAGGTCGGCGGCGGTGGGAAAGGCCTTGCCCGGCCAGTCGTTCTGGTCCCAGCCGCGGCCCTGCAGCCAGGCGCCCGGCGGCAGCGTGGCCTCGAAGGCCTTGAGGCGCGCGATCACTTCCTCCTTGCTGGCGGCGTCCACCAGGTCGGCGCGCAGCAGGGCGAAGCCCAGGCCCATCACGTGCGCGTGGGCATCAATCAGGCCGGGGATGACCACCGCGCCGGGCTGCGGGTGTTCGCGCGCGTCCGGGAAGCGCCGGCGCAGTTCCCCGGCGCTGCCGAGCGCGAGGATGTTGCCTTCCTCGTCCCAGGCCATGGCTTCGGCCACGGGCCGCCCGGCGTCGCCGGTGTGGATGCGCGCGGCGGTCAGCAGGTGCGTGGCCGCGGAAGCCGGCATGGCGATGGCCAGCGAGAGGGCAAGGGCAAGGCAGGTTCGGCGCATGGTGGGCTCCCCGGAAAGGCCCCTACCCTAACCGCTGCCCCGGGCGGGAAAAAGTGAAGGGGCCCGCAGGCCCCTTCTTTCGCAAGCGAACCGGCGCCGGGCGCTCAGCCCTCGGGCGTCACGTCCACGCGCACCCGCAGCTGGTTGCCCGGGTGGTAGTCGGTGGTGGTATGGAAGACGCGGCCGGCGTATTCGTAGGCCACGCGGTAGCCGACGACGCGGCCCTCGTGTTCGACGTCGGTGACCACGCGGCAGCGCTCCACCTCGGCCGGGCGCGAATAGCGCGACTGGCGGTAGTAGCGGTCGTCGCGGCGGGCGCCGTTGCGCTCGATGTCGTTGCCGATGGCGCCACCCACCACCGCGCCCACCACCGTGGCGGCGCGGCGGCCGTCGCCGTCGCCCACGGTGTTGCCCAGCGCGCCACCGACGATGGCGCCCAGCACCGCGCCGCCGCCGCTGGTGCGGCGCGGGGCGTAGTACTCGTCGCGCTCGTAGCGCTCTTCGTAGGCGTAACGCGGCGCGGGCTCGCGCCAGCATTCCTGGCGGCGGACTTCGCGCGCGGGTTCGACGATGGGGTCCACGCTCAGCACGCGCGCCACGTCGGTGGCGGCGCCGCCCTCGCGGCCATAAGCCTCGTACGGCTCGTAGGCCGGTTCTTCGTAACCGGCGTCGTAACCGCGGCCGTAATCGTCGTAATAGCCGTCCTGGGCGAAGGCCGCGGTCGCGGCGAAGGCCAGGCCGAGGGCAAGGCAGGGAACGACTACACGCTTCATGGCAGGCTCCGGACGCCGGGATGGCGTAGGCCGATGCTCAGGCCGGGGCGCCCAACGGGTGCTGAATTCCGGCGCCGCCGACAGCGGCGTTCAGCCAAGGGAGCACCGCTGCCGCCAGCGCCGGAGCCTGGCGGCCCAGAAGCGGGCCCACGTGGCTACCGGGCACCGGCCACAGCGTGGCGCCCCACTCCGCCGCGAGCGCGGCCGAAGAAGCCGGCGGCACGTCGTCGTCACCGTCCGAGGCGATCACCAGCACCGGCACGCACGGCCGTGCCACTACCACGCCCGCGCGCGCCTCGGCCAGCACGCGGCCGGATTCGTCGCGCCAGCGGCGGAAGGCGTGCAGCGCGGCCAGGTCGTCGGCATCGGGCAGCGCGCGGCGCGTGCCGGCCAGCGACGCCGCAAGGCCCCAGGGCACCACCGCCGGTAGCGGCGGCGCATCCGGCAAGCCCTGCGGCGGCAGCGGGTTCACCAGCACCAGCGCATCGGCGGCGGCGCTGGCCATGGCGGCCAGCAGGCCGCCCAGGCTGGCGCCCACCAGCACGCGCGGGCGCGGCACGGCGGCGGTCCAGCCCCGCACTTGCGCGGCGTAGTCGCCCAGCGTGGTCGCGGCCAGGCCGGCCGGCGCGGGCCGCAGGTCCGGCGCCAGCGTGTCCCAGCCCGCCGCCGCGAACACCCGCTGCCAGACCGCCCACTCCCAGCCACCGCCACCGGCGCCGTGCACGAACACGGCGGTGCGGGTGGGCGGCGGGCGTGGGATCTCCATGCGACTCAGTGTAACGGCCCCGAATTGGCCGCCCACGGACCCGGTCGGTACCATGGGCCCATGAAACTCCAGGTCCCCTTCCTCCAGCTGCCGGTGTCCTTCGATGCCGAAGCGCTGGCGCACGAAATCGCCCAGGTCGACGAATCGCACTGGCGCCCGCACCCGAACAAGCTGCCGGGCAACAGCGCGCTCACCCTGGTGGCCCGGAACGGCGAGCCCGACAACGACGACCTGGCCGGCGAAATGCGGCCGACGCCGGTGCTCGAACAGCTGCCGCGCCTGAAGGAAGTGCTGTCCGCGCTCGGCGCCACCTGGGGCCGTTCGCGCCTGATGCGCCTCTCCGGCCAGGCCGAAGTGACCGCGCACGTGGACACCAACTACTACTGGCGCGAACGCATGCGCGTGCACGTGCCGATCACCACCACGCCCGACGTGCGCTTCCAGGCCGGCGAAGCCGAGATCAATATGGCCGCCGGCGAATGCTGGATCTTCGACACCTGGCGCCGGCACCGGGTGATGAACGAAAACGACCGCACCCGCATCCACCTGGTCGCTGACACCGTCGGCGGCGCCGGATTCTGGGACCTGGTGGCGCAGGGCCGCCCCGCCGGCCGCGTGGTCCCCGGCTGGCAGCCGCGACCGGTGCCCTTGCCCGGCCGCGGCGAGGTGGCCATCGATTTCGAAAGCGTCAACGCACCCGTGGTGATGACGCCCTGGGAAGTGCGCGATCACTTCGTGTTCCTGCTCGGCGAATGCGTGCCCAACCCGCGCCTGCAGGGAGTGCAGCAGGGCCTGCTGGAATTCGCCCGGCGCTGGCACGGGCTGTGGTCGGCCTTCGGCGAGCGCGAGGCGGGCTGGCCGCGCTACCGGGCCCTGCTCGACCAAGGCCGCGCCGACGCGCTGGCGCGTGGCGCCGGCGAAATCGGCCTGCGCAACGAAGTGGGCCTGATGCACATGCTCGACATGCTGGTGTTCGGCGTGGCGCTGTCCGACGACGGTGCGCCCAACCTGGTGGCGCGCAAGGACGTGCACGGCGACGCCCCGGCCCAGGCCGCAGCCGCCGCACCCAAGCGCCGCGCCGCCAGCGAAACCAGCTTCGACCGCCCGGTGTTCATCGTCAGCCCGCCACGTTCGGGCTCGACGCTGCTGTTCGAAACCCTGGTGGGCGCGCCCGGCGTGTTTACCATCGGCGACGAGAGCCACGCGCTGATCGAAGGCGTGCCGGGCCTGGCGCCCTCGCAGCGCGGCCACGATTCCAACCGCCTGCGGGCCGACGACGCCACGCCGGAGATCGCCACGCAGCTGCGCCAGCGTTTCTTCGATGCCCTGCGCGACCGCGAGGGCCACGCGCCCGGCGACGCGCCGGTGCGCCTGCTGGAAAAAACCCCGAAAAACGCCCTGCGCATCCCCTTCCTGAAGGCGGTGTTCCCCGGCGCGCGCTTCATCTACCTGCACCGCGATCCGCGCCAGGTACTGGCCAGCATGATCGAAGGCTGGAATTCCGGCCGCTTCGTCATGTACCCGAACCTGCCCGGCTGGCAGGGCCTGCCCTGGTCCTTCCTGCTCACGCCGGGCTGGCGCGAACTGTCGGGCAAGCCGCTGGCCGACATCGTGGCCGCGCAGTGGGACACCGCCACCCGCGTGCTGCTCGACGACCTGCAGGCCCTGGGCCGCGACGAATGGACGGCGGTCGACCACGACGCCTTCCTGGCCGCGCCGCAGGCCACCGTCGAACGCCTGGGCGCCTGGGCCGGCTGGGGCTGGGACCGTGACCTGGGCGGCGTGCTGCCGCTGTCGCGCTACACGCTCAGCACGCCGGCGCCGGACAAGTGGCGCAAACACGCCGAGGCCATCGAACCGCGCCTGGCGGCCATCCGCGACACCGTCGAACGCGCCGCCCGCGCTGCCCGCGCTGCCCGCTGAGCCCGCCCGCCGCCGCCAGTTGACCCGGGCGGCCGGCGGTGGAAGGCTAGGTGCCCCGGCTGCGGCCGGGCTTCCGCCATGACCGACGCGCGGTCGCGCGAAAACGACCGAAGGCAGCGCCATCGCGCCGCCGACCATGACGGCCTATCCACCCTCACCCAGGGAGAGACGGCCTCATGTCCTACACCACGCAAACCATCCGCAACGTGGCCCTGGCAGGCCACCCGGGCGCCGGCAAAACCACCCTCTTCGAAGCCCTGTTGCATGCCGGCGGCGCGATCCAGGCGGCAGGCAGCCTCGAACGCGGCACCACCGTGTCCGACTACGACCCGATGGAAAAGGCGCGCGGGCATTCGCTCAACACCGCCATCGCCAGCACCGACCGCGCCGGCATCCACGTCAACCTCATCGACACGCCCGGCTACGCCGATTTCCGCGGGCCGACGCTGTCGGCCTTCTCCGCGGTGGAAACCGTGGCCGTGGTGGTCAACGCCGCCACGGGCGTGGAATACGGCACGCGCCGCATGATGGACTACGCCCGCGCGCGCAACCTCTGCCGCGTGCTGGTGGTGAACAAGATGGACATCGACCCGGGCCACCTGCCCGCGCTGCTGGAAGAACTGCGCGAGGTTTTCGGCCCCGAGTGCCTGCCCATCAACCTGCCGGCGGGAAAAGGCACGGGGGTGGTGGACTGCTTCTTCAATCCCGGCGGTGATTCCGACCTGGGCCCGGTGGCCGATGCGCACCAGCGAATCGTCGACCAGGTGGTCGAGATCAACGAGCAGGTGATGGAGCGTTACCTCGAGGTAGGCGAGGAAGGCCTGAGTGGCCAGGCCCTGCACGACGCCTTCGAACAGTGCCTGCGCGAGGGCCACCTGGTGCCGGTGTGCTTCGTGTCGGCGCGCACGGGCGCCGGCGTGAATGAGCTGCTGGACCTGGCGGAGAAACTCTTCCCCAACCCGCTCGAAGGCAACCCGCCGTCGTTCGAGAAGAACGGCCAGCCCATCACCGCCATGCCCGATCCCTCGGCGCACGTCATCGCCGACGTCTTCAAGATCATCAACGACCCCTTCGTCGGCAAGCTCAGCGTGTTCCGCGTGTTCCAGGGCACGGTGCGCAAGGATGCCCAGCTTTTCGTGGACGACGGCCGCAAGCCCTTCAAGGTGGGCCACCTGTTCCGGCTGCAGGGCAAGGAACACGTGGAAATAGCGCAGGCCATCCCGGGCGACATCGCCGCGGTGGCCAAGGTGGACGAGATCCACTTCGACGCCGTGCTGCATGACAGTCATGACGAGGACGACATCCGCCTGCGGCCGCTGGACTTCCCGCGCCCCATGTTCGGCCTGGCCATCGAGGCCGCCACCCGCGGCCAGGAGCAGAAGCTGGCCACGGCCCTGCACCGGCTGGCCGAAGAGGACCCGGGTTTCCACGTCGAGCACAACGGCGAACTCAACGAAACCGTCATCCGCGGCCTGGGCGAACTGCACCTGCGGGTGATGCTCGAACGCATCCGCGAGCGCTACGGCGTGGACGTGGTGACGCGTCCGCCGCGCATCGCCTACCGCGAAACCATCGGCGCGCCGGCCGAAGGCCACCACCGGCACAAGAAGCAGACCGGCGGCGCCGGCCAGTTCGGCGAAGTGTTCCTGCGCATCGAACCGCTGGAGCGCGGCCGCGGCTTCGAGTTCGTGGACGCGGTGAAGGGCGGCACCATCCCCGGCCAGTTCATCCCGGCGGTGGAAAAAGGCGTGCGCCAGGTACTGCACGGCGGCGCCATCGCCGGCTACCAGCTGCAGGACGTGCGCGTGACGGTGTACGACGGCAAATACCACAGCGTCGATTCCAAGGAAGTGGCCTTCGTGGCGGCCGGCAAGCGGGCCTTCCTGGACGCGGTGCTGAAGGCGCGGCCGCAGGTGCTCGAGCCCATCGTCGACCTCACCGTGAGCGTGCCCGAGGCGCACATGGGCGACATCACCGGGCAGTTGGCCGGCAAGCGCGCGCGCATCCACGGCACCGACGCCGGCCGCGGCGGCGAGATCGTGGTCAAGGCGCAGGTACCGCTGTCGGAGCTGGGCGACTACGCCGCCGAACTCAAGGGCGCCACCGCCGGCCGCGGCCGCTACGACCTGGAGTTCAGCCACTACGAACCCGTGCCGCCGCAGGTGCAGAAACAGCTAGTCGAAGCCTACAAACCCCGCCACGACGAGGACTGAGCCCCCACCGGAAATACTCTTGTAAGAGCGGCTTAAGCCCCCCCCCCCGGTATA
>JAIBEO010000113.1 GCA_019459185.1 Rhizobium sp. | reverse complement strand
CCCCGCCCCCCCCCCCCCCCCCCCCCCCCCCCCCCCCCCACCCTACACAAGCGGACCAGCCCGGGCGTATGCTTGGGCCACCCATGGGAGGGAAGAGGGCTGGCGGCATGGCTTCTGGTTCGATCCGGCTGTATTCCTACTGGCGCTCCAGCGCCGCCTACCGGGTGCGCATCGCGCTCAACCTCAAGGGCATGCCCTACGAAACGCTGCCGGTGCACCTGGCCCGCGGCGACCAGCACCAGGCGCCTTTCAGCGACCTCAACCCGCAGGAACTGGTGCCCGTGCTGCTGCACGGCAGCCGCATCCTGCGCCAGTCCATGGCCATCATGGAGTACCTGGACGAAACCTGGCCGACGCCGCCGCTGATGCCCACCACGGCCCGCGACCGCCAGCGCGTGCGCGCCATCGCCCAGATGATCGCCTGCGACGTGCACCCGCTGAACAACCTGCGCGTGCTGCAGTTCTTCGAAAACACCTGGAACGTGCCCCAGGCCGAACGCGACGTCTGGGTGCGGCACTGGATGCAGGTGGGGTTCGAGGCGCTGGAAGACACCCTGGCCGACAACCCCTCCACCGGCACCTTCTGCGACGGCGAAATGCCGACCATGGCCGACTGCTGCCTGGTGCCGCAGGTCTACAACGCGGTGCGTTTCGGGGTGGACCTGGCGCCGTACCGAACGATCCGGCGCATCAACGAGGCCTGCCTGGCGCTCGAGGCCTTCGAGGCCGCCCGGCCGGAAAACCAGCCGGACGCCCCGGTCGGGAACTGAGCGCGGCTCAGTAGCCGGTGGATTCGCTGCCCGGGCCGGCGCCGCCGTACATGTCGGCGTAGGGGTCGTGTTCGCCGGTGGCGCCTTCCGAGAGACGGATCTTCAGGGCCAGGCCGTCGCGCGAGTCGGCCTTGCGCAGCGCCTCCTCGAGTTCGACCTTGCCTTCCTTGTACAGGCGGAACAGCGACTGGTCGAAGGTCTGCATGCCTTCCTGCAGCGACTTGTCCATGGCCTCCTTGATCTCGTGCACCTCGCCGCGGCGGATCAGGTCGCGGATCATCGGGGTGTTGATCAGGATTTCGGCCGCCGGCAGGCGCTTGCCGTCCTTGCCGATGACCAGGCGCTGGCTGATGACCGCCTTGAGGTTCAGCGACAGGTTCATCAGCACGTTCTTGTGGGCCGACTCCGGGAAGAAGTTCAGGATGCGGTCCAGGGTCTGGTCGGCGTTGTTCGAGTGCAGCGTGGCCAGGCACAGGTGGCCGGTTTCGGCGAAGGCGATGGCCGATTCCATGGTGACCGCGTCGAGGATCTCGCCGATCAGGATGACGTCCGGCGCCTCGCGCATGGCGTTCTTGAGCGCGTTGTGGAAGGCGTGGGTGTCCAGGCCCACTTCGCGCTGGTTGACGATGGACTTCTTGTGCCTGTGCAGGAACTCGATCGGGTCCTCGATGGTGAGGATGTGGCCGGTCGTGCTGGCGTTGCGGTGGTCGATCATGGCCGCCAGCGTGGTGGACTTGCCCGAGCCCGTGGAGCCGACCACCAGCACCAGGCCGCGCTGCTCCATCACGATGTCCTTGAGGACGTTCGGGAGCTTGAGCTGGTCGATGTTGGGGATCTCGCTCTTGATGGCGCGGATCACCATGCCCACTTCGCCGCGCTGCTTGAACACGTTGACGCGGAAGCGCCCGGTGTCCTTCACCGCGATGGCCATGTTGAACTCGAGGTCGCGCTCGAAGGCCGGGACCTGGCCCTCGTCCATCAGCGAGTAGGCGATCTTCTTGACCATGCCGGCCGGCAGGCCGGTGTTGCCGAGGGGGTAGAGCTTGCCCTCGACCTTGATGTAGACGGGCGCGCCGGTGGTCAGGAACATGTCCGACGCGTTCTTTTCCGTCATCAGCTTCAGGAAATAGCCGATGTCCATGTCAGTATCCTTGGATCCCCTGTTTCGGTCCCGGTGGACGGCGCGGGGTGGCTACAATGGCCCCGCCCGAACGCCGACCTGCGAGTTCGCCTTATGACACTATCCTCGCTAAAAATCCATCTCGCGCTGGCGCTTTTGCTGGCCGTGTCCACAGCTTCGGCTGCAAATGAAGCCGACCTGGCCGTCGCCACCGCCGAACGCGCGGTGCTCGCCGCCGAGTCGGCGAACCCGCGCGGGGAGGCCGCCGCCGCGCTCGACCGCGCCCGCGGCCAGTGGCAGGCCGCCCAGGCCAGCCGCCGCCAGTCCGACCGCCTGCGCCTGGCCGAAGCCGCCGTCGCCAACGCCGACCTGGCGCACGCGCGGGCCCGGCTTGACGCCGCCCGCGAGGAAGTCGACAGCCGCGCCGCCCGCAACGACGACCTGCGTCGTCGCCTGCTCGTGAACCGGGGGAACTGAGCATGCTGCGCACCCTGGGGATTTCCCTGATGCTCGCCGCCCTGCTGGCCATGCCGGCCGCCGCCGCGCCTAGCGAACACGAAGAGGCCGTGGCCCGCCTCGCCGCCGAACTGGGCGCGCTCGACGCCGACGCCTCGCTCGGTGGCCTGGCCCGGCTTGAACGCCTGCAGGCCCGCCAGGCGCTGGCCGAGGCCCGCGACGCCCGCCGCCGCGACCGCGAGCACAAGCTGGCCCTGGCCGGCGTGCGCATCGAAACCGCGCGCCTGGCCGCCGAAGCCGAACTGCTGGCCGACCAGGCCGCGCAGCTCGACCGCGAGCGCGACCAGATCATGATCGAGGCCAGCCGCCTCGAGGCCGAGCGCGCCCGCCGCGAATCCGAGCGGCTGCGCCTGCAGGCCCTGGCCCGCGAGGAAGCGTTGCAGCGCGAACTGGAAATGGCTGAAGCCGACCGCGCCGCCGCCGTGGAAGCCGCCGAGGCCGAGACCGCCCAGGCCCGCAAGCTGGCCGCCGCCCGCGCCCGCGAAGCCGAACTGGCGCGCAAGGAGGCCGAGCTGGCCGCCGCGATCGCCGCCGACGACATCGCCGACGCGGCCCCGCCGCCGGCGCGCCGCGAAGGCGGCAAGCAGGTCTATACCCTGGCCGGAAACGCCTTCGGCAGCGGCAGCGGCAGCGCCAGCCTCACCGCCGAAGCCCAGGCCAGCCTGCGCGCGCTCGCCGGGCTGCTCTCCGGCGGCGGCAAGGTCACGATCGAGGGCCATACCGACAGCCAGGGCGCCGACGACGCCAACCGCGCGCTGTCGCAGCGCCGCGCCGACGCGGTGCGCCGCGTGCTGGAAGAGGCCGGCGTCGCCGGCAGCCGGATGCGCGCCACCGGCAAGGGCGAATCGGCCCCGGTCGCCTACAATCCAAGCGCGCGCGGCCGCGCACTCAACCGGCGTGTCGAAGTCATCGTTAATTGAAGGAAATTCAACTACTTGCAAGGCCTCTCAAAGCCTTAACATTCACTAAGTAATTGAATCCAAAGGCCCTGCGCCAGGGCCGGCCGAGCCCCCGCCATTCGGGGGCTTTTCCTTTTCCGATCAACGGTTTGCCCCGAGGCTTGCAGCCCTGTTTTGGGGGGCGTAGGTTCAAAGCCCGGGTGGCGCGATGCCCCCGGGTAACCGAGCCAGGCCGATGAAAGCAGACCTCGCCCCCGCCGATTGCGCAGCCTCCCGAACGGAAGCGGGCGCGTTGTGTGGAGGCGCCGCCCGCGAAAGCGACCTGACCTTTGTCTCAATCCGCCACGCCCTGGTCCCCATCGGCCGGGGCGTTCGCGTTTCTGGAGGAGGTCATTCCGATGTTTGAAGGGCAACCGCAACAAGATCTCGACGCGCTGATGAAGAGCGACCCGGAATTCCGGCAGCTCTACCACCGGCACCGCGAACTGGACAAGCAGGTGCTGGACGCCGAACTGGGCGTGCTCCCGCTCGACGACACCACGCTCGCGCGCATGAAGAAGGAAAAGTTGAACGCGAAGGACCGCCTGACCCGCATGTTCGACCAGCGCAGGCACTGAGTTCCCGCTGCGGCGGCGGCGGCCCACCTCGTCGGGTCGCCGCCGCCCGCACTTTCCCGGCCCCGCCACGGGTGCCGGCGCGGCCGGGGCCGCTGCTAGAATCCGGAATCCGCCCCAGCGACCGGTTCCTTTCCCCATGACGGCCCAGCACAACGTCCTCGAGCTCATCGGCAACACGCCGATGGTGAAGGCCCAGCACCTCGACACCGGTCTTTGCGAGCTCTACCTCAAGCTCGAGTGCATGAACCCCGGCGGCTCCATCAAGGACCGCATCGGCCTGAAGATGATCGAAGCCGCCGAAGCCCGCGGTGACCTCAGGCCCGGAGCCACCATCGTCGAAGGCACCGCCGGCAACACCGGCATCGGCCTGGCCCTGGTGGCCCAGCAGAAGGGCTACAAGCTGCTGCTGGTGGTCCCGGACAAGATGAGCCGGGAAAAGATCTTCAACCTGCGCGCCATGGGCGCCGAGGTCGTGCTGACGCGTTCGGACGTGGCCAAGGGCCATCCCGACTACTACCAGGACATGGCCGCGCGCATCGCCAGTGAAACCCCGGGCGCGTATTTCATCAACCAGTTCGGCAACCCCGACAACCCGGCCGCGCACGAGCAGGGCACCGGCCCCGAGATCTGGGCGCAGATGGACCAGGACATGGACGCCATCGTGTTCGGCTGCGGCAGCTCGGGCACCATGACCGGCCTCTCGCGCTTCTTCGCCAAGGCCGCGCCGCACGTGGAGCTGGTGCTGGCCGACCCGGTCGGTTCCATCCTCACCCAGTACATCAACGAGGGCGTGCTCAGCACCAAGTCGGGCAGTTGGATGGTGGAAGGCATCGGCGAGGATTTCCTGCCGGACATCTCCGACTTCAGCCGCGTGAAGAAGGCCTATGCCATCTCCGACAAGGAGAGCTTCCTGGCCGGCCGCGAGCTGCTGGTGAAGGAAGGCGTGCTCGGCGGCAGTTCCAGCGGCACCCTGCTGGCGGCGGCGCTGAAGTACTGCAAGGAACAGACCACGCCCAAGAAGGTGGTGGTGTTCGTCTGCGACACCGGCAACAAGTACCTGTCGAAGATGTACAACGACTACTGGATGCTCGACAACGGCTTCATCGAGCGCCCGCAGCACGGCGACCTGCGCGACCTGATCCTGCGGCCCTACGCCCAGCGCGACACCGTGGTGGTGGGCCCGAACGACACCCTGCACGTCGCCTACCAGCGCATGAAGATGTACGACGTGTCGCAGCTGCCGGTGATGGACGGCGAGAGGATCGTCGGCATCGTCGACGAATCCGACGTGCTGCTGCACGTGTACGGCAACGAGGCCCGGTTCCGGGACAGCGTGGCCAGCGCCATGGTCAGCCAGCTCAACGTGCTGGAAGTGACCTCGCCCATGGAATCGCTGCTGCCGGTGTTCGAGCGCGGCCAGGTGGCCATCGTGATGGACGGGCCGAAGTTCCTGGGCCTGATCACCCGCATCGACCTGCTCAACTACCTGCGCCGCCGGGTGCAGTAACCGCGCCTGACCGGGCCGCGCCGGCCGGCCGGGGCCGGCGGGCGAACTGTTATCCTGCCCCGGCCCGTCCGCAGACCCCGGCGATATGCCTCCAGCCCTGACCGAACCCACCGAGCACACCCTGGCGCCCAGCGCCCGCCGCCTGGGCGACCTGCTGGTCGAGCGCCAGTTGGCCACGCGCGCCGACATTGGCAAGGCGCTGGCCTTCCAGCAGCAGTTCGGCGGCCGCATCGGCTCGATCCTGGTGCGCCTGGGCGCGCTGTCCGAGGAATCCCTGCTGCCGGTGCTGTCCGAGCAGCTGGAAATGCCCCTGCTCGAAGGCCCCGAGTGGCCCACCGACGCCGCCGCCATGCACCGTGTCGCCGAGGCCAGCGGCCTGGTGGCCGACTGGTGGGTGGACAACGGCGTGGCCGGCTGGGAAACCGAATCCGGCCAGTGGCTGGTGGCCGCGCGCGACCCGCTCGAGCCCTCGCTCAACGAAATCCTCGCCCGCCGCCTGCCCGCCGGCGGCTGGCAATGGCGCCTGGCCCGCGGCCAGGACCTCGACCGCCTGCTCGACCTGGCCGCGCGCAGCGAGCGTCGCGACGACGAGTTCGGCGACGACGACGTCAGCCACCTGCGCGAACTGGCCGAGGAAGCGCCGGTCATCGAGCTGGTGAACAACGTGCTGGCCCAGGCCATGGACCAGCGCGCCTCGGACATCCACATCGAGCCCGAGGAGCAGGTCTTCCACGTGCGCCTGCGCATCGACGGCATCCTGCACACCCGCCTGACGCTGCCGATCAGCCGCTACCCGGCGGTGGCCTCGCGCGTGAAGCTGATCTCGGGCATGGAC
This sequence comes from Rhizobium sp., assembly GCA_019459185.1. Classification (GTDB taxonomy): domain Bacteria; phylum Pseudomonadota; class Gammaproteobacteria; order Xanthomonadales; family Xanthomonadaceae; genus Arenimonas. Next base: position 3,282 of record JAIBEO010000113.1, on the reverse strand, counting down.
ATCGCCGAGCGCCGGCTGCCGCAGGACGGCCGCCTGAGCACCCGCGTCAGCGGCCAGGACGTGGACATCCGCGCCTCGGCGGTGCCGGCCGTGCACGGCGAATCGCTGGTGCTGCGCCTGCTGCCCAAGGAGCGCCAGGACCTCAGCCTCGAGCGCCTGGGCTTCACGCCGCGCGACCTGGCCATGTTCCGCGGCTGGGCGCGCGAGCCGCACGGCATCGTGCTGGTCACCGGCCCCACCGGCTCGGGCAAGTCCACCACGCTCTACGGCACGCTGGAGGAAATGAACCAGCGCGACCGCAAGATCATCACGGTCGAAGACCCGGTCGAATACCAGGTGCCCGGCGTCACCCAGATCCAGGCCAACGCCGAGATCGGCTACAGCTTCGCCCGGGCCCTGCGCGCCATCCTGCGCCAGGACCCCGACGTCATCATGATCGGCGAAATCCGCGATCTGGAAACCGCCGAGATCGCCGTGCAGTCGGCGCTCACCGGCCACCTGGTGCTGTCCACGCTGCACACCAACGACGCGGTCAGCGCCTTCACCCGCCTGGTGGACATGGGCCTGGAACCCTTCCTGGTCGCCACGTCGGTGCGCGCCGTGCAGGCCCAGCGCCTGGTGCGCCGGGTGTGCCCGGACTGCAGCCAGCCGGCCGAAGTGCTGCCGGCGGTGGAACGCCTGGTGGCGCCGGTGCTCGACGGTGACGCCTCGCCGCCGCAGTGGCGCAAGGCCGTGGGCTGCCCGCGCTGCCGCGGCACCGGCTACCGCGGCCGCCTGGGCATCTACGAACTGGTCGACGTCACGCCCGAGCTGCAGGAGCTGGTGCTCGAGCGCGCCACCGCCGAGCGCATGCGCCAGCTGGCCACCGCGCAAGGCGGCCGCACGCTGCGCGAGGACGGCCTGCTGAAGGCCCGCCAGGGGCTCACCACGGTGGACGAGGTCGTGCGCGTCACCGGCGGTTTCGCGGCCGAAGCCTGAACCCATGCAGTTCCGTTACCAGGCCATCGACAAGTCGGGCCACGCCGTCTCGGGCGTGGTGGACGGCCGCAGCGAACGCGAGGCTTCGCGCCAGCTCGCCCAGCAGGGCCTGACCACGCTGTCGCTGGCCGAGCAGGGCGAAGCCGGCGTGCGCCGCCGGCGCGGCAAGGCCTCGAGCCGCGAACTGCAGCTGGTGCTGCAGGAATTCACCACCCTGCTCGAGGCGGGCGTGTCGCTGGTGACGGCGCTGTCGTCGCTGGCCAAGTCCAGCCACCACCCGCAGATCACCGGGGTGTTTTCCGGCATGGAAAAGGCCGTTCGCCGCGGCGACAGCTTCAGCGCCGCCTTCCGCGAGGCCAAGCTGCCGGTGCCGGAATATTTCCTGCAGCTGGTCGAGGCGGGCGAGGCCACCGGCCGCCTGGCCGAATCGATGCGCGGCGGCGTCGAGCAGTTCGAATACGACCAGCGCGTGTCCAGCGAAATGCGCTCGGCCCTGGTCTACCCGGCGGTGCTGGTGTTCTCGGGCATCGCCGCGGTGTCCATCATCTTCCTGTGGGTGGTGCCGCGCTTCGGCAACCTGCTCACCCAGCACGGCGACAACATGCCGGCGCTGTCGCGCTGGACCATCGGCGCCGGCGTCTGGTTCAGCGCGCACTGGTACCTGGTGGCGCTGGCGGCGCTGGCGGCCGGCCTGGGCCTGCGCACCCTGCTGTCGCGCCGCGACTTCACCGACCGCCTGGCCGAACGGGCCGCCGGCCTGCCGGTGCTGGGCGAATGGCTGGTCGAGGCCGAGGTGGGGCGCTGGGCCAGTACCCTGTCCGCGCTGCTGACCGGCCGCGTCGAGCTCATCCGCGCCCTCGGCCTGGCCGCCGGCTCGGTGCGCCTGGCCTTCCTGCGCAGCCGCCTGTCGCAGGTGGCGGCGTCGGTGAAGGGCGGCTCCACGCTGTCGGCCGCGCTGCGCGAACACCGCGCGCTCAACCCCACCGGTTACGACCTGGTGGCGGTGGGCGAGGCCAGCGGCGAGCTGCCCAAGCTGCTGGCCGCGCTGGCGCGCCTGTACGAAACCACCGGCCGGGACCGCATGAAGCGGATCCTGCAGCTGATCGAGCCGCTGGCGATCATCCTGATCGGCATCGTCATCGGCACCATCGTCACCGCGATCATCCTCGCCATCACCAGCGTCAACGAGGTCCCGCTCTGACGCGTTACACGGAGTAGCCATGAACCTTTCCCGCCGAAACGCCGGTTTCACCCTGCTCGAGATGCTGGTCGTGCTGGTCATCATCGGCCTGATCGCCAGCCTGGTCGGCCCGCGCCTGTTCAGCCGCGTGGACACCTCGAAGGTGCAGGTGGCCGAGACCCAGGTCCGCATGCTGCGCGGCGCCATCGAGACCTACCGCCTCGAGGTCGGCAAGCTGCCTTCCGTGGAAGAGGGCCTGGGCGTGCTGTACAACCCGCCGGGGGACGAGCGCCTGCGCGCCCGCTGGAAGGGCCCCTACCTGGACGAGCCGGCGCCGATGGATCCCTGGGGCAATCCCTACCAGTACGCCATCCCGGGTGCCAACGGCATGCCGTTCGCGCTCTATTCCTTCGGCGCCGACGGCGTGCGCGGCGGGGAGGGCAACGATGCCGACGTCGGTTTCCTGCCGCGCGGCTGAAGCCGGCCCGCGCGGCGTCGCCGGCCGCGGCTTCTCCCTGCTCGAGCTGCTGATAGTGCTGGCCCTGCTCGGCCTGATGACCGCGCTGGTAGCGCCGCGCCTGCAGCGCACCTATGACGCCATCGCCGGCAGCGGCGAGCGTGCCGAGGTCCGGCGCCAGCTGGGCCGCCTGCCGCGGCTGGCGCGCATCGCCGGCGAACCGATCGTGGTCGCCGAGGGCGACGCCGCGGCGCTGTCGGCCGTGCTGGCGCTGCCCGAGGGCTGGCAGGTCACGCCGCTCGCGCCGCTGCGCGTCGAGGCCAACGGCCTGTGCCATGCCAGCAGCGTGCGCGTCGAAGGCCGCGGTGATGCCGAGGACCTGTCCCTGTCCATGCCGACCTGCGGGGTGGCCGATGCGCCGTGAGCGCGCCCGTGGTTTCACCCTGCTCGAGGCGGTGGTGGCGCTGGCCATCCTGGCGGCGGCGGGCATGGCCCTGTTCGCGGCGATGACCCAGTCGGTGCAGATGGTCGGGCGCGCCGCACCTTCGCGCGCGGCCGCCCCGGCGCGGCGCACCCCGGTGGCCTACGTCGGCGCGGGGGATCAGGCCGCGGACCCCCCGGGCCCGCAGCCCCCCGGTGGCTACGCGCTGGGGTGGAACGGCGCCAC
>JAIBEO010000107.1 GCA_019459185.1 Rhizobium sp. | reverse complement strand
AAAACCCGTTATTTAACCCTGCCCCCCCCCCCCTTTCGTCGCGGTTTCCGCCGCTAATCTTTGCGCTAATGGCTGGGGGGCTTACCCCGCTCCTACAACAGGGGCAGGCGTCAGGCGAGGTCGAGGAGGTAGAAGCGGTTGCAGCCGAAGTGGCCGGTGGCGCCCAAGGGGCCGTCGAGGCGGCGGAAGCCGGTGCGCTCGTAGAGCTTCTGGGCGGCGTCCATGCCGCGCAGGGTTTCCAGGTAGACCTGGCGGAAGCCCAGCGCCCGGGCCTCGGCCAGGCAGCGCTGCATCAGCGCGGCGCCCGCGCCCAGGCCGCGCAGGGCCGGCAGGAAATACATCTTGCGCAGCTCGCACACGCCTTCCGGGCCGCCCTCGAGCGGCGCCACGCCGCCGCCGCCCTGTACCCGGCCTTCGTGCTCGACCACGAAATAGGCCGCGCCCGGCCGGTCGTAGGCGGCCGACATGGCGTCCACCTCGGGGTCGTGGATGGCGAAGCCGGGGCCGTCGGCGCCGAATTCCGGCATGACGCCGCGGATGATGCGGGCCACCGCCAGGTCGTCGGCGGCGGTGATGGGGCGGATCTGGAAAGGCTGGTTCATGGTTGCGAGGCGGCGTTGGATTGTCGGAGGAAGGCGCCGAAGGCATCGGCCTCGAGCGCCTGGCTGAAAAGGAAACCCTGGCCGCGGTGGATGCCCAGGCCCAGCAGGAAATCACGCTGCACGCCGCTCTCCACGCCTTCGGCCACCACATCCAGACCCAGCGCCTGGGCGATGCCGGCCACGGCCTGGCAGATGGCCGCGTCGGAGGCATTGCCCGGCACGCCGCTCAGGAAACCCTGGGCCAGCTTCAAGCCGTGGATGGGCAGCCGCCGCAGGTAGTTGAGCGCGCTGTAACCCTCGCCGAAGTCGTCGATGGTCAGCACCACGCCGAGCGCGCGCAGGGCTTCGAAGGTGCTGAGCGTGTCGGGCGCGTCTTCGATGAGCACGCGCTCGGTGAATTCGAGTTCCAGCATGTGCCCGGGCAGGTCGTGCTCGGCCAGGGCCTCGGTGATGATCTGCACCAGGTCCTCGGTGAGGAACTGGCGGTAGGACACGTTCACCGCCACCCGTTCCAGCGGGTAGCCGGCGTCGCGCCAGGCGGCCATCTGCCGGCAGGCCACCTGGATCACCCAGGCGCCGATGCGCACGATGTCGCCGGTGGTTTCGGCGTGGTTGATGAAGTGGTCCGGGCGCATCTCGCCCAGGGCCGGGTTGCGCCAGCGGATCAGCGCCTCGGCCGAACGCACCTTGCCGTCGGCCAGGTTCACCAGCGGCTGGTAGACGAGGCGGAACTCCTCGTTGTCGAGCGCGCGGCGCAGCTGCGCCTCGACCTGCACGCGGTCGTGCTGCTGGCGCGCCAGTTCCGGCGTGAACGTTTGCCAGGTGTTGCGGCCGCGGCGCTTGGCGTCGTACATGGCGGCGTCGGCGTTGTTCACCAGCTGCTGCACGGTGCTGCCGTGTTCGGGGAATCGCGCCAGGCCCACGCTGGTGGTGATGGTGAATTCCTCGCCGGCGTAGCGGAAGGCGTCGCCGAAGGCGCGGGTGATGCGCTCGGCCAGGCGCTCGGCCTCGCGCGGGTCGTCGCGGGTGTCGGCCAGCACCAGGAATTCGTCGCCGCCGAAGCGCGCCAGCAGGCCGTGTTCGCCCACGCAGCGTTCGAGCCGGCGCGCGGCGTTCACCAGCAGGTCGTCGCCAGCGGCGTGGCCGAGCAGGTCGTTCACCAGCTTGAAACGGTCCAGGTCGATGTAGACCACCGTGCTGCCTTCGCCGCCTTCGCCCAGCCGGCGTTCGAGCTCGGTGAGGATGCCGTCGCGGTTGTACAGGCCGGTGAGCGGGTCGGTGCGGGCCTGGCTGCGCAGCGCTTCTTCGATCTGGCGGCGCTGGGTGATGTCCTGCACGGTGCCGGTGATGCGCGCGGTCATCGGCGCGCGGCCCTCCGCTTGGCCGATCAGGCGGGCCCAGGTGGACTGGCCGTCGGGGCGCACGATGCGGACTTCGAGGTCGAGCCCGCCGCCGTCGCGCAGCACGCTTTCCAGCGCTTCCTCGACCTTGGGGCGGTCGGCAGGCGCGACCTGGCGCAGGGCGTCGTCGAGCGTGCGCGGCGGGTCGTCGCGGCGGCCCAGGATGCGCAGGGTTTCGTCGGTGAGGTAGAGCCGCTGGCGGCCGCCGTCCCATTCCCAGCCGCCGATGCGGGCCAGGGCCTGGGTGCGCAGGAACAGGGCGCTGTCGCGCTTGAGCTCGGTGACGTCGGAGAACAGCGACACCACCTGGTAGGGCTTGTCCGAATGCGGCTGGAACTGCGGCACGCAGGTGGCCGACACCCAGGTCAGCTGCTTGCGCCCGAGGTGGTAAAGGCCGAGCAGGGTGCTCTCGACGAACTTGCCGGTGCGGATGGCGCGCTGGGCCGGCATCTCGCTGAAGCGCAGCGGCCAGCCGCGATGGTCCACCACCAGCCAGTCCTGCCAGTGCAGGCCGGAAACGATGTCCTGGTCTTCGGCCAGGCCCAGGATGCGCATGGCGGCGGCGTTGGCCGAAATGGCGCGGCCGTCCGGGTCCTGCACCAGCACGCCCTTGTCCATGGCCATGAGCAGGGTCTTGAGGTTCTGCTCGGCCTCGCGGCGGCGGCTGAGGTCGCGCGCCACCGCGATGACGTACTGGTTCGGGCCGTCCTCGAAGCGCGCCGAATGCACTTCCACCGGGAAGCGGGTGCCATCGCCGCGCATGTTGTAGACCTCGACCACGTGGGTCTGGTCGCGCGCCAGGGTCTCCAGTACCGGCGCCATGTGGTCGCTGGGCAGGTCGGGGTTGAGCACGTGCACCAGCTTGTCGACGATTTCACCGCGGGGGCGGCCATAGGCCGCTTCGCCGGCGCGGTTGAGGTCGACGATGCGGCCGTCGGCGTCGATCAGGCTGACCGGGTCGGGCACGGCGTTGAAGAGTTTGTCGTAGCGCAGGCGGGCGCTGCGGGCCTCGCGGCGCAGGCCGTGCAGGGTGGCCAGAAGCTCGGACAGCAGCACCGGGTCGGCGCAGCCTTCGCCCTTGGCCAGCAGCGCTTCGAGCCGGTCCACCAGCGCGTTGTCGCGGCCGCGTCGCCCGCTTTCAACGGGACTGTCTTGGCCTTCCGTTGGGGTGCTGCCTTCTTCCATCCGGGGAGGGCCGACGGCCGCTGCGTTGGGGGGAAGGGCGAGAATACACCGGCCCCGTGGAGCCGGTGTCAGGCCTGCGACAAGGTCACCTTGCTGCCGGAGGCACGGCCCAGCAGGCCGGCCAGCCAGCGGCCGGTGGCCACCAGGGCGGGCAGGTCGACGCCGGTGGCGATGCCCATGCCCTCGAGCATGTAGACCACGTCCTCGGTGGCCACGTTGCCGCTGGCGCCCGGGGCGTAGGGGCAGCCGCCGGTGCCCGACACCGCCGAGTCCACCACGGCCACGCCTTCCTCCAGGCAGGCCAGGATGTTGGCCAGGGCCTGGCCGCGGGTATCGTGGAAGTGGATGGCCAGCGCGGCCATGGGCACTTCGCCCGCCACCGCGCGCAGCATGGCCCGGGCCTTGCCCGGCGTGCCGATGCCGATGGTGTCGCCCAGCGAGACTTCGTAGCAGCCGGCCTCGTGCAGGCGGCGCGCCACCCGCACCACGTCGGCCAGTGGTACGTCGCCCTGGTAGGGGCAGCCGAGCACGGTGGAGACGTAGCCGCGCACCTTCACGCCGTCGGCGCCGGCGCGTTCGAGCACCGGCAGGAAGCGCTCGATGCTCTCGTCGATGCCGGCGTTGATGTTCTTGCGGTTGAAGGCCTCGGACGCGGCGCTGAACACCGCCACCTCCTTCGCGCCCACGGCCAGCGCGCGTTCGTAACCCTGCAGGTTGGGCACCAGCACGGGGTAACTGACGCCCGGCGCCTTGCGGATGCCGGCGAAGACTTCGGCGGCGTCGGCCAGCTGCGGCACCCACTTCGGGCTGACGAAGCTGGTGGCCTCGATGCTGCGCAGGCCGGTGGCCGAGAGCCGGTCGATGAGCGCGATCTTGTCGGCGGTGGGGATGAGCGCCTTCTCGTTCTGCAGGCCGTCGCGCGGGCCCACTTCGACGATGCGCACCCGGGCGGGCGTGCTCATTCGGCCTCCAGCTTCACCAGCACGGCGTCGGCGTCGACGAAATCGCCGACGGCGGCCTGCACGGCGGCCACGGTGCCGGCGCGCGGGGCGCGCAGGCTGAGCTCCATCTTCATGGCTTCCATCACCAGCAGTTCCTGGCCCTCGGCCACGGCCTGGCCGGCTTCGGCGCGCACCAGCACCACGCGGCCGGGCATGGGCGCGCTGATGCGGTCGGAGCCGCCGGCGGCCTCGCCCTCGTCGAAGCGGAAGGCGGGCACGCGCTCCAGGCGGAAGCGCTGGTCGCCGTCGTGCACGCTGGCGCGCTGTTCGTCGGCGTCGGCGCGCACGCGATGCTGGCGGCCATCCACATCCGCCACCAGGCGGCCGGCCACGAAGGCGGCGCCGGCGACGCGCAGGTCCAGCCCCGCGCCGACCAGGTGGTAGCTGCCGGCGCTGCCGCGCGCGTGCAGTTCCAGGCGCTCGCCGCGGTAGAGGAAACACAGCAGGCGTTCGCCCGCGTGGCCCAGGCGCCAGCCGTCGGCGATGCCCCAGGGCGAGTGCGGGTCGCTGCCGGTGGCGGTGGCGGCGAGGGTGGCGGCCTCGTCGTGCAGCAGGCAGGCCGCGGCGGCCAGGGCCAGCATGGCCGGCGGCAGCGGTTCTTCCTTCGGCAGCACGTCCTCGAGGTGGCGGTCGAGGTAGGCGGTGTGGATGGTGCCGCTGACCACGCGGGGGTGGCGCACCAGCTTTTCCAGGAAGGCGATGTTCGACTTCGGGCCGATCACCTCGCAGTCGGCCAGGGCCTCGCGCAGGCGGGCCAGGGCGCGCGGGCGGTCGGCGTCGTGCACGATGAGCTTGGCGATCATCGGGTCGTAGTGGATGGTGACGGTGTCGCCTTCCACCACGCCGGCGTCGAGGCGCACGTGCGGCGAGGGCGCCGGCAGGCGCAGTCGCTCGAGCTTGCCGGAGCCGGGCAGGAAGCCGGCGGCGGGGTCCTCGGCGTACAGGCGCACTTCGATGGCGTGGCCGCGGCTTTCCACTTCGCCCTGGTGCAGCGGCAGGCGTTCGCCGGCGGCCACGCGCAGCTGCCATTCCACCAGGTCCAGGCCGGTCACCAGTTCGGTCACCGGGTGCTCGACCTGCAGGCGGGTGTTGATTTCCATGAAGTAGAAATCACCCTCGGGGCCGACGATGAATTCGACGGTGCCGGCATTCACGTAATCGATGGCGCGCGCGGCTTCCACCGCGGCTTCGCCCATGCGCAGGCGAAGTTCCGGCGTGAGAAAGGGCGAGGGCGACTCTTCCACCACCTTCTGGTAGCGACGCTGGGCCGAGCACTCGCGTTCGTTGAGGTGGATGACCTGGCCGTGGTGGTCGCCGAAGACCTGGATCTCGATGTGGCGCGGCTCGCCGATGTAGCGCTCAAGCAGCACGCGGTCGCGACCGAAGGCGCCGGCGGCTTCGCGCTGGCAGCTTTCCAGGGCGGCGGCGAATTCGCCGGCCTCGCGCACGATGCGCATGCCCTTGCCGCCGCCGCCGTGCGCGGCCTTGATCATCAGCGGGTAGCCGATGCGGTCGGCTTCGGCCTGCAGGCGCGCCGGGTCCTGGTCTTCGCCGGTGTAGCCGGGCACCACGGGCACGCCGCGCGCCTGCATCAGCTGCTTGGCGCCGGCCTTGCTGCCCATCTTGCGCATGGACGCGGCCTTCGGGCCGATGAACACCAGCCCGGCCGCTTCGACGGCCTCGGCGAAATCGGCGTTTTCGCTCAGGAAACCGTAACCCGGGTGGATGGCCTGTGCCCCGCTGGCCTTCGCCGCCGCCAGGATGGCCTCGCCACGCAGGTAGCTGTCCTGCGGGCGCGGCCCGCCGATGGGCCAGGCCTCGTCGGCCAGCCGCGCATGCTGCGCGTGCACGTCGGCCTCGGAATACACCGCCACCGTGCGAATGCCGAGCTTGCGGCAGGTGCGGATCACCCGGCAGGCGATCTCGCCGCGGTTGGCGATCAGGATCTTTTCAAACATTGGATTTTGAACGCGGATAGGGGCGGATGGGGGCGGATAAGAGCGGATCTTTTCCGGAGTGTACTCGGCGTTTGAATTGGGGTTTGGGGCCGAAGTTGAGCAGGAGTCCTACTGGCAGCCCGGTGGCCTTCAGATAGTTCACGAGTTGGGCTTCGTGCGCCGGGGCGATCATTGACGCGACTTTGACTTCGATGAGCAGGCTCTTGGAAATGATGAGATCAGCGCGATATTCCCCGACGCGATTGCCCCGGAAGTAGACATCGACGGCGACCTGTTGGCCGACGTCGAATCCTTGATCCCGAAGACAGATAGCCAATGCATTTTCGTACACCTGTTCAAGGAATCCCGAACCGAGCTCGTTGTACACAGAGTAGAAGGCACCAATCACCCTTTCGGTGACTTCTCCTCCAATCAATTCGCTCTTATCCGCTTCCATCCGCCCTGATCCGCGTTCAACTCCCGGCCCACACCGGAGCGCGCTTGTCGAGGAAGGCGGTGAGGCCTTCCTGGCCTTCGGGGGAGACTCGCAGGCGGGCGATGAGGGCGGCGTTTTCGGTGTCGGTGCGTTCGGCGGTTTCAGGGGTCATGCCGGCCATGCGCAGCGCCAGCTGCTTGGCTTCGCGCTGGGCGACGGGGCCGCCCTTGGACCAGAAGTGCAGCGCGCGTTCCACCGCCGCGTCCAGTTCGGCCGCCGGCACCACCTGGTGCAGCAGGCCGATGGCCTGGGCTTCCGGCGCCTCGATCACCTCGGCGCCCGTGAACAGCCGGCGCGCGTGGCGTCCGCCGATGGCCTGCACCACGTAGGGCGAGATAACCGCGGGCACCAGCCCCAGCTTCACTTCCGACAGCGAGAACTTGGCCGTGTCCACGCCGATGGCGAAGTCGCAGCAGGCCACCAGGCCCACGCCGCCGCCGTAGGCCGAGCCGTTCACCCGGGCGATGGTGGGCTTGGACAGGAAGTTCAGGGTGCGCATCAGCGCCGCCAGGCGCAGCGAGTCGTCGCGGTTTTCCTGCTCGCTGGCCGCGGCCATGCGGCGCATCCAGCCCAGATCGGCGCCGGCCGAGAAGGTGCTGCCTTCGCCGGTCAGCACCACGGCGCGCACGGCGGGGTCGGTGTCCAGGCCGCGCAGGACTTCGGTGAGCCCGGCGATCAGGGCGTCGTCGAAGGCGTTGTGCACGCCCGGCCGGGCCAGGGCCACCCGGGCCACGGCGCCGTGGCGCTCGATTTTTATGACTTCGATCATGGGGGCTCCCTCGGGAAGCCGCCATGATACCGGCAAGCCGTCCGACGGCCGGTGGCTGCAGGCCCTGTTGCCGGGGGCTTTCCGGCCTTATAATGCGAATCATTCTCACAAAGGTGGGCATCGACATGGTCCTTTCCGATCTTGAAACCGGCGCGGTGGGCACCGTGGACGCGGTGCACGACGCCGGCCCCGACGACCTGGTGGCGCGCCGCCTGCGCGACATCGGCTTCGTCAGCGGCGAGACCGTGCGTCTGGTGACCCGCGGCCCGCTCGGCGGCGAGCCGCTGCTGGTGCAGGTGGGCTTCACCCGTTTCGCCATGCGCCGCCAGGAAGCCCAGCGGGTGCGCCTGCAGCGCCCGGGGGGCTGAGTGTCCGCACTGAACATCGCCCTGGTGGGCAACCCGAACTGCGGCAAGACCGCGCTGTTCAACCGCCTCACCGGCAGCCGCCAGAAGGTGGCGAACTACGCCGGCGTCACCGTCGAGCGCAAGGAAGGCCTGTTCCGCACCCCGGGTGGCCGCAGCGTGCGCGTGCTCGACCTGCCGGGCGCCTACAGCCTCGACGCCACCAGCCCCGACGAGGCCATCACCCGCGACGTCTGCCGCGGCGCGCTGCCCGGCGAACCCGTGCCCGACCTGCTGGTGTGCGTGGTGGACGCCACCAACCTGCGCCTGCACCTGCGCTTCGTGCTGGAACTGCGCCGCCTGGGCCGGCCCATGCTGCTGGCGCTCAACCTGATGGACCAGGCCCGCCGCCGCGGCATCATCATCGACGTGGCCGCGCTGCAGGCCCGCCTGGGCATGCCGGTGGTGGAAACCGTGGCCGTGAAGCGCGACGGCGCCGAGTCGCTGGTGGCAAGCCTCGACCAGGCCGTGCCGCCGGCCCCCGAAGCGGCCGAGGACCACGGCGACCTGCACGCCCAGGTGTCGGCCCTGCTGGCCGAGGCCGTGACCATGCCCGAGCGCACCAGCCGCCTGGACGAGCGCCTGGACCGCTGGCTGCTGCACCCGGTGTGGGGCCTGGTGATCCTGGCGGTAGTGATGTTCCTGGTGTTCCAGGCCGTTTTCAGCTGGGCCGCACCCCTGCAGGACACGCTGGCGGGCTGGATTTCCGCGCTGGGCGATGCCATCGGCGGCACGCTGCCGGACGGCCCGCTGCGCAGCCTGGTGCAGGACGGCCTGTTCGCCGGCCTGGGCACGGTGATGGAATTCCTGCCGCAGATCCTGCTGCTGTTCACCTTCATCCTGGCGCTCGAGGAGTCGGGCTACCTGCCGCGCGCCGCCTTCCTGCTCGACCGGCCCATGCGCGCCGCCGGGCTCACCGGCCGCAGCTTCATCCCGCTGCTGTCGAGCTTCGCCTGCGCCATCCCGGGCATCATGGCCACGCGTTCCATCCAGGACCCGCGCGACCGCCTCACCACCATCCTGGTGGCGCCGCTGATGACCTGCTCGGCGCGCTTGCCGGTGTACACGCTGCTGATCGGCGCCTTCATCCCGGACCAGCCGGTGTGGGGCGTGTTCAACCTGCAGGGGCTGGTGTTGTTCGCGCTGTACGTGGCGGGCATCGTGAGCGCGATGGCTGCCGCCTGGGTGATCCAGAAGCTGCGCCACACCGAAGGCGAGCACGTGCTGCTGCTGGAACTGCCCAGCTACCGGCTGCCGAACCTGCTCGACCTGGGCATCGGCCTGTGGGAGCGCGCGCGCATCTTCCTGCGCCGCGTCACCGGCATCATCCTCTCGCTCACCGTGCTGCTGTGGTTCCTTTCCAGCTACCCGGCGCCGCCGGAAGGCGCCACGATGCCGGCCATCGACTACAGCCTGGCCGGCCGCATCGGCCGCTGGATGGAGCCGCTATTCGCGCCCATCGGCTTCAACTGGCAGATCTGCATCGCGCTGATCCCGGGCCTGGCGGCGCGCGAAGTGGCGGTGGCGGCGCTGGCCACGGTGTACGCGCTGTCGGCGGCCAACGACGCCGATGCCATCACTTCGCTTTCGCCGCTGATCGCCGCCGACTGGTCGCTGGCCACGGCGCTGTCGCTGCTGGTCTGGTACGTGTACGCGCCGCAGTGCCTGTCCACCATCGCGGTGATCAAGCGCGAGACCAACAGCTGGAAGCAGGCGGGTTTCGCCACCGGCTACCTGTTTGCGCTTGCCTACCTGGCCTCGCTGGTGACCTACCAGCTGGCGCGGTGGCTGACGGCATGAGCCCGCTGCTGCAGACGCTGGTGGTGGCGGCCATCGTGCTGGCGTGCACGGTGTCGCTGCTGCGCCGGTTCCTGCCGCGGCTGAGCTGGCAGTCGCAGGCGCGGCTGTCGTATTTCCTCGAGCGGGAAGGCCGCCCCGCCTGGCTGCGCCGGCTGGGCCTGGCTCTGCGGCCGCCGATGGCCGCCAGCGCCAGTGCCTGCGGCACCAGTGGCTGCAACGCCTGCAACGGCTGCAAGTAGCCCGCCCGCGCACCTGTAGGAGCGGTTTCAGCCGCTAAGCTTTTCGCGAAGAGCTTCGCGGCTGAAACCGCTCCTACAACAGCGTCACATCCGGAAGACGCCGAAGCGGTCTTTTTCGATGGGGGCGTTGAGGCTGGCCGAGAGCGCCAGGCCGAGCACGCGGCGGGTGTCGGCGGGGTCGATGATGCCGTCGTCCCAGAGGCGCGCGGTGGCGTAATAGGGGTGGCCTTGGCGCTCGTACTGGTCGCGGATGGGGGCCTTGAAGGCTTCCTCTTCCTCGGCGCTCCAGGCCTTGCCGGCGGCTTCCAGGCCGTCGCGCTTCACGGTGGCCAGCACGCTGGCGGCCTGTTCGCCGCCCATCACGGAAATGCGGGCGTTCGGCCAGGTCCACAGGAAGCGGGCGCCATAGGCGCGGCCGCACATGGCGTAGTTGCCGGCGCCGAAGCTGCCGCCGATGACCACGGTGAACTTCGGCACGTGGCTGCAGGCCACCGCGGTGACCATCTTGGCGCCGTCCTTGGCGATGCCGGCGTTTTCGTACTTCTTGCCGACCATGAAGCCGGTGATGTTCTGCAGGAACACCAGCGGGATGTCGCGCTGGTTGCACAGCTCGATGAAATGCGCGCCCTTGAGCGCGCTTTCGGCGAACAGGATGCCGTTGTTGGCGACGATGCCCACCGGGTAGCCGTGGATGTGCGCGAAGCCGCAGACCAGGGTCTTGCCGTAGCGCGCCTTGAATTCCTGGAACTCGCTGCCGTCCACCACGCGGGCGATGACCTCGCGGATGTCGAAGGGCCGGCGGGTGTCGCGCGGGATGACGCCGTAGAGCTCTTCGGCCGGGTACAGCGGTTCGCGCGGCGCCTGCACGGCCACCGGCAGCAGCTTGCGGCGGTTGAGGTGCCTGACGATGTCGCGGGCGATCTGCAGCGCGTGGCGGTCGTTTTCGGCGAAGTGGTCGGCCACGCCGCTCACCGCGGTGTGCACGTCGGCGCCGCCCAGCGATTCGGCGTCCACCACTTCGCCGGTGGCGGCCTTCACCAGCGGCGGGCCGCCCAGGAAGATGGTGCCCTGTTCGCGCACGATGATCGATTCGTCGCACATCGCCGGCACGTAGGCGCCGCCGGCGGTGCAGCTGCCCATGACCACGGCGATCTGCGGGATGTTCTTCGCGCTCAGCCGGGCCTGGTTGTAGAAGATGCGGCCGAAATGCTCCTTGTCCGGGAACACCTCGTCCTGCAGCGGCAGGAAGGCGCCGCCGGAATCGACCAGGTACAGGCAGGGCAGGTGGTTTTCCAGCGCCACTTCCTGCGCGCGCAAGTGTTTCTTCACCGTCATCGGGAAGTAGGTGCCGCCCTTCACCGTGGCGTCGTTGGCCACCACCACCACTTCGGTGCCATGCACGCGGCCGATGCCGGTGATGATGCCGGCGGCGGGCGCGGCGTCGTCATACATGCCGCCGGCGGCCAGCGCCGAGAGTTCGAGGAAGGGCGAGCCCGGGTCGAGCAGGGCGGCGATGCGCTCGCGCGGCAGCAGCTTGCCGCGTTCGGTGTGCTTGCTGCGGGCCTTTTCGCCGCCACCCAGCGCGGCGCGCGCCAGCTGCGCCTCGAAGTCGGCCACGGCGGCACGCAGCTGCGCGGCGTTGCCCTGGAATTCGGGGTCGCGGGGGTCGATGTGGCTGGTGAGCGTGCTCATGCGGATCCGTCCGAGCGGGAACCCGCCGAGTTTAAAAGAAAACGGGCGCGACGCGAGTCGCGGCCCGGTTATTTTTAAAACCGCGGGGTGCCCCGCGGGCCGGAGCCCAAGAGCCCCCGCACCCGCCCCCACGACCCCCCCCCCCCCCCATTAAACGGCCACCCCCCCCCCCAGCGGGCCGCCCTG
>JAIBEO010000191.1 GCA_019459185.1 Rhizobium sp. | reverse complement strand
CACCCCCCCCCCCCCCCCCCCCCCGCCGCGGGCCCGCCCCCCCCCCGGGGCCCCCCCGCACTTCCCTCAGCGCATCGAGCGCGGGGTGATGGCGCGCGAGACGCGCCGCGAATAAACGTACACCGTCGCCGGCGGCACGTTCCACCAGGTGAAACTGCCGCGCCGGGCGTTGAGGTCCAGCGACTCAAGCACTTCCCTGGCCACCGGGTTGGCCGGGCCGTAGGTGAACTGCACGAAGCGACCCTGCGGCTGCAGGCAGTCGAAGGCCGCCGCCAGGATGGCCTGCTGCGTCGCCTTGGGCATGGACAACAGGCCCAGGCCCGACACCACCGCATCCACCGGCGCGTCGGGGCCGAAGCCGCGCGCCGAGGCCACGTCGGCCAGGTCGCGGGCGTCGGCGCAGGCGACCTGCACGTTCGGGAAATGGCGCTGCAGGTGCTGGTGCAATTCTTCGTTGAGCTCGAGCACCAGCAGGTCGGCGGGCGCGATACCGCTGTCGAGCAGGGCCCGGGTGAACACGCCGGTGCCACCGCCGAGCTCGACCACCCGGCGCGCGCCGCGTGGCAGTTCGGACATCATCTGCCGGGCCAGCTGGCGGCTCGAAGGGGAAATGGCCGCCATGCCCAGCGGGTTCTTCAGCCATTGGCGGAAGAAGGTCCAGGTGTGTGCCAGGGCGGTGGGGGCACTTCGGTTCATGTCCACAGCATAATGCTCCGGAAAGCGTTTCGGACAGGTTAATCGTCGTCGTCCGAGACTGGCTCGCATCCCCCGCCCGAGGCCACTGCCATGCGTCACGCCCCGCTCGTCCTGACCGCCCTCGTTTCCCTCACGCTGGCCGCCTGCGCCAGCCTGCCCGGCCCCGCCACGCCCGACAGCCCGGGCAAGCGCGCCGTCGTGCATCCCAGCGAATGTTTCGACCCGGCCTTCGCGCGCGGCTGGGATTACGTGGACGACGACGAACTGCTGGTGGACGCCGGCCGCCGCAAGTACCGCATCCGGCTCTCGGAGCTTTGCCTGTCGCTGGGCACCTCGCCCGACCTGCACTTCATCGGCGACCAGGTCAGCAACCGCATCTGCGGGCACGTGGGCGAGTACGTGGTGGTCGGGCGCGAGCGCTGCCGCATCCAGCGCGTGGAGCGCATCGACGACGCGGAGTATTTCGAAGCCACCGGCCGAAACGAACCCAAGGGCCGCATCAAGGCCGAAGCCTCCACCCAGGGCGACTGACCGGCGGGATCAGCGCCGCCGCACTTCCCAGCAGCGGTGGATGCGCGGGTTGCGCTCGAAGTCGGGCGCGATGGTGTCGCGGCTGATCTCGCGGGCCTCGGCGAATTCCGCCACCGCCGCTTCGTCGAGCTTGAAGCGGCGGTAGTTGTTCGAAAACAGCAGCAGGCCGCCCGGCGCCAGCCGGGCCACGGCCGCACGCAGCAGGCGCACGTGGTCGCGCTGGGTGTCGAAGTCGTCGGCGCGCGCGGAGTTCGAGAAAGTCGGCGGGTCGCAGAAGATGAGCTCGTACTGGCCGCGGTCGGCTTCCAGCCAGGCCATGGCGTCGGCCTGCACCAGGCGGTGCTGGCGGCCGGTGGCACCGTTGAGCGCGAGGTTGCGGCCGGCCCATTCAAGGTACGTGCCCGAGAGGTCGACGCTGGTGGTTTCCGCCGCGCCGCCCACCGCCGCGTGCACGCTGGCCGCGCCGGTGTAGCCGAACAGGTTGAGGAAGCGCCGGCCGGCCGATTCGCGGCCGATGCGCAGGCGCACCGGGCGGTGGTCGAGGAACAGGCCGGTGTCGAGGTAGTCGAACAGGTTCACCCACAGCCGCGCGCCGCCCTCACGCACGGCCACGAATTCGCCGCGCTGGTCCATGCGGCCGTACTTGCTGCCGCCCTTGCCGCGCGCGCGGGTCTTGATGGCCACCTGCCCCGGCGGCACCGCGAACACCTCGCGCACCGCGTCGAGCAGTTCGCCGAAGCGGCGTTTGGTGTCGGCCTCGGGGATGCTGGCGGGGGCTTCGTATTCCTGCACGTGCACGAAGGTGCGGGCCTCGCCGCCGTCCTCGGCGTACACGTCGACGGCGGCGGAATATTCCGGCAGGTCGGCGTCGTAGGCGCGGAAGCAGGTGACGCCCTCGCGCTCGCGCCACGAACGCGAATGCCTGAGGTTCTTGCGCAGGCGGTTGGCCACCATCTGCGCGCCCTCGCCCAGCGGCTTGGCCTCGCGCGGTGCGCGTGCCGGCGGCTGCACCGGGTCGCACACTACCAGGCTGCATTCGAGCGCACCGTTGAAGAAGGCGTAACGCTTGGCGGCGCGCAGGCCGGTGGCATGCGCGAGTTCGTCGGAGCCGCACAGCAGCACCGCGCGCCACTCGGGCACCGCGTCGCGCAGGGCGTCGCCGAGCGCGCGGTAAAGCGCCGGGTCGGCGGCCAGGCGGGCGTCGTAGGGCGGGTTGCAGGCCACCAGGCCACGCGCCACCGGCGGCGCCTTCAGCGCGCGGATGTCGCCGCGGTCGAGCCGGATGAACTCGGCCACGCCGGCGCGGTCGGCGTTCGCCACCG
Organism: Rhizobium sp.; assembly: GCA_019459185.1. Lineage (GTDB taxonomy): Bacteria > Pseudomonadota > Gammaproteobacteria > Xanthomonadales > Xanthomonadaceae > Arenimonas. The sequence continues at coordinate 14,534 of JAIBEO010000191.1, read as the reverse complement.
CGGCCTGCAGCGCCTTCGGATCGAGGTCGGCGCCGAAGAACACCGGGCGCAGCGCGGCGCGCCCGGCTTCGGCGCGCTGGCGCGCTTCCAGTTCGATGCGCGACCACAGGGCTTCGTCGAACTGGCGCCATCGGGTGGGCAGGTTCCCCGCCAGCCGGCGCAGGCCCGGCGCTTCGTCGGCCGCCATCAGCGCGCCTTCCACCAGCAGGGTGCCGCTGCCGCACATGGGGTCGAGCAGCGCGCCGCCTTCGGCATAGAGTTTCGGCCAGCCGCCGCGCACGAGCATGCCGGCGGCGAGGTTCTCCTTCAGCGGCGCCTCGCCCTGCGACTGGCGCCAGCCGCGGCGGTGCAGCGGGCCGCCGCCGACGTCCACCGAAATGATGCCGCGGCCCTTGCGCACCACCAGGCTCAGGCGCAGGTCCGGCGCTTCGGTGTCCACCGATGGGCGTACGCCGTGCGCGGCGCGCATGCGGTCGACCACGGCGTCCTTCACGCGCTGCGCGGCGTAACGCTCGTGCGTGAGGCCGGGCCCGGAGACATGCGCGTCCACCGCCAGCGTACCCTCGGGGTCGAGGTGGCGGGTCCAGTCGATGGCGTGCACGCCCTGGTAGAGGTCGTGTTCGTTGGCGCATTCGAATTCCGCCAGCGGCCACAGCACCCGGCTGGCCAGGCGCGAATACATGACGGCACGGTAGGCGGCCTCGGGTTCGCCCTCGGCATTGGCGCCGGCGAGCGCGGCGCTCGACTTCGACGCGCCGAGCGCCACCAGTTCGTCGGCGAGCAGGTATTCCAGGCCCTTGGCGCAGGCGACGAAGAACTTCACGCCGACAGCATCTGCAGGAAGCGGCCGAATTCCTCGGCGCAGAACTCGACGTGCGCCGCCAGCCGGTGGCTGTCGGGCACCATCACCAGGTGGTCCTGGCGCCGCTGCGCCCAGCGCACCACGTCCTGGGCCGGGATCAGTTCGTCCTCCCAGCCGTGCACGATGCGGGTGGGCACCATGGCCGCGCGCAGGTAGCGCGGCTCCACCTCCAGCGCGATCGGCGGCGCCATCAGGAACAGGCCGGCGATCGGCACCTCGCGCGAGACATGCGCCGAAACGTAGGCGCCCATGCTCGACCCCGCCAGCACCAGCGGCTTGCGCGTGGCCAGGTGGGCGCGTTCGGCCAGGCGGCGGATGCGGGCTTTCACGTCGCCCAGCGGGCCGAGCACGTCGAGGTCGCGGTAGTCGGGGCGTTCGTGGGTCCAGCCCAGGGCGCCGGCGGCGCGCGCCAGGGCCGTGGCCTTGCTGGCGTCGGGGCCGCTTTCCAGGCCGTGCGAAATGATGACGTGGCCGCTCACGCGGCTTCCTCCGGCACAAGTAGGTCGCCGACGGCGATGCGGCCGCCACTGACGATGCGCGCGCACAGGCCGCCGTGGCCGCGCATGGCGTTATACCCGCCGGGGCCCAGCGCCGCTTCCATGCGCGAACACGGGTCGCAGTCGTCGGTGCCTTCGAACACGGCCTCGCCGATGCGGAAACGCCGCCCCTTCAGCGCCACCAGCGGCAGCCCGGACACCACCAGGTTGCGGCGCAACGTGGCGGGCACGACGGCATCCAGGCCAGCCAGCGCGGCGATGGCCGGCAGGTGTTCGGCCTGGATGAGGGTGATGCCGCGCTTGCCGCTGGCGCTGGCGTAGCGATCGCCAAGCAGTCCCTTGCCGGCCACGGCCTCGGCCGCCCCGACTTCGCGCATGGGCACGTCGCGGGCGGTCCGCAGGCCGAGCCAGAGAACCCGGCCGGGGCGCGGCAGCGTGGCCATCAGGGCGCCCAGCGCGGTGTCGGCGGGAAGGGTCATGGGGGGCTCCGGAAACGGCCGCGATGTTAGCATGCGGCATGACCCCCGACCTGCCTCCCGAGCCCGTCCTGCACGACTGGCCGCTGCCCTACGAGCACCGCCTGGAAGCCCGCCCGCTGACGCAGGTGGACCTGGTGGTGATCCACTGCACCGAACTGCCCGACCTCGCCACCGCGCGCCAGTACGGCGAGCGCGAGATCTACGACAGCGGCACCGGCAACAGCGGCCACTTCTACATCGACCGCGACGGCAGCATCCACGTGTTCGTGAAGCCCGACCGGGTCGCGCACCACACCCGCAGCTACAACGAGCGCTCGGTCGGCATCGAGCTGGTGAACCGCGGCCGCTACCCGGACTGGCTCGATTCGCGCCGCCAGGCCATGGACGAGCCCTACACCGATGCCCAGGTGGCGTCGCTGCTGGCGCTGCTGGGCAAGCTCGAGCGCGAGCTGCCGGCGCTGGAGTTCATCGCCGGCCACGAGGACCTCGACCTGGCCCAGGTGCCGGCCAGCGACAACCTGCACCAGCTGGTGTTCCGCAAGCGCGACCCGGGGCCGCGGTTCCCCTGGTCGAAGGTGCTCGACGCCGTGAAGCTCGAGCGCATCCGGCCCTGAGCCCCGGCCCGGCGGCCCGCCGCGGGTATAATCCGCGGCCGAACCCCGGAGTCCCCATGACCGCATCCGTCGCCGCCGAACTGGTCGACCTGCTGCGCCTCGAGCGCCTCGAAGACAACCTGTTCCGCGGCCAGAGCCGCGACATCGGCACCAAGTACGTCTTCGGCGGCCAGGTGCTGGGCCAGGCCCTTTCGGCCGCCCAGCAGACCCTGGCCGACGACCGCCACGTGCACTCGATCCACGCCTATTTCCTGCGCGCCGGCGACGTCGAGCACCCGATCGTCTACGACGTCGACCGCACCCGAGATGGCAACAGCTTCTCGGTGCGGCGCGTCACCGCCATCCAGCACGGCAAGCCGATCTTCGTGTTCGCGGCTTCCTTCCAGGAAAACGAGCCGGGCAACGAACACCAGCTCGGCATGCCCGAAGTGCCCGCTCCCGAGGACATCGAGCCGGTGCCCGCGCCCACCGCCGAACAACTGGCCCAGCTGCCGCCCAAGGCGCAGCGCTGGCTGTCGCGCATGGGCCCGTTCGAAATCCGCCCGGTCTACCCGCGCGACGAAGTGAAGCCGCCCAAGCGCCCGCCCTACCAGCAGGTCTGGTTCCGCCTGACCGGCGAAGTGGGCGATTCGCCGATCCTGCACCAGGCGCTGCTGGCGTACGCGTCCGACTTCCACCTGCTGGGCACCGCCACCTTCCCGCACGGCATCAGCTACTACCAGCCGAACGTGCAGATGGCCTCGCTCGACCACGCCATGTGGTTCCACCGCCCCTTCCGCGCCGATGACTGGCTGCTCTACTCGCTCGACAGCCCCAGCGCCCAAGGCGCGCGTGGCCTGGCCCGCGGCCAGATCTACGCCCGCGACGGGCGCCTGGTGGCCTCCACCGCGCAGGAAGGCCTGATCCGCGTCCTGCCCGAAGCCTGGGTGGCCCGCTGATGCGCCAGGTATTCACTTCCACCCGGCTGGAAAACGTCGAAGGCGTCGAGCGCATGCTCAACGAGGCCGGCATCGCCACCAAGATCACCCAGGGCCGCAGCTGGAAGGGCACCAGCCGCCGTGAGTTCAGCTATTCGGCCAAGGACCACGATCCCAGCCAGCAGCCGGCGCTGTGGGTGCTGCGCCCGGACGACTTCAAGCGTGCGCGCGAAATCCTGCACGACGCCGGCCTGCTCGAAGCCACCCGCGCCCCGTCCTACCTGCCGGAAAACCTGCAGTTCCGGGACAAGCCCGCGGTGGATCCGCGGGCGCGCATGAACAAGATCCGCCTGGCCCTGCTGGGCGCCGCCGCGGCCGGCGCCGCGCTGCTCATCATCCGCCAGCTCGCCGGCTGAGCCGCGCACCGGCGCCGGGACGGGGGTAGACTCGGGCCACCGCCCGCCCACCGGGCGGGTTTGCCTGGTCGGTCGCCCCCGGAGACGCCCATGGTCCACGCGCTGTTCCGAGCCCCGTTCGCCGGCCTGCTGGCCTGCGCCCTGCTGGCCCCCGCCGTGGCCGCCGCCGCGGATCCGCCCAAGCCCAACGTCATCCGGCTCGAGCCCAAGCCCATGGAGGGCCTGCGCGCCGGCCGCGCCGTGGTGGTGAAGGGCAAGGCCGGGCCGGACGGCCACCGCTTCCTGGTCGACGGCCTGACCGCGATGATGCCGGTGACCGTGCTGCTGCGCCCCGTGCGCGAGGGCGACGACGTACGCCTGCAGCTGTCGAAATACGCCTGGAACCAACCGCTGCGCGAAGGCGGAACCAAAGGCGAAATACTCAAATTCAAGATCCGCACCGAAGGCGAGTTCCAGGCCACCGTGAGCGCGCCGGAGGCCGGCACCGCCTACCGCCTTCTGGTGTGGGTGGGCGACGAGGTGAAACCCGAAATGCGCCCGGTGGTGGTCAAGGCCAGCGAGTTCGAAGACACCGCCGAGGGCGGCGGCTTTGGCTCGCTGGTGCTGTGGGTGATCGCCGGCCTGCTGGGCATCGGCATCGTGTTGCTCGCCATCCTCGTGCTCCGGAGGAAGCCGTCATGACCCTGCGCCCCTGGCTGTTGGCCCTGCTGCTGCTCACCCTGGTGCCCACCGTCCTCGCCAGCCCCACCGGCACCGGCCTCGCCGGCTTCGGCGATAGCGGCGATGAGGAAGATGATGGCGACGACGACGATGACGACGACGACGATCCGCGCGAGGACATCGACGAGCGGATCGAAAATGTCAACGAGGCGCTCGACATCTACGACGACGCCACCCAGGCCTGGGACGACTGGCAGTCGCTGGACGACCGCGAGGCCGACTGCGGCTCCAACTACACCGCCGACGCCGGTCCGATGGTGCCCTCGCAGTGCGCCGATTCGCACGAGTGCATGCAGTGTTACGGCGACGCCGTGCGCGCCATCGACTTCAACCGCTTCTACATCGAGCGCGCCCGCTGCATCACCGCCGCCAACGTGCGCATGGCCAACTCGGCCATGGCCTTCGGCGACAGCAGCTCGGGCGTGCACGGCGTGGCCGGGCTGTCGTGGTCGCTGGGCGGCAAGCCGCAGATCGAGAAGGCGGTGGCCGACCTCAAGCGCACCTATACCCGCAAGGCCAACGACTACCTGTTCGAGATCGACCGCTCGATGAAGAAGCTGGGCCAGTGCGAGGCCGAACACTTCGGCAATCGCGACTGGTACCAGCGCTACGGCTGGCTGTACGTGAACTTCATGCGGGCCAAGTACGGCACCGCGCCCGAATAGGACCGGTCACATCCGGCGCGCCGGGGCGTCCTGGGGTTTACCATCCCACGGAGCACCCCATGAGCACCGACGTCCTCGACAGCCTGCCGGAGGAATCGCGCGAGGTGCTGCTGCTCTACTACCGCGAGGGCCAGAGTTCGCGCCAGGTGGCCAGCCTGCTGGGCCTGCAGGACGCGGCGGTGCGCAAGCGCCTGTCCCGCCGAGCTGCTGCAGCGCCTGGGCGAATTCGCGAAATCCACCGCGCCGGGCGGCGCGGCGGTCGGCATCGGCGGCGGCTTGCTGGGCATCTGGATCGGCGTGCGCCGCTACCTGCGCGCCGGGATTCTGGGCTGGGGCCGCACTTCCTGTTCTCGATGGGCTTTACCGTGGGTATTTCGGTGAGCTGCGGCGGCCTGCTGCTGGGCCTGTGGCTGAGCGGCCGCATGGGCTGAGGCCCGGAAACGCGAAAGCCCCGGGTTCGCCGGGGCCTTCGTTCGCTGCGCGTCGGGACGCGGGCGTCACATGGTGTGGGTGGGCTTGTCGGCTTCGAGCGTGCCGGCCAGGAAGGTTTCGATCTTGCCCTTCACGGTTTCGGCCTCGGCGCTGTCGGCGAACTGCACGCCGATGCCGGCGGTGCGGTTGCCCTGGGCGCCGGCCGGAGTGATCCAGACGACCTTGCCGGCCACCGGCAGGCGGTCCTTCTCTTCCATGAGCGAGAGCAGGATGAAGACCTCGTCGCCGAGCGCGTAACGCTTGGTGGTGGGCACGAAGATGCCGCCGCCCTTCACAAAGGGCATGTAGGCGTTGTAAAGCGACGCCTTGTCCTTGATGGCCAGGGACAGGATGCCCTGCCTTGCGCCCGCGCCGCCTCCGATCATCGCCCTGCCCTCGCCACTGTCGTGTCCTTGAACATGCTACGCCATTCGAGCAGCAGTGCGGCCAGCGCCAGGTCATGGCGCAGGGCCGGCACGCGCAGCTGGTCGCGCGCGCGGTTGATGCCGTCGAACCACGCGGAAAGCTTCTGGAAATCGCCCGGGAGGGTCAAGCCGGGCGCCGGCGTGCCGGCCAGCCGGGCCGAGATGCCGTCGAGCGCGAGTTCGGCGGCGAAGCGCAGGCGCAGGGCCGCGTGTTCGTCGCCCAGCCAGGCCTGGGCCAGTTCCACCGGCGCCTTGCGGCCGTCGGCCAGGGCGTTGAGGTCGGCCTGCACCTCGCTGCGCAGCGCCAGCGAACCGCTCTCGAGCCAGTCGGCGGCCAGGCCGGGATGGCCGCGCGCGGCGTCCAGGGCCTTCGCCAGCGCCTGCGGACCGTGGCCCTGCGAACGCAGCCAGGCCTCCGATTCCCCGCGCGCCGGCAGTCGGAATTCCAGGCGCTGGCAGCGGCTGCGAATGGTGGCCGGCAGACGGCCCGGGCGATCGCTCACCAGCAGCAGGTAGCGACCCGGCGCGGGCTCCTCCAGCGTCTTGAGCAAGGCATTCGCCGCGGCGGTGTTGAGCGCGTGCGCGGGGTGGATCAGCGCCACCTGCGCGCCGCCCAGCTGCGGCGTCAGCGCGAACCATTGGCCCAGCTCGCGCATCTGGTCGACGACGATCTCGCTGCGCAGCTTGTCGCCCTTGTCGTTGGGCAGGAAGCTGACGCCGCGGAAGTCGGGATGGGTGCCGGCGGCGAACAGCTGGCAACCGCGGCAGCGGCCGCAGGCCAGGCCGTCGGCGCCCGGGCTGCCGCACAGCAGGCGCTTCGTCAGCAGTTCGGCCACGGCCTGCTTGCCCAGGCGCTCGGGGCCCACCAGCAGCAGGGCGTGGCCCAGCCGGCCCTCGGCCAGGCTGGCCAGGGCCTTGTCGAGCACGCGCTGCTGCCAGGGCGCCAGTGCGCTCATGTGCGCTGCCGCAGCCAGTCGCGCAGCGCCGCCACGGCCGCCTCGCGCACCGCGTCGGCCGGCTGGCTGGCGTCGATCACGCGGAAGCGTTCCGGTTCCGCCTTGGCGCGGGCCAGGTAGGCGGCGCGCACGCGTTCGAAGAAATCCTCGCGCTCGCGCTCGATGCGGTCGGGTTCGCCGCCGCGCGAGCGCGCGCGCGCCAGGCCCTGGGCCACGCCCACGTCGAGCAGGAAGCTCAGGTCCGGGCGAAGGCCCGCGGCCCAGCGTTCGAGCTCGGCGATGTGGCCGGTGTCCAGGCCGCGCCCGCCGCCCTGGTAGGCGAAGCTGGCGTCGGTGAAGCGATCGGCCAGCACGGCGGCGCCGCGCGCCAGCGCGGGGCGGATCACCTGCCGCACCAGCTGCGCGCGCGCCGCGAACATCAGCAGCAGCTCCGCCTCGGGCACCAGGTGCTGGCCGGGGCTGAGCAGCAGTTCGCGGATGGCCTCGCCTTCCGGCGTGCCGCCCGGCTCGCGGGTGGCCACCACCTCGCGGCCGCCTTCGGCGAGCACCGCGTGCAGCGCGGCGATGACGGTGGATTTGCCGGCGCCCTCGCCGCCTTCGATGCTGACGAACACCCCGCGCGCGCTCATCGGCAGCGCCCCAGCTGATGGCAGGCGACGGCGCGGTTGTGTTCGGCCAGCGAAGACGAGAACACGTGGCTGCCGTCGCCGCGCGACACGAAGTACAGCGTGTCGCCCGGCTGCGGCTTGGCGGCGGCCACCAGCGCGGCGCGGCCGGGCATGGCAATGGGCGTGGGCGGCAGGCCACCGCGGGTGTAGGTGTTGTAGGGCGTGTCGGTGGTGAGGTCGCGCTTGCGGATATTGCCGTCGTAGGCGCTGCCCAGGCCGTAGATGACCGTGGGGTCGGTCTGCAGGCGCATGCCCAGCTTCAGGCGGCGCACGAACACGCCGGCGATCTCGGGGCGCTCGGCCGGCTTGCCGGTTTCCTTTTCGACGATCGAGGCCAGGGTGAGCAATTCATCCGGCGTTTCAAGCGGCAGGCCGGCGTCGCGCATGGCCCAGGCGTCGGCCAGGGCCTTGTCCATGGCCAGCGCGGCGCGGCGCAGCAGGTCCACGTCGCTCATGCCGCGGGTGAAGTGGTAGGTCTCGGGCAGGAAGCGGCCCTCGGGGTGCACGCCCTCGCGGCCCAGCGCCTTCATCAGCGCGGCGTCGTCGAGGCCAGGCAGGGTTTGCACCAGCACTTCGTCCCTGGCCAGGGCGGCGCGCAGGTCGCGCAGGCTCCAGCCTTCGACCAGGGTGAAGCGGTGCTGGATGACCTGCCCGCTCTCGAGCTTGCGCAGCAGCTGGGCCGGGGTGATGCCGTGGCGGATGGTGTAGTCGCCGACCTGCAGGCGCGACATCACCTGCATCTCGTGCGCCAGCGCCTTCCATTCCAGGTCGTGGCCCTCGCGCACGCCCAGGCCGCGCAGCTTGTCCAGGATGTCCTGGAAGCCGTCGCCGCGTTCGACCGTGAGGATGCGTTCGGTGCCGGCCACGGCGAGCGGGGTGGTGGCGAAGGCGTCATAACGCTGCCAGAGCCAGCCACCGACGGTGACCGCCAGCAGCAGCAACAGCGCCACCGTCGCCTTGAGCACCTTGTGCGAGGACTTCTTCGCCAAAATCGATAACCCCCGTCAGAACGCCGGCACGTCGCGGCGCAGCCGCCGGCGCAGTTCGTCGAGCGCCGGATGCGGCGCCCAGGCCTTCGAGCCCAGGCGGCCGACCGGCAGGATACCCCGCACGGCGTTGCACAGGAAAAGCGCTTCGGCCGACTCGATATCGGCGGGCCGCAGCTCGGCCTCCTGCGCGCCATGCACGTTCGCCAGCACCCAGCCACGGGCGATGCCGGCCACGCCGGCCTCGTGCAGCGCCGGCGTGAACCAGCGGCCACCGACGAACGCGAACACGTTCGCGGCGGTGGCGCAGGTGACGCGGCCGGCGGCGTCGAGCAGCAGGCCCTCGTGCATGGAAGGGTCGTTCCACTCGGCGCGCGCCAGCACCTGTTCCAGCCGGTTGAGGTGCTTGAGGCCGGCCAGGCGCGGCTGCAGCGCCAGGCGGGTTTCGCACCAGCGCAGCGAGAGCGGGCCTTCGAAGGGGGTTGGCAGCGGGTGCAAGGACAGCACCAGGGTGGGAACCGGCATTTCGGGCGGCGAATAACCACGCCCGCCGACGCCGCGCGTGAGCACCAGCTTCAGCACGGCTTCGGCGGGCGCATCGGCCAGCAGGGCCGCGGCCTCGACGGCAAGCCAAGCGGCGTCAGGCGTGGGAATGCCCAGGCGCTGCGCTCCCTTCGCCAGGCGCCCAAGGTGCGCGTCCCACCACGGCACGGCGCCGCCCGACACGCGCATCGTTTCGAACAGGCCGTCGCCGTAGGCCAGGCCGCGGTCGGCCGGGTCTGGCGCCGGCACGCGCTCGCGGCCACGGTAGATGGCGGTCGCCAGCGCGCTCATCCGGCGGCGCCCAGCGCGCGCAGCAGGCCGCGGGCCTTGGCGCGGGTTTCGTCGAGCTCGCGGCCGGCGTCGGAATCCACCACGATGCCGGCGCCGGTGCGGAACCGAAGTTCGTCGCCGGCCAGCCAGGCGCTGCGGATCAGGATGTTGAGGTCGAGGTCACCATCGCGGCCCAGGTAACCGAAGGCACCGGTGTACGGCCCGCGCCCTTCGCCTTCGAGCTCGGCGATGATCTGCATGCAGCGCACCTTGGGCGCGCCGGTGATGGTGCCGCCGGGGAACACGGCGCGGATGACCTCGCCCGGCGTCGCGCCCTCGCGCAGCTGGCCGGATACGTTCGAGACGATGTGGTGCACGTGGGCGTAGCTCTCCACCACCATCAGCTCGTCCACCTTCACGCTGCCCGGCGTGCAGACGCGGCCCAGATCGTTGCGCTCGAGGTCGATGAGCATCACGTGCTCGGCGCGCTCCTTGGGGTTGCCCACCAGGTCGCGGATGCGCGCGGCATCGTCGTCGCCGGGGAAACGCGGGCGGGTGCCGGCGATCGGGCGCGTGTCGGCGCGGCGGCCGCGCACGGACACCAGCCGTTCGGGCGATGAGCTGAGCAGGGCCGCATCGCCCACCCGCAGCAGGCCGGCGAAGGGCGCGGGGTTGGATTCGCGCAAGCGCGCATACACCGCCGCGGGATCGGGCGCCTGCGCGAAACGCGCGCGCCAGGCGCGCGAGAGGTTCACCTGGAACACGTCGCCGGCGCGCAGATAGTCGTGGATGCGCTGCACGCCGTCGGTGAAACGCGCCGGGGCATCCTCGGCCAGCACGGGCGGCGCGAACGGCGGCGGCGCGGGGGCCATCGGTGCGGCGGCGAGCGCGTCGAGCCAGGCTTCGGCGCCGGGCTCGGCGACGGCCAGGCATTCGCCTGTGGCGCGGTCGCGCAGCACGGCGGCCGGGCACCGCATCGCCAGCGCCACCGGCAGCGGGCCGGGCGCCGCCGGCAGTTCGAGGCTCGGTTCCACCTGCGCGGCCAGTTCGTAGGCCAGGAACAGCGCCCAGCCGCCGCGGAACGGCAGCGTGGATGCCCCTTGTGGCAGTTTCGCGGCCTGCCAGTCGGCATCCAGCGCCGCCAGGAAATCCGCACCGGCATCACCGCCGTCGGGAAGGCGGCGTACGCGGCCGCCGGCATCGAGCCGCAGGCCGGTGCCGTCTGTGGCCAGCAGCAGGTCCCAGCGCGAGAGCGCGTTGCCGCCGGCGACGCTTTCGAGCAGCAGCGGGAAACGCGCCGGGTCGGCCGACTGCAGTCGCAGCAAGTCGGTGCCCGGCGGCAGCGCGCGCGTCAGCATCGCGGTGGCCGGGCGGGCCGGGCTCAGAGCTTCCGGAACACCAGCGTGCCGTTGGTGCCGCCGAAGCCGAAGCCGTTGGAGACGGCGATGTCGACCTTGGCCTGGCGCGCCACGTTCGGCACGTAGTCGAGGTCGCAGCCTTCGCCCGGGTTTTCAAGGTTGATGGTGGGCGGGATGACGCCGGTGTGCAGGGCCATCACCGAGAACACCGCCTCGACGCCGCCAGCGGCACCCAGCAGGTGGCCGGTCATGGACTTGGTGGAGCTGACCATCAGCTTGCCGGCGTGGTCGCCGAAGGCGGCCTTGATCGCCATCGTCTCGCCCAGGTCGCCCAGCGGCGTGGAGGTGCCGTGCGCGTTGAGGTAGCCGACCTGGTCGGCGTTGATGCCGGCGTCCTTCATGGCCATGCGCATGCAGCGCGCGGCGCCCTCGCCGTTTTCGCTCGGAGCGGTCATGTGGAAGGCGTCGGAGCTGGCGCCGAAGCCGGCCAGCTCGCAGTAGATGCGGGCGCCGCGCGCCTTGGCGTGTTCGTATTCCTCGAGGATCAGGATGCCGGCGCCGTCGCCCAGCACGAAGCCGTCGCGGTCCTTGTCCCAGGGGCGGGAGGCGCGGGTCGGGTCGTCGTTGCGGGTGGACATGGCCTTCATCGAGCAGAAGCCGCCGACCGAGGTGGGCGTGCAGCCGTGCTCGGCGCCGCCGGCGACCATGATGTCGGCGTCGCCGTACTGGATCATGCGCATGGCGATGCCGATGGAATGGTTCGAGGTGGCGCAGGCCGAGACCGCCGAGAAATTCGGGCCCTTGATGCCCTTCATGATCGTCAGCTGGCCCGGCAGCATGTTGATGATGGTGCTGGGCACGTAGAAGGGCGAGACCTTGCGCGGGCCGCCTTCGTGCAGGGCGATGGCGGTTTCCTCGATGCCGCGCACGCCGCCGATGCCGGCACCGATGAGCGCGCCGATGCGCTCGGCGTTTGCGTCGGTGATCTCCAGCCCGGCGTCGTCGATCGCCTGAAAGCAGGCGGCGAGGCCGTAGTGGATGAAGGTGTCCATCTTCTTGACGTCCTTCGGCGGCAGGAAGGACTTGGCGTCGAAATCACGCACCTCGCCGGCGATGCGGGTGGCATACGCGGAGGGGTCGAAATGGGTGATCGGGCCGATGCCGCTGCGGCCGGCCTGAATGCTGTCCCAGGCGGCGGAGAGGCTATTGCCGATGGGCGAGACGATGCCCATGCCGGTGACGACGACGCGACGATGACTCATGGCGAAACTCCGCTATGGATTCAGGGTGCGCGGCAGAGCCGCGCATGCGCCGGCGCACGAGCCAAAGCTTGGGCCGGATGCCGCAAACGCGCAGGGCCGCGCAAGCGCGGCCCCGCCGTTGGAACCGCCAGGCGATCAGGCCTTGACGTGGGCCTTGATGTAATCGATGGCCTGCTGGACCGAGGTGATTTTCTCGGCCTCTTCGTCCGGGATCTCGCACTCGAACTCTTCCTCGAGGGCCATGACCAGCTCGACGGTGTCCAGGGAGTCGGCGCCGAGGTCGTCCACGAACGAGGCGTTCACGGTGACTTCCTCTTCCTTGACGCCCAACTGCTCGATGACGATTTTCTTGACGCGTTCTTCGATGCTGCTCATGGATCTGTCTCCTCCCGGAGGGGTGTTTTCGGGCGCATTGTAATCAAATGCCGGCCGCGGCGGGCGCCGGACGCGCCGCGGCCTGGGTTCGGGCGGGGGATTCTATCGCAAATCCTGCCCAGGCAAGGACTTAGGGCATGTACATGCCACCGTTGACGTGCAGGGTTTCGCCGGTGACGTAGGCCGCCGCCGGGCTGGCCAGGAAGGCCACCGCATGCGCGATGTCGGCCGGCTCGCCAAGGCGGCCGAGGGCGATCTGGCCCACCAGGGCCTCGCGCGAGGCCTCCGGCAGGTCCTTGGTCATGTCGGTCTGGATGAAACCGGGCGCAACCACATTGACGGTGACGCCGCGGCTGCCGATCTCCTTCGCCAGCGACTTGCTGAAGGCGATGATGCCGGCCTTGGCGGCGGCGTAGTTCGACTGGCCCGCGTTGCCGGTGACGCCGATGACCGAGGCGATGTTGATGATGCGGCCCTTTCGCGCCTTCATCATGCCGCGCATCACGGCCTTGCAGGTGCGGAATACCGAGCTGAGGTTGGTGTCGAGGATGGCCTGCCAGTCCTCGTCCTTCATGCGCATCAGCAGGTTGTCGCGGGTGATGCCGGCGTTGTTGACCAGGATGGAGACCGGGCCGAAGGCCTTGCCGATTTCCTCGATGACCGCCTCGACTTCCTCGCTGCTGGCCACGTCGAGCTTGCGCCCGGCGCCACCGCTGGCGGCCAGCCGCTCGCCGATGGCGGCGGCGCCAGCTTCGGTGGTGGCGGTGCCGATCACCGTCGCGCCCATGGCGGCCAGCTCGGCGGCAATCGCCGCGCCAATGCCCCGGCTCGCACCCGTCACCAGCGCTACTTCACCCTTCAGCACATCAGACATCTTCGATTCTCCAGACTACTGTTTCGAACGCGGATCAGATCGGATCAAGACGGATAGAGGCGGATCTACAAATCAAATTGCCCTATTCGCATTTATCCGCTTCCATCCGCTCTTATCCGCGTTGAAAAATCAGTTCTTCCACTCGACCAAGGCCGCGTCGAAGTCGGCGGGGGTGCCGATGGCGCGGGCGTCGAGGGATTTGTCGATGCGCTTGGCCAGGCCGGTGAGCACCTTGCCCGGGCCGCATTCGACGACATGGGTGGCGCCGCGTGTGGCCAGGGCCTGCACGCAGTCGGTCCAGCGCACCGGCAGGTAGAGCTGGCGCACCAGAGCGTCGCGGATGGCCTGCACGCCGGCGTGCACTTCGCCGTCGACGTTCTGCACCACCGGGATGGAGGGCTCGTTCCAGGACAGGCCGGCCATTACTTCGGCCAGGCGGTTGGCGGCTTCGCGCATCAGCGGCGTGTGCGAAGGCACCGAGACCGCGAGCTTGACCGCCTTGCGCACGCCGCGCGCCGCGAGTTCGGCGAGCGCGCGGTCCACCGCGGCGGCGCTGCCGCCGATGACGACCTGGCCCGGCGAGTTGTAGTTCGCCGGCACCACCACGTCGTCGCCCGACACGGCTTCGCAGACCTCCGCCACCAGTGCGTCTTCGGCGCCCAGCACGGCGGCCATGGCGCCGGTTCCGGCAGGCACCGCGAGCTGCATCAGGCGGCCGCGCTCGCGCACCAGGCGGGCGCCGTCGGCCAGCGTGATCGCGCCGGCGGCCACCAGGGCCGCATATTCGCCCAAGCTGTGGCCGGCCAGCAGCGACGGCGCCGCGCCGCCCTGCGCCTGCCAGGCGCGCCACACGGCGACGCCCGCGGCCAGCAGCGCCGGCTGGGTGAATTCGGTCTGGTTGAGCTGGTCTTCCGGGCCCTGCTGTGACAGCGACCAGAGGTCGACGCCGGCGCCTTCGGAGGCCTCGGCGAACGTGGCCTGCACCTGCGGATGCACCGCGGCGAGTTCGGCCAGCATGCCCAGGGACTGGGAGCCCTGGCCGGGGAAAACGAAGGCGATGTTCTGGCTCATGGGTGACCCGCGCGACTCGATCCGCGAATCATAAGCGAGGGGCATGCCGTTCCGTCTGTACCGGCGCGGTGGGGAGCCCCGCGCGCCCCCCCCCCCCCACAAAAA
>JAIBEO010000076.1 GCA_019459185.1 Rhizobium sp. | reverse complement strand
CCCCCCCCCCCCCCCCCCCCCCCCCAAATAAACCCAACCCCGCCCCCCCCCCCCGCCCCGGGGGGGGCCCGCGACCGAAATCTTCCGACGTGGCTGCGCTCCGTCTCATCGTCGGCCTGGGCAATCCCGGTGCCGAACACGCCCGAACCCGGCACAACGCCGGGTTCTGGTTTCTTGACGCCCTGGCCGAAAAGGCCGGTGCGCGCTTCGGCCTGGAATCCAGGCTGCACGGCGAGACCGCCAAGATCGAACTGGCGGGCCAGACCCTGTGGCTTCTGCGTCCGGCCACCTACATGAATGCCTCGGGGCGATCGGTCGCGGCGGCGCTGCGCTACTGGAAGATCGAGCCCGAACAGGCCCTGCTGGCCCATGACGAGCTCGACCTGGCGCCCGGCGTGGCCCGCCTGAAGTTCGATGGCGGCCATGGCGGCCAGAACGGCCTGCGCGACACCATCCAGCACCTGGGGCACGGCAAGTTCCACCGCTTGCGCATCGGCATCGGCCACCCCGGCCACAAGGACAAGGTCACCCCCTGGGTGCTTGGCCGGCCCGGGAAGGACGACGAGGCCGCCATCCTGCGGGCCATCGACGACGCCCTGGCGGTGCTGCCGCTGGCGGTCGCCGGCGAGTTCCCCGAGGCGATGAAGCGCCTGCACACCCCCAAATCCTGAGGAAGAAGACCCCACCATGGGTATCAAATGCGGCATCGTCGGCCTGCCCAACGTCGGCAAGTCCACCCTGTTCAACGCGCTGACCAAGGCCGGCATCGCCGCCGCCAACTTCCCGTTCTGCACCATCGAGCCCAACACGGGCGTGGTGCCGGTGCCGGATCCGCGGCTGAACCAGCTGGCCGAGATCGTCAAGCCGCAGAGGACGATCCCGACCTCGTTCGAGTTCGTGGACATCGCCGGCCTGGTCGCCGGCGCTTCCAAGGGCGAGGGGCTGGGCAACAAGTTCCTGGCGCACATCCGCGAAGTGGACGCCATCGCGCACGTCGTGCGCTGCTTCGAGCACACCGATATCGTGCACGTGGCCGGAAAGGTCGATCCGATCTCGGACATCGAGACCATCGACACCGAGCTGGCCCTGGCCGACCTCGATTCGGTCGAGAAGGCCCTCAATCGCGCCGAGCGCGAGGCCAAGACCGGCAACAAGGACGCCATCGCCCGCAAGGAGGTCCTGGCGCGCCTGCGCGCCGGCCTCGACGACGGCACCCCGGCCCGGGCCCTGGGCCTGTCGGCCGAGGACAAGGCGGTCGTCCGCGACCTGTTCCTGCTGACCCTCAAGCCGGTCATGTACGTGGCCAACGTGCTCGAGGACGGCTTCGGGAACAACCCGCACCTGGAAGCCGTCCGGGCCCGGGCGGTGAAGGAGGGCGCCCAGGTTGTGCCGGTCTGCGCCGCCATCGAGGAGGAGCTGGCCCAGCTCGAGGACGCCGACCGGGCCGAGTTCCTGGCCACCATGGGCCTGGACGAGCCGGGCCTGAACCGTGTCATCCGCGCCGGCTACGCCCTGCTGGGCATGCAGACCTACTTCACGGCCGGCGTGAAGGAAGTCCGGGCCTGGCAGGTCCACAAGGGCGCGACGGCGCCCCAGGCTGCGGCCGTGATCCACACCGACTTCGAGAAGGGCTTCATCCGCGCCGAAACCATCGCCTTCGACGATTTCATCAAGTACAAGGGCGAAGCCGGCGCCCGCGACGCCGGGCGGCTGCGCCTGGAAGGCAAGGAATACCTGGTCCAGGAAGGCGACGTGCTGCATTTCCGCTTCAACGTCTGAGCCCAGGGGAAAATATTGTCCGGAAGGCGTTGACAATTAGGGCGGGTGCCGTGAAAATTACGGGCTCCCTGACGGAGGGATACCCAAGCGGCCAACGGGGGCAGACTGTAAATCTGCTGGCTCACGCCTTCGGTGGTTCGAATCCACCTCCCTCCACCAGCTCGGCAGGACCAGTCGGCATCGGTCCAGCAGGGCGGGAGTAGTTCAATGGTAGAACCTCAGCCTTCCAAGCTGATCATGCGGGTTCGATTCCCGTCTCCCGCTCCATTGGATTGAAGTTCCACCGCAAGACCCAAGATTCGCTCATGTAGCTCAGTCGGTAGAGCACTTCCTTGGTAAGGAAGAGGTCGCTGGTTCGATTCCAGTCATGAGCACCACCACCCCGGTCCCGCACCGCGCGGGTCCGGACGCAGACAAACCTTGACTCCACCGGGTAAACGCTAATGTCCAAGGAAAAGTTCGAGCGCAAGAAGCCGCACGTGAACGTGGGCACCATCGGTCACGTTGACCACGGCAAGACGACGCTGACGGCGGCGCTGACGAAGGTTGGCGCGGAGCGTTTCGGTGGCGAGTTCAAGGCTTACGACGCGATCGACGCGGCGCCGGAAGAGAAGGCTCGCGGCATCACGATTTCGACGGCGCACGTGGAGTACGAGTCGCCGACCCGTCACTACGCGCACGTGGACTGCCCGGGCCACGCCGACTACGTGAAG
>JAIBEO010000071.1 GCA_019459185.1 Rhizobium sp. | reverse complement strand
CCCCCCCCACGCCCCGCCCCCACGAATTCGCGCCAGCCCAGCACCTGGCGCACGAAACCCTCCACGGCTTCGATCGGTGCATGGCCCTGCTCCCAGGCGCGCACGGCGGCCTGCACCACCTCGCGCGGGCCGATCAGCTTGAGGTTCATCGCGGCGGACAGGCGCGAGTGGTAGAGCCAGGGCTCGCCTTCCCACATCGCGTCCTGGTAGCGGCCGAACAGCGGCAGGCGGTTGGCGATGAAGTCGTCGAGCGCGTCGCGGGCCTGGGCGGGGTCCAGCGGCCAGTCGAAGCCGTCGAGGCGGCCCGGGTGGCTGGCGAAGCGCGTGGCCACGAGCTCCAGCACGCCGCGCGTGCGCGGGCCAGGCGGGAAGGCGCGCGGCGCCGGCCGCAGGCCCGGGCCGCGGCGGTCGAAGCTGCCGCGGTTGGCGGCGTCGAAATTCCACTGGCCGCCGACCGGCGCCTTGCCGTCCATCAGCACGCCCTCGCGCTTGCGCAGCCAGCGGTAGAACAGTTCGAGGCGGAACTCGCGGCGCTTGCCGGCCCAGGCGGCGAAGCCGTCGGCGTCGCGGTAGAAGTGCCGGTCCGGGCGTTCCGCCCAGGCCACGCCGGCGTCGCGGCAGGTGGCTGGCAGGGACTGCGCGAGCCGCCATTCGCCGGGTTGCACCGCCAGCACCCTGGCCGGGCGCAGCACCGCCAGGTCGGCGGCCAGGGCGGCTTCGAGCGTGGGGTGTTCGTGCTCGCCGAGGGCGCGGTAGTGCACGGTCCAGCCGCGGGCCCGCAATTCGTCGCGGAAGGCGCGCATGGCGGCCAGGAACACGGCGATGCGCGGCTGGGTGGACCAGACCTGGGTGGCTTCGTGTGCCACTTCCGCCATCCAGACCACGTCGGTGGCCGGGTCGAAATCGTCGAACACGGCCGAGCCGCGGTCGAGCTGGTCGCCGAGCACGAGCACGAGGTGGCGCAAGGAGGCGTGCATCGCGGCAGTCTGGCGCCGCGGACGTGCAGGAAACGCCAAAGGCGGCCGGCTCAGCCCACGCCGCCCACGTATTCGCGCGGGATGCGGCCGTTGAGGCCCACCAGGATTTCGTAGGGAATGGTGCCCGCCGCCAGCGCCACGTCCTCGCAGCGGATGCCGCGGCCGCCCTGGTGGCCGATGAGCACCACCTCGTCTTCGTTGTAGGCGGTGCCGGCCGGGCCGATGTCCACCATGAACTGGTCCATGCAGATGCGCCCGACGATGGGGTGGCGCTGGCCGCGGACGAGCACCTCGCCGCGCGAGGACAGCGCGCGCGGGAAACCGTCGCCGTAGCCGATCGGCACCGTCACCACGCGGGTGTCGGTGGCAGGCGCCCAGGTGGCGCCGTAGCTCACCGGCTGCCCGGCCGGCACCACCTTGAAGTACACCACCTGCGAGACCAGCGACAGCGCCGGCCGCAGCGCCACCGTGGGCCGCGAGGCCGGGTCGGGCAGCACGCCGTAGAGCGCGATGCCGGGGCGCACCATGTCGAGGTGGGTGCCCGGGAAATGCAGCACGCCGCCGGAATTGGCCAGGTGCCGCAGCGGCATCGGCGCGCCGATGCGTTCGAATTGCGCGCAGGCTTCCAGGAAGCGCTCCAGCTGCCGCGCCGTCATCGGCGATTCGGGTTCGTCGGCGCAGGACAGGTGCGAATACACGCCCTTGACCCGGCACCAGCGCGACGCCACCGCCGCCTCGATGAAAGGCCCGGCGTGGTAGCTGTGCACGCCGATGCGCTCCATGCCGGTATCGATTTTCAGGTGCACGGTGGCCGGGCGGCCAAGCGCCTCGGCCGCGGCCTCGACCTGGCGCAGCTTGTCGAGCGAGGACACGGTGATCTCGAGGTCGTGGGCGATCAGCGCCGCCGCCTGCGGCCCGAAGATGCCGCCCATCACCAGGATGGGCAGGTGCACGCCGGCCTGGCGCAGCGCGATGCCTTCTTCCAGGAAGGCCACGCCCAGCTGTTCGACGCCCTGCGCCTGCAGGTGCCGGGCCACCGGTACCAGGCCGTGGCCGTAGGCATTGGCCTTGACGATGCCCATCACCGGCACCCCGGCGTGGGCCCGCAGGGCGCGCAGGTTGTGGCTCAGCGCGTCGAGGTCGACGCGGATGCGGGTGGGGCGCGCGGTGTCGGTCATGCCGGGATTCTAGCCCGCGCCGCGCCGGCTTACTCGAAGCTGCCGACGCTGTCGCGGGCCAGGTTGTCGAAGCGGGTGTATTCGCCGAAGAACTTGAGCTTGATGGTGCCGGTGGGGCCGGAACGCTGTTTGCCGATGATCACTTCGGCCAGGCCCTTGTCGGGCGAATCCTTGTGGTAGTACTCGTCGCGGTAGATGAACATGATGATGTCGGCGTCCTGCTCGATGGCGCCGGATTCGCGCAGGTCGGCCATGACCGGGCGCTTGTCGGTGCGCGATTCCAGGCCGCGGTTGAGCTGGGACAGTGCGATCACCGGCACGTTCAGCTCCTTGGCCAGGGCCTTGAGCGAGCGCGAGATTTCGGAGATTTCGGTGGCGCGGTTTTCGCCGGTGCCGGGCACCTGCATCAGCTGCAGGTAGTCGATGACGATCAGGCCCAGGTCGTGCTCGCGCTTGATGCGACGGGCCTTGGAACGCAGCACGTCGGGCGACAGCGCCGGTGTGTCGTCGATGAAGACCTTCACGTCCGAAAGCATCTTGATCGCCATGTTCACGCGCGACCAGTCTTCGTCCTCGAGCTGGCCGGTGCGCAGGCGGGTGGCGTTTACGCGGCCGATGGAGGATATCAACCGGAAGGCCAGCTGCGAGGACGACATTTCCATCGAGTAGACGGCGACGGCCTTCTTGGTCTTGATGGCGCCGTACTCGGCGATGTTCAGCGCGAGCGTGGTGTTGTGCACGCAGACGTCGTTCGCCACGAAGTTGTGGGTGCCGGGCACGGTGAGGTCGTAGACCTGCCGCACCCCGGTCGCGCGGATGGATTCGATGCGGTCCCAGACCACGTCGCCCGACGCCAGCGCGGACAGCCGCGCGTCGCCCAGCACCATCGCAATCCGGGCCAGCCGCTGGCGCGACAGCGCGCGCTTTCCCGCGTGCAGGTTCGATTCACTGAAGCCGCAGCGGCGGGCCAGCTCGGCCCAGCTCATGCCGGCCTTGGCCTGCTCGATGAGCGGCCACACTCCGGCAGGCACCAGGTCCACGTTCGTATGGGCAAGGCGCCCGGCCAGCGCCTTGCCGACCGCGTCCACCGCCGCCTGCTTGCCATGGATGCCGATGACGGCGCAGAAGCGCCTGATCGAGTCCGCGTCAGTGATGTCGAGTTGCCAGGCCGGACGGCGGGTCTCGCGATACTTGACCCAGCGCTGGCGAAGCTTGGCGACGATGCCGAAGCGCAGCAGCAGGTGCTGGACCTGCCGACCCAGGCGCTCGGACACCGAGGCATACCCCACCTGCGCCTGCCCCGAGGCCAGCACGGTGGCCCAGCCGTCGGTGGCGAAGAGCCGGTTGAGGAAATGCGCCAACTGGGCCCGGGGCAACGTGAACACCGGCGCCGGCAGGCTCTTTTCGCCGGCTCCCTTGCCCATCAGGCCGAGTTCTCGCAACCAGAGGGTCACCGGGTTGGGCGTGTTGCGACGGGCGGAGGCCCCGCCGGCTTCGAACAGCGCGGTGGGTTCGATGGCCAGGACCTCGCACAGGCGCCGCGCGGTGGCGGCGTCGGGAACAGTGCGGCCCTGGCGCCAGTGGGTCAGCGACGCCGGGCTCACGCCGATGGCCGCCGCCACGGCACGCGCGGGTGCGCCGTGGGCGGAGAGCGCCCGGTCCATGGCGGCGCCGAAGGCTTCGCGCCGGCCGGCGACGGCTTCCGCGTCGGCGGAAACAGCCCAGCTTTGCGTCCTTCCGGACGGAGCAACGGGCTTGGCTTCCACGCCACCGAAGGCTGCCACCGCGGCCACGAAGTCGGCGGCGATTTCCGGGTTGCCATTGGTGAAGCGCGGCTGGCTGCCGGTCAGCCCACCGTCACCGACCAGATAGGCCAGCAGCGTCAGTTCGCATTCGCGCATCGGCCGGTCGCCGAACACCGGGAGTACGCGGGGCACGGCGACGTAATCGCCTTCCTGCAACTCCAGCAGCGGCTTCCAGCCTTCGAGCGTGAGGAAGGGGTGCGGGGCCGTGGCCTCGACCCGGCGCCCTAGCCGCGTGGTGACCTCGAACGTGGGCTTGCAGCCGTCGTCGACGAAGTCGGAAGGCTGGGTCCAGGCCAGCCGGAAGTCGTCGCCCAGGGTGGCCAGTTCGGCCTCTCGCCGGGCGCAGATCGACTCGATGGTAGCGACCGAGCCGTCGGCCAGCACGATCTCCGAATCGGCCGCCAGGCATTTCCCCATCGCCGGACGCGCCGCCAGGATGATCAGGTCGGACGGCTGCAGGCCGGCGGTCATCTCGTCAAGGTCGGTGAAGCCGGTGGGCAGGCCGGTGACGTTGCCCTGGTTCTCGTAGCGCTCCTGCAGGATCTGGAAGGCGTCCTTCATGGCGTCGCGCAGCGACACGAAGTCGGCGCGGCCGCGGCGGCCCTGCTCGGCGATCTTGAACACGCGCTGCTCGGCGGCCGACAGCACCTCCTGGCTGTCGCGGCCCTCGGGCTGGAAACCGTCGTTGACGATTTCGGTGCCGGCCTCGATCAGCTGCCGCAGCACGGCCTTCTCGCGCACGATCTCGGCGTAGGCCTTGATGTTGGCGGCCGAAGGCGTGCTCGACGCCAGTTCAATCAGGTAGCCGGTGCCGCCGATCTGTTCGGACAGGCCGTTGGCCTCGAACCACTCGCCCAGGGTGACGGCGTCGAAGGGTTTGTTCTTCTCGCTCAGGTCGCGGATGGCGCGGTAGATCAGCCGGTGGTCGCGGCGGTAGAAGTCGTGTTCGGTCAGGAAGTCGCCGACGCGGTCGAGCGAATCGGGCGCCAGCATCAGGCCGCCGATGACGGCCTGTTCGGCCTCCACGGACTGCGGCGGGACGCGCAGGGCGTCGATGCGGGCTTCGGTGCGTTGCGATTCGGGGCGTGCGGACATGGTCGCCTGGTTCTGATGGCGCCTGGCGCCGGTGAATGGGACTCGGGTCGGTCATCGTAGCCATCCCCTGCCCCGTGCGTTAGGCATAAGCCTGTGTATAACCGGTGGGAATCTCACCCGCCGAGACGCCAGCCGCCCCTTGAAACAACGGGGGGCGCCGCAGCGCCCCCGTCGTGCCACGCGTGGCCGGGCGGGCTTACTGCACGCAGATCGCGTCGCCGGCGTCGCCCTTGCCGGTGCCGCCCTGCTCCTCGCACAGCAGGATGAACAGGTTGCAGCTGCCGCCCTCGCCGTTGTTGGTGCAGCAGGTGATGGTCTTGGTCTCGGTGCTGCAGTCGGCGGTCTCGTAGGCCTGGGGGTTGCCGTCCGGGTCGGTGGCCGGCGCGAAGCGGCCCGGGGTCGGCACCGTCGCGACCGGCGGCTTGCGGGCCGCCGGGGCGACCCGGGCCGGGCGCGGCGGCGGGTCCTCGGCACGCTGGCGGGCGTCGATCTCGTCGGGCTCCACACCCTGGGTGGCGGCGGGCGACGTGGCCGGCTTGCGCACAGTGGTGGATGCGCTGGCGGTGGCGAAGGCTGCGCCCAGGGCGAGCACAACCAGCAGGCGGGCAAGTGGTTTCATGGCCGTTCTCCTGTGTGGCGGGGTGCCACAGGGAAAACAACGCCCCGCGGCCGCGCGCTCGGCCAGCCCGCGCCCCGGAAACACGAAGGCCGCCTCGCGGCGGCCTTCGCGGGAAACCCGGTCGCGGGGGCGATCAGGCTTCGGCTTCGACCAGCACCTTGACGCTGGTGTGGACGTCGGCGTGCAGGCGCACTTCGATTTCGAACTCGCCGGTGCGGCGCAGCGGGCCTTCGCCCAGCACCACTTCGTTCTTCTCGAGCGGGAAGCCGGCGGCGGTGAAGGCCTCGGCGATGTCGCGCGGGCCGACCGAACCGAACAGCTTGCCTTCGGTGGAAGCGTTGGCGGCGATGGTGACGGTGGCGCCTTCGAGCTTGGCCTTGCGGGCTTCGGCTTCGGCGTGCACGGCGTTGGCCTTGGCTTCGTACTCGGCGCGCTTGGCCTCGAACGCGGCCACGTTGTCGGCGGTGGCCGGCACGGCCTTGCCATAGGGGATCAGGAAGTTGCGGCCGTAGCCCGGCTTGACCTTGACCTTGTCGCCCAGGCCGCCGAGGTTGACGACCTTCTGCAGGAGGATCAGTTCCATTTCATTTACTCCGTAACGTTAGCGGGGCGCGCGGCCCCGCAACTGTGGCTGTCCGTCAGGATCAGTTCTGGTGGTTGTCGGTGTACGGGATCAGGGCCAGTTCGCGGGCGCGCTTGATCGCGGTCTGCAGCTGGCGCTGGTACTTCGACTTGGTGCCAGTGATGCGGCTCGGGACGATCTTGCCGTTCTCGGTCAGGTACTGGCGCAGGGTGTTGAGATCCTTGTAGTCGATCTCCTTGACGCCCTCGGCCGTGAACTTGCAGAACTTGCGGCGGCGGAAAAACTTGCTCATGTCGGTCTCCTGGTCCTGGCTCAGGCGGCGTCGGCGTCGGTGCCGATCGCGTTCTCGTCATCGTCGCGGCGCGGGCGGCGCTCGCCCTTCTCGTCCTTGCTCTTCATGATCAGGGACTGCTCGGTGACGGCCTCTTCGCGGGCGATGACCATGTGGCGCAGGACCGCGTCGTTGAAGCGGAAGCCGTCGACGAGCTCGGTCAGCACGGCCTTGCCGCACTCGATGTTCATGAGCACGTAGTGGGCCTTGACGAGGTTGTCGATGGCGTAGGCCAGCTGGCGGCGGCCCCAGTCCTCGAGACGGTGGATCTTGCCGTTGTCGCCTTCGATCAGCGCCTTGTAGCGCTCGATCATGGCCGGCACCTGCTCGCTCTGGTCCGGATGGACCATGAACACGATTTCATAGTGACGCATTGGATGTTCCTTGTGGATGCGGCCGCTTATTCGGCCTGGCAGCCCCCGGCGCGAGGCCGTGGAGCAAGGGCTCCCGGGGATCGGGAGCCGCGCATTATGCCAGATGCCTTGCGCCAGGCGCAAGGCACTGAGCCACAAGGAATTTCAGGCGGAGCCTAGCCGCCCTGGGCGGCGGTGCCGTCGTCCTTGAGTTCGTCGCTGGCGTCCTCGGCTTCTTCCTGGATCACCTCGCCGGCCTTCTCGGTGTCCTCGCCGATGCCGCGGATGGTGTTGCAGGCGCTCAGGGAAAGACTGCTGGCCAGCAGTAGGAACAGCAGGGGCAGGCGCGTGCGCAGTTTCATGGGTGTGTCCTCGGGTTGGAACCCCACCCTAGGCCAGCGCCGGGCGCCGGTCGGTGCGCTATCGAACACAGCGGCAAGGCCGCTCCAGGCGGCACCCTAGGGGGACCCGGATTGGTCCGGCATTCCGAGGAAACGCAGCACCTGCTGCTCGGCGACGTCGTGCGCCAGGCCGTAGCGCTCCTGGACCAGGCCCGCCAGCTTCTGCACGTGGCCGTCGGTGGCCACCAGCTCGTCAATGCCGAGCAGGGGCCAGGCCTGCTTGGCGTCGGCCAGTTGCTTCTTCCAGCGGCCGGCGGAACCGGCGGGCCTGCGCAAGGGGTGGGACTCGGCCGTGCTTGCATCGACCGGCGGTGGCGGCACCGCGTGCTGGGTCGCGGCGCGGCGCGGCATGCCCGGCAGCATCTGCAGGCCAGGAACCGGCGGCGGCGCCTCCTCCGGGCCCCGGGCAGCCCCATCCTCCGGCCAGATCAACGACTTCAGGGCAACGAAGAAACCCGCGGCCCCGCTGCGGGAGCGGTAGCCACCATCGCCCACCGGCGCGGGCGTGTCCGGTGGATCCTTTGGCTTGTCCATGCAGACCTCGATGTCGGGGGTGGGGGGGCCTTGCCGGCCATATCCAGCGGCGGCCCCGCCCGGTTCGTCCTTGACCCAGGCGGGACCTGGTCAGGAAGGCGGAGAGAGACGCCTTCCCCTGCCGGAACGGATCAGATCTTGCCGAGCAACCACAGCACCACGAGGATCAGGAGGATGACGCCGACCATGCTGCTCGGGCCGTAACCCCAGTTCCGGCTGTGCGGCCAGGTCGGGATGGTGCCCAGCAGGACGAGTACGAGGATGACGAGAAGGATGGTGGAAACGCTCATGGCGCACTCCCTGGGATAGGCATGGACTGCGGCTCGCGGCGGGCCATGCAGAGGCGCTGGGCCAGCAACCTGGACCCAATCTAGCCAGCCCTCCCGGGCAATTCGGTGCGCTTGCGCACATAGGCCCGCGCCGTGGCGGGCCCCGGCCTCAGGCGGCCTGGTCGGCGGACGTGGAGAAGGATTCGCCGCAGCCGCACTCGGCCGAAACCTTCGGGTTCCGGAACACGAACTGCTGGTTCAGGCCCTGGCTGACGAAGTCGATCTCGGTGCCGTCCACCTGCGGCAGGCTGAAAGCGTCCACCCGCACCGCCACGCCGTCGGTCTCGGACACGGTGTCGTCGGGGCCCGGGGCGGTGGCGATGTCCACCACGTAGGCGAAGCCGGTGCAGCCGGACTTGCGCACCCCGAAGCGCAGGCCGATGCCGCCCGGCGTTTCGGCCAGGTAGCTGCGGATGCGGTCGGCGGCGGCGGGGGTGAGCGTGATGGCCATGGCGGGGTCCGTGCTTAGTCGGGGGCTGGCGGGAGGACAGTATATCGGCGCTGCGCGGACGCGCGCCTGCGGGTATCCTTGCCGTCTTCACCAGATTGGCCCGTCCGGGCAGGGATTCAAGGCATGGCAGTGGTCAGCGTGCAGCAGGCGCTCTCGGGCTCGGTCGCCCCGGGCAAGGAAGTCACGGTCCGCGGCTGGGTGCGCACCCGGCGCGATTCCAAGGCCGGGCTGAGCTTCGTCAACGTCAGCGACGGCTCCTGCTTCGCCCCGATCCAGGTGGTGGCCCCGGCCACGCTCGGCAACTACGAGGAAGAGGTCAAGCGCCTCACCGCCGGCTGCGCCGTCGTCGCCACCGGCACCCTGGTGCCCTCGCAGGGCCAGGGCCAGGGCTTCGAGCTGCAGGCCACGGCCATCGAGGTCAGCGGCTGGGTGGACGACCCGGAAACCTACCCGATCCAGCCCAAGGCGCATTCGCTCGAATTCCTGCGCGAAGTGGCGCACCTGCGCCCGCGCACCAACCTGTTCGGCGCGGTCACCCGCATCCGCCACTGCCTGGCCCAGGCCGTGCACCGCTTCTTCCACGAGCAGGGTTTCTACTGGATCAGCACGCCGATCATCACCACCTCCGACGCCGAGGGCGCGGGCCAGATGTTCCGCGTCTCCACCCTGGACATGCAGCGCCTGCCGCGCGACGCCAAGGGCAACGTGGACTTCTCCCAGGACTTCTTCGGCAAGGAAACCTTCCTCACCGTGTCGGGCCAGCTCAACGTCGAGGCCTACTGCCTGGCGCTGAGCAAGGTCTACACCTTCGGCCCGACCTTCCGCGCCGAGAACTCGCACACCACGCGCCACCTGGCCGAGTTCTGGATGATCGAGCCGGAAATCGCCTTCGCCGACCTCGACGACGACGCCAACCTCGCCGAAGCTTTCCTCAAGTACCTGTTCAAGGCGGTGCTGGAGGAACGCGGCGACGACATGGCCTTCATCGCCGAGCGCGTGCAGAACGACGCCATCACCCGCCTGCAGGCATTCATCGACGCGCCCTTCGAGCGCATCGACTACACCGAGGCGGTGTCGCTGCTGCAGAAGTCCGGCCACAAGTTCGACTACCCGGTCGAATGGGGCCTGGACCTGCAGACCGAGCACGAGCGCTGGCTCACCGAGGTGCACGTGGGCCGCCCGGTGGTGGTGATGAACTACCCCGAGCAGATCAAGGCCTTCTACATGCGCCTCAACGACGACGGCAAGACCGTCGCGGCGATGGACGTGCTGGCCCCGGGCATCGGCGAGATCATCGGCGGCAGCCAGCGCGAGGAGCGCCTGGACGTACTGGACCAGCGCATGGCGCAGTTCGGCCTCGACCCGGCGCACTACCAGTGGTACCGCGACTTCCGCCGTTACGGCACCGTGCCGCACGCCGGCTTCGGCCTGGGCTTCGAGCGCCTGGTGGTCTACACCTGCGGCCTGGCCAACATCCGCGACGCCATTCCCTACCCGCGCGCGCCGGGCCTGGCGACATTCTGAACCGGCGATGCAGACGGGCGCCGGTTCACTGCTGATCTTCCTGTTCCTGGGCCTGGCCGGTTCGGCCGGGCCGGCCCACTTCGGCTTCCGCGTGCTGGCCTTCCGGCACCAGCTCGACAAGGGCATCGCCTTCGCGCCCGGCACCGAGGACGGCGGCTGGGGTTACAGTTGGTGGCTGATGCGCTGGAAACACCGCGCCGCCCGCGACCCTTCCCTGGATTTCTTCGGCGGCATCACCGCCGGCAGCGGCTGGCTCACCCTGGTCGGCACCGCCGGCCTGCTGGTGCTGATCGGCCTGCAATGAGGACGACACCATGAGCGACGAAAACCCACACGACAACGACCAATGGTGGCTGGCCGCCCTGCCCCGCATGCTGGTCTGGTCGCGCCTGCGCGTGCTCGACAGTGGCGTGGCCGAGGTCTTCGACTGCGACGGCCGCATCAACATCTACGAAAGCGAGGACGTGGCCCGCGCCGCGCTGATGGACGCCGAATTCCGCTCGCTCGACGGCATGGACGCCGACGACGCCGAGGCCTGGGGCCTGGACCTCGAGGAGCTGGAGCCGCCGCGCGGCGAGGACGACGAAGACCTGCGCGAGCGCATGATCCAGCCGCTCAAGAACCCGCTCACCGGCCGCGACTGAACATGTACCGTCCGGGCGCGTTCGCCGAAACCGACCTCGCCGCGCTGGACTGGCTGCTGGCCCGCGACGCCTTCGCAACCCTGGTCACGTTCGACGGCGAACAGCCCTTCGCCACCCCGCTGCCGGTGCTCTACGCCCGCGACGGCGAAACGGTGGAGCTGCGCGGCCACTGGTCGCGCGCCAACCCGCAGTGGCGGCACGGCGGTAATGCGCTGGTGATCGTGCACGGCCCGCAGGCCTACGTCTCGCCGGGCTGGTACCCGGACAAGCTTGAAAACAACCGCGTCCCGACCTGGAACTACGCCACCGCCCACCTGCGCGGCCGGCTGGAAATCCACGAGGAACCCGGCTTCCTGGCCGCCGTCGTGGCCGACCTGAGCCAGCGCCACGAGGACGCCGTCGGCAGCGACTGGCGCTACGAACCCGGCAACCCGGCGCACGTGACCCAGCTGCGTGGCATCGTCGGTTTCCGGCTGCGGGTGGAGCAGGTGGACCTGAAGTTCAAGCTCAACCAGAACCACCCCGCCGCCAACGTGCGGGGCGCCGCGGCCACGCTGGCCGCCAGCACGCGCGAGGGCGACCGCGAGGTCGCGGCGCTGATGCTCGACCGCCTTGCGCGGCGGGAACCGGGGAACTGATCGAATGGCTTACCCACTGCAAGGCAAACACGCGCTGGTGTGCGGCGGCTCCGAAGGCATCGGCCTGGCCGCTGCCGAAGCGCTGGCGGCGATGGGCGCCGACGTGACCGTGCTGGCGCGCCGCGCCGGTCGCCTGGCCGAAGTGGCCGCGGTGCTGCCGCGCGTGCATGCGACGCAGCGGCACGGTTTCCTCGCCGCCGACGCCGCCGACACCGACGCGCTGGGCGTGGCCGTGGCCGGCCTGTGCGCCGCGCACCCGGTGCACGTGTTGCTCAACAACACCGCCGGCCCGCCGGGCGGCCCGGCCCACCTTGCCGCGCCCGAGGCTTACGCCAGCGTGTTCCGCCAGCACCTGCTCGCCGGGCAGGTGCTGGTGCAGGCCGTGCTGCCGGGCATGCAGGCGGCTGGCTGGGGCCGCATCGTCAACGTGATTTCCACCTCGGTGAAGGAGCCCATCCCGAACCTGGGCGTCTCCAACACCATCCGCGGCGCGGTGGCCAGCTGGTCCAAGACGCTGTCGGCCGAGCTCGGGCCGTTCGGCATCACGGTCAACAACGTGCTGCCCGGCTACACCCGCACCCAGCGCCTGGACCAGATCCTGGCCGAGCGCGCGGCCGCCACCGGCAAGCCGGCCGAAGACATCGCCCGCGGCATGCTGGCCACGGTGCCGGCCGGGCGTTTCGCCGAGCCGGCCGAGGTGGCGGCGGCCATCGCCTTCCTGGCTTCGCCGGCCGCGGCCTACGTCAACGGCGTCAACCTGCCGGTGGACGGCGGGCGGACCAAGTCGCTTTGAGCCACCGGACGTGAGCGAGCACCGCTTCGCGCCCCGCGTCCCCTTCGCCGCCCGGGTCATGGTGATCCGCGGCGACGATGCCTGGCTGGGCGAGGTGGTCGACCTGTCCGAAGGCGGCTGCGGCCTGTTCCGGCCCGAAGGCTGCGTGCTGGACGTGGCCGAAGTGGTGCAGCTGGTGTTCTTCGAAGAACCCGGCCCGGCCGTGCTGGTGGGCGCCCGCGTGGCGCGCCTGCAGGGCGGCACGCTGGGTTTCGAATACCACGAGCCGCAGCAGGTACCGCCGGTCCGCCGCTGAACCGACACGCGCCCTGCACGGCCGTCGCGCCAGAGTGACGCCATGCCCGAAGGTCCCGAGATCCGCCGCGCCGCCGACCGCCTCGCCGAGGCCGTGGTCGGCCGCCCCCTGACTGCCGCCTGGTTCCACTTCCCCGAGCTCAGGCGCCACCAGAAGACCCTGGTGGGCCGCACGATCACGGCCATCGAACCGCACGGCAAGGCCCTGCTCACGCACTTCGACCACGGCCTGAGCCTGTATTCGCACAACCAGCTTTACGGCGTGTGGAAAATCGCCGCGGCGGGCGAGCGACCGGCCGAAGGCGCGCGCTCGCTGCGGGTGGCGCTGGAAACCGACGAGCGCGCGGTCCTGCTGTATTCGGCCTCGGACGTGGCCATGTGGAAAACCGCCGAGCTGGCGCAGCACCCCTTCCTGGCCAAGCTCGGCCCCGACGTGCTTGATGCCACGCTCACCGCCGCCGCCGTGGCCAAACGCCTGCAGGAGCCGCGCTTCGCCGGGCGTTCACTGGTGGCGCTGCTGCTCGACCAGGCCTTCCTGGCCGGCATGGGCAACTACCTGCGCTCGGAGGTGCTGTTCGTGGCCGGCATCGCGCCGGAACGGCGGCCGTCGGAACTCGGCGCGGCCGAGCGCAAGCGCCTGGCCAAGGCCCTGCTCGACGTGCCGCGCGCCAGCTACCGCACCCGCGGCATCGAGCCGGCCGCGGGCATGAAGAGCGACTACCTCACCGACACGCCCACCGGCTTCCGCTTCCAGGTCTTCGACCGTGAGGGCGAAGCCTGCCCGCGCTGCGGCGACGTGGTGGTGCGCCAGGAACTCGGCAGCCGCCGCCTGTACCGGTGCCGGAACTGCCAGCAGTAGGCCTGCGGCACTCCCCGCCTCCTGTAGGAGCGGCTTCAGCCGCGAAGCCCTTCGCGAAAGGCTTCGCGGCTGAAG
>JAIBEO010000187.1 GCA_019459185.1 Rhizobium sp. | reverse complement strand
GGGGGGGGTGCCCCTGGCGCGCTGCCCCGGGGCGGGGTCCACGTGTTTGGCCTGCGAGGCGCGCTGGGCGGGGGGGGGGCCGGGGGGGTCGTTCAGCGGCTGGCGCTCGACTTCGGTCATCTGGCGGTCCAGGCGCACAAGGTCGGTGCCCTGCACGGTGAGCAGGCCATCGGCGAGGGGCAGTGCACACATCAGCCGGTGTCGGAATGGCGAGCGTTTCCACGAGGAGACGAAGTGGTTGGCTGCCTGGATGTCGGTGCTGCGCGTCTGGGCCAGCGACAAGAGGAACAGCCCGGACCACTCGCCACCGATCTTGCGCTGCAGGTGCAGGTCTCCGCCGAAACTGGGCATCAGGCGGAACTGCGCGCCGCCGACAGTGTGCACCTTGCCTCCCACCAGCGGCAGCGGGCGCTCGGGGCCCGGGCCGCCAAAGCCAACGTCCACCAGCCATTCCTGTTCGTCGCAGCGCACTACCAGTGCCTGGTGCGTGGACGGCCCGGGCACGGTGCGGCCATAGGTGACACGCGCCATCACGGGGCGCACGTCGAAGCCGGCGGCGTCGAGGGCGCCGGACATCAGGGCATTGAGTTCGAAGCAATAGCCGCCGCGGCCATCGCCGAGGATCTTCTGGTGCACGGTCGCCGCATCGATACGAACCGGGAGCCCCGCCAGAACGTCAAGATTCTCGAAGGCGATCGAGCGCGCCTGAGCCTGCACGAGCTCGGCCAGGCCGTCCGCGGTCGGCGGCGGCAGTGCGGGCAGTCCGACGCGCGCAAGGTAGGCTGCGGTCGGGAATGGCAGGGAGGAGTGCAGGACCCGCATCATGCGGCAAGCGCCTGCCCGAGCCCTTCCAGCGAGGCAAGGAGCTTGCGCATCAGGCGATCGGCCTGCTTCTGGTCGTCGCCTTGGAGCAGTTGCGCCAGAGTTTCGTTGTCGGCAAGGCGGTCGTAGATCGCCGCTTTGACCACGCGGGTGCCCGCTGGCGTGATCCTGACCTCGATCCTGCGACGGTCCTGCGGGTTCTGATGCCGCTCCACCAACCCCGAAGCCACCAGGTGGTTGATCATCGCCGTGACCGAACCGGACGTGAGCATGCTTGCTTCCATCAGGTCCTGTGCGCTGAGCGGCGTGGGCGAATGCCGGAGCAGGGCGGACAGGGCCTCATACTGCGATCGCGTCAGGCCATGCCGCGTGCAGGTGGCCTCGACGCGCTGGCCGAGGATCTTGCAGATGCGAACGATTCGATACAGGTAGTGCACGTCCTCGCGGATCTCGATGCCGGGCACCCCCTGGGCGCGCCAGCGGGCAAAAAAATGGTCC
The DNA here is from genome assembly GCA_019459185.1 of Rhizobium sp. Classification (GTDB taxonomy): domain Bacteria; phylum Pseudomonadota; class Gammaproteobacteria; order Xanthomonadales; family Xanthomonadaceae; genus Arenimonas. The sequence goes on along the minus strand of JAIBEO010000187.1, from coordinate 14,175 downwards.
ATGCTGTCGGCCACCGTGCACTCCGAGGATCAGATATCTTGATCTGAAGATGATAGGCAGGTGGGCTTCCGCGGCAGACCATGCCGGTTGTCACGGTGGCGTGCAGGAGTTCGGGCATGGATGTGCCGGGATCGCTGTTTCGATGTGCGCAATACGACCATCATCGGAGGCGATATAATCCCGGAACCAAATTCAGGACCCCGCCATGCCCACGCTGCCCCCTTGCCCCGCCTGCGGCATGGAAAACACCTACCCCGACGGCAGCCAGCTGGTCTGCGCCGACTGCGGCCACGAATGGGACCCGGCGGCCGCCACCGCCGACGCCGGCGAGGACCGCCTGGAAGTGCGCGACGCCAACGGCAACCTGCTGCAGGACGGCGACGACGTGGTGCTGGTGAAGGACCTGAAGGTGAAGGGCTCCTCGCTCACGCTCAAGCAGGGCACCAAGGTGCGCAACCTGCGCGTGGTCGGCGGCGACCACGACGTCGAGGGCCGCGTCGACGGCAGCCCGATGCAGCTCAAGGCCATCTACCTCAAGAAGGTCTGATCTCCGCCTCGGCGCGCTGGCGCCCCGCCAGCAGAACCGCCAGTTCGCCCGGTGGCATCGGCCGGGCGAAGTGGAAACCCTGGCCCTGCTGGCAGCCCAGCGCCAGCAGGCGCGCGGCGGTGGCGGCGTCCTCGACGCCCTCGGCAATCGTGCCCAGGCCCAGCGAGCGCGCCAGCTGGATGATGGTGGTCACGATCACCTGCGCGTCGCCGCCTTCACCCAGCCGGCGCACGAAGGACTGGTCGATCTTGAGCTTGTCCACCGGGAAGTGCTGCAGGTAGGCCAGGCTGGAATAGCCGGTGCCGAAGTCGTCTATCGACAGGTGCACGCCCAGGCCGCGCAGCTTGCGCACGGTGGCCAGCACCGTGTCGGCGCCCTTGAGCAGGATCGATTCGGTGAGCTCGAGCTCCAGCGTTCCGGGCGCCAGGCCGGTCGCGGACAGGGCCTCGAGCACGTCCGCCGCGACGTCGCCGCGCTGGAACTGCTTGGCCGACAGGTTCACCGCCACCCGCGGCACGTCCAGCCCGTCTGCGCGCCACGCGGCGGCCTGGCGGCAGGCCTCGCGCAGGATCCACAGGCCGATCGGCACGATCAAGCCGCTGTCCTCGGCCTCGGGGATGAAACGCATCGGCGGCACCATGCCCTGTTCCGGGTGGCGCCATCGAACCAGCGCTTCGACGCCCACCAGCGCGCCGTCGTCGAGCGAGAACTGCGGCTGGTAGTGCAGTACGAATTCGCCGCGCTCCAGTGCCTGGCGCAGGCCGTTGCGCAGCGCCAGCCGTTCGCTCACTTCCTCGTTCATGGTGGCGTCGTAGAAGCGCCAGCCGCTGCCGCCGGCCTCCTTGGCGCGGTGCTGGGCGGTGCCGGCGTTCTGCAGCAGGGTGTCGAAGTCGTGGCCGTCGCCCGGCGACAGCGCGGCGCCCATGGACACGGTGATGCGCAGTTCGCGCCCGGCCACCGGCACCGGTTCGGCCAGCGCGGCCAGGATGCGTTCCTGCGCGGCGGCGACGCTGCCGGCGTCGCGCACCTCGCGCAGCAACACCGCGAATTCGTCGCCGCCCAGGCAGGACACGGTGTCGGAATCGCCCACCTGCGCCGGCAGTCGGCGCGCCAGTTCGCGCAGCAGGGTGTCGCCGGCGGCGTGGCCCAGCGAATCGTTGATGTGCTTGAATCCGTCGATGTTGAGCAGCAGCAGCGCGGCGTGGCCGTGGTCCTCGTGGCGCGCGGCCAGCACCTGGGTGGTGCGGTCGCGCAGCAGGGCGCGGTTGGGAAGCCCGGTGGTGCGGTCGTAGAAGGCCAGCGCCTCGACCTGCTGCTCGGCGGCGCGGCTGCGCGCGGTTTCCACCGCCAGCCGTTCGTAGGGTTCGCGCACGCTGGCCACGAACACCACGCGGTAGACCAGCAGGTAGGCCAGCACCTTGTAAACGTGCCCGACCAGGCTGAAGAGGTCGTTGACGTTTTCATACATCGTCAGGCACAGCTCGGACAGGATCCAAAGCGCCGAGGCGGCGGCCAGGCCATGCGTGTCGAAGGTGGGATAGAGCTCGCGCACGTGCAGCAGGCGCAGCATGGCCAGGGCCATCATCAGCACCACCATGGCTTCCAGGAGCACCTTCAGCGGGGTCAGTCCCTGGCCGGGCACGAAAAAGGTGGGCCACCATCCCGGGTGGGCCAGCTGCAGCCAGGCCACCGCCGCCACGTAGGCCAGCGCGCCAGCGAGCCAGGCGTAGCGCGTGCCCGCGCGCCGGAACGGCGCCCAGGGCCGGAACACGATCCAGAGCACCGCCAGCGCGCCGACGATGCGGGCGCTGAGCCAGAACGAGATCGCCTTCTGCGGCGCCGCCGGCGTGACCATCTCGGGCATGCCGCGGTAGGACATCATGTGCGCGAAGTCGAGCAGGGCCACGGCCAGGAAGGCGCAGGCCAGCACGATCAGGTTGCCCGGCCGCTCCGGCCGGTGCGAATGCCAGGACACCGAGAACACCATCGCCGACACCACGATGGCGAAGGCTTCGCTGGTGGCGTGCAGCGACACCGGGAACCAGGACGCGCTCTGCCGCAGGCCCTGTTCGGGCAGCACCAGCCAGACCAGCAGGAAGCCGACGGTGCAGGCGCCCACCAGCAGGCCGCGGAAGGCGCGCGAATCCATCCAGCCGCCCTGGCTGGCGAAGCGCTGGGCTGTGTCGTCGATGGCCATGCCGCCCCCCGGGTCCCTGGCCCGACATTGCCAGTCCCGGCCCCCGATTTCCAGCACGATCGCCGCGAGCCCGGCGCAGGCTTGGAACCACCCCCCGTCGCCCACAGAATAGGGGTCAGACCCCAATTAGCGGCGCTAACCGGGGTCTGACCCCTGTTTAGTGGAGAAGGACATGGCGACCGGGTGGGCGGGCGACGGCGCGGTGCAGGACCAGATCGACGCGACCGTGAAGGACGCCATCAAGCGCGCGCGCCAGCAGTTGCCCAAGGGGCCGTCGCTGGCGCGCTGCGAAGAATGCGATGCGGCCATCCCCGAGGCCCGGCGCCAGGCGCTTCCGGGCGTGCGCCTGTGCGTGCCCTGCCAGGAAGCCCACGACCGCGAACAGCGCGCCGCCAGCGGCTACAACCGCCGCGGCAGCAAGGACAGCCAGCTGCGCTGATCAACGCCCCGGCTGCGGGCCCCAGTTGAAGCAGGCGCTGTCGTTGAAGCCGTCGCCATCGGCGTCGCGCGCGCCGCCGGTCTGCAGGTCGCAGTCCTCGTCGAAGCCGTCGGCGTCGCAGATTTCGATGTTACCGGGATAGCGGTTGCGGTCGGAGTCGTCGCAGTCGGCGCCGCCGGTGGCGGCCGAGGCCACGCCGTCGCCGTCGGCATCCACCGGACGCATCGGCGCCGTTTCGCAGCGCCGGCCGTCGGCGCTGGGGACTTGGCCGGAAGGGCAACCCAGCGGCTGGCCCGCCTGGCACAACCGCGGCCGCTGGCCGTCGATGCGGCGGGGCGTGGGCAGGCACCGTTCGGCACCATCGGCGCCCACGCCGTTGTCGCACTCGGCGTCGGCCGAGCACTGGTGCACGAGCACCGGGAAGCGCTTCGTCCGGGCTTCGCCGGTGAAGCGGAACAGCGGCCGGCCGGTCGCCTCGAACAGCACCCGGCGGTGGTCCGACGCCGACGTCACCCTGAGCTGCTCGAGGTTCCAGTTGTCGCCGCCTACGCCTCCGCCCAGGGTCGTGACCAGTTCGACCGCCCCGATGTCCTGCCAGCGAACGCCGGGCTGCAGCCGCAGGTTCATCGTGCGGGAACTGTGGTCGGCCAGCCGCTGCAGGCCGTTGGCGTTGTCGACGCTGCCCACCAGCCGGCCGTCGTTGTCGTAGGCGCGCAGGTGCACGTTGTCGTTGCCGCCGCGCAGGTCGTCGCCGCCGGTGGTGACATGGAAGGTGAGGGCGTCGTCGGCGAAGGCGGGCGAGGCCAGCAGCAGCGCGAGCAGGAAGGCACGCATCGGCATCGGGGTTTTCATGGGCAGCCCTGCCAGCGGTTGGGGTCGGTGTCGTCGCAGTCGTTGCCCACCGGCACCAGCCAGCGGCCTTCGTTGGCGGCGCGCTGCTGGTCCGCCGGGCAGGCGTCCACGCGTTGGCGGGGGTCGCCGTGGGTGTCGCCGTCGGCATCGAGGAAGAAGGCGAGGCGCTGGCCCTCGTCCACGACGCCGTCGCAGTTGTTGTCCAGGTTGTCGCAGACCTCGGGGGCCAGCGGGTGCACGCTGCGCTGGCGGTCGTCGCAGTCGGGTCCGACGGCGTGGCGGTGGGTCCAGCCGGCGTTGATGCGCTTGCGCTCCCAGGGCGTGGGTTGCACGGGGCGGCGCGTGGTCATGGGCGCCTTGCCGGCCTTGGTGCGTGCCTCGGCTTGCGCCTGTTCGCGGGACTGGCGCAGGCGCTCGAACTGCTCGCGGCTCAATTGCAGCCGGGCGGCGTCGGGCAGGGGCGCGAGGCGCAGGTCACCGCGTACCTGCACCGCCGGCGTGGCCTGCGCGGTGGGCTTGGCTTCCGTGGCTGGGCGGGGTTTGCCGGCGGGCGGCGTCACCTGGACCTGTGCCACGGCTGGCGGCAGCAGGGCGAAAAAAAGCAGGCTGCCAAGCAGTAGGTTCTTCACGATGGCGCTCCCGGGGGTGGGCACGCCGCCGGTTTATCAGGAACCCCGCATCATCACAAGCATGAACGGGGTTCCTGTCGCCGCCGTCAGAGGCCCAGCACCGCCGGGCCCTGCTTGAACACGATGTCCACCGGGATGCCCGCCGCCTGCACGCGGTCGAGGTCGGCCTGCAGGTCGGGGCCGATGTTGCCCATCTCCTCGAACAGCGTCTTGGCACCGGCGTAATCGCCGTCGCCCTGCAGGGTGAGGATCTTCGCCGACAGCGAATCCACCGCCGCCTGCATCTTGTCGAAGTCCACCCGGTAGCGGCCGGTGGCGGCGTCGCGGCTGAAGGCGCCTTCGCGCTGCAGCCAGTTGAAGGCCACCATGTTGGCCTTGCCGTGCGCGCTGGAGGCGCCGAAGCGCACCGAGCGGAAGATGCCGGCCAGGAAGGTCACGTAGTTGTCGTTGCGCTTGGCCGCATCGAGCTCGCCCATTTCGCCGAGCCTGCCGATCATGTACAGGCCCAGGATGTCGGCCTTGCCTTCCTCGTAGCCGCTGGCCAGGTCGGTGAGCGCCTCGCGCACCGTGCCCTTGCCGTCGAGCGTGTTCTTGATGCCCAGGCCGTGCGCCACCTCGTGGAACATCACGTTCTCGAAGAAGGCGTCGAAGGTGATGTTGGCGCGCTGGTCCTCGGCCACCAGCGCGTCGGCGATCGGCACCAGGATGGTGTCGAACTTGGCGCGCATGCTGTTTTCCAGCTGCAGGCGGCGCGAGCCCTTGGCCAGCTGCACCTGTTCGTCGTTGGGCAGGTTGATGGCGATGGTCTTGGCGCCCGAGTTCGCGTCGCCGCCGTAGTAGATGGCGAAGTAGGCGTTGAGGTCGGCGTCGGTGCCCGGCATTTCGGCCTTGTAGGCTTCCGGCACCGGCAGGCCGCGCTGCAGGGCCGGCAGGTGCTGGGCGAAGCGCGCCAGGCGCTGGCTCCACTCGATGTCCTTGACCAGCACGAAGGCCTCGAACGCGGCCTTGGTGCCGAACAGCGCGTCCTGGTAGCTCTCGATCGGGCCGATGACGACATCGATCGGGCTGGTCTTCATGTCCATCCAGGCCATGTCGCTGGCCTGGTAGTCGCCGCTGAGCAACGCGTCGGCGCGCAGGCGCAGGTAGTTGCGGAAGCCCTCGTCGGTGGCGACCTCGGCGGCCTGGCGCAGCAGGTCGGCGGCCCGGCCGAGTTCGGCGGCGTATTCCACGTGGTAGGGCACCACGGTGAGCTTGCCGGCCTCGTCGCGACGGATCAGCGTGTACAGGCCGTCCTTGCCCGGCAGGTCGGCGGCGGCGAATTCTTCCTTCGTCATGTCCTCGGGGTAGAAGCGCGCGCCGGGCGGGCGCGGGCCGATGCCTTCGACGAAGGGCGCGTCGTTGTCCAGGCGGTCCCAGGGACCGTAGTTGATTTCGGCGAAGCGGCGCGTGGCCGGGTCGGTGATGCCGGAAAGCAGTGCATCCCGGTCGCCCCAGGTCTGCTTCCAGAACAGCGCGTCCATGATTTCGCCGGCCTGCAGCAGCAGGCGGATGGCCTGGCGGTCGCCCTCGGCCAGCTGGGAAAGGTCGGCCGTGAGCGGTACTTCGGCGTAGGCGGCCACCTTGGCGGCAATGTCGCTGGCGGGCTGGGCGGCGTCGGTGGCCGCGTCGGCGCTGGCTTCGGCGGGCGCGGGCGCCTGTTCGGCGCGCTGGCAGGCGGCCAGGCCGGTGGCGAGGGTGAGCGCGATGGCGAGGCTGAGCGGGCGAAGCGACATGCGGGACTCCGGGAGCGGCGTGAAGGCCTCCATCCTAGTCCATCACCCGGCCCTCGGTGCGGTTGCGGCCGCCGTGTTTGGCGCGGTAGAGCGCCTGGTCCGCGGCTTCCATCCAGTCGCGAAGATCGCCGCCGTCGGGTGCTTCGGCCAGGCCCAGGCTGATCGAAAACGCCAGCCCTGGCTGCCCTTCGAGGACCGCGGCCTGCACCGCCTCGCGCAGGCGTTCGGCCTCGCGTTCGGCGGCGGCCTGGCCGAGCGGCAGCAGCACCGCGAATTCGTCGCCACCCAGCCGGCCGGCCACCTGGCCCGCGGGCAGGGTGCTGCGCACCAGGGCTGCCAGCCGGCGCAGCACGTCGTCGCCGGCGGCGTGTCCGAAGCGGTCGTTGATGGCCTTGAAATGGTCGATGTCGATCAGCAACAAAGTCGCCCGCGCACCATCGCGGGCAGGGCGCGACAGCCAGCGACGGGCCTGGGCCTGCCAGTAGCCCCGGCTGTCGAGTCCGGTGAGTGAATCGCGCCGCGTGAGCTCCTCGAGCTGCTGGTTCTGCTGCTGCACGCGCCGCATCAGCCGGTACAGGTTGGCGCTGACCGCCAGCGTGTGGATCACCATGATCGGCAGGCAGGCCAGCACCACCGCCGTGCGGCTGGGGTAGTCCACCGCGAAGCCGGTGGCCAGGCCCACGGCCAGCATCGCCAGCAGCGTGCCCGGCAGCGCCCTGAGCCACAGGCGCGGCACGCCGGAATTCACCTTGTCGGCGGTGGCCACGGTCAGCAGCACCGCGCTGGGCAGCAGGTTGAAGTGAATCAGCGGCACCCAACTTCCGGCGATCACCGAGTCGATGAGGAAGTTGCGCGCTTCCGCCGCGTACGGGTCGCGGCTGCGCACCGCCAGCAGGTAGGCCAGGTGCGGCCAGGCGAAACAGGTGGCCGTCGCCCAGGCCCAGGCCGGCCAGCCGGCGTCGAGGTCGTGCAGCACCACGCCCAGCGGCAATGCCGCCAGCCCCATGCCCAGCACGCGGAAGCGGTAGGTCAGGCGGGGCAGGAAACGCGGGCGCACGGACATGCCTGCATGAAACCACAAAGCCGCGGGCGTATGCTGGCGGCGCCGGGGGGCATGCCTTTGCAAGGGAGGCCACCCATGGACATGCGCGAACAACTGCCGGTGCTCGCCGGGCCTTTGGCCGCGAGGCTCGCGGGCCTGCTGGAAACCGCCGACGTGCGGTTGGACGGCGGCCGGCCCTGGGACCTGCGCGTGCACGACGCCCGCCTGCCGGCGCGGCTGCTGGCGCAGGGTTCGCTGGGCCTGGGCGAGGCCTACATGGACGGTTGGTGCGACAGCGCCGACCTGGACGGCCTGCTCTGGCGCCTGCTGCGCGCGCGCCTGGACGAACGCCGCCCTGGCCTGGCCGACTACTGGGACGGCCTGAAGGCGCGGTTGCTGAACCTGCAGTCCGCCCGCCGCAGCCTTGAAGTGGGCCGCCGGCACTACGACCTGGGCAACGACCTGTACGCCGCGATGCTCGGGCGCCGCCTGGTGTACAGCTGCGGCTACTGGCGCGAGGCCCGCGACCTCGACGCGGCGCAGGAGGCCAAGCTCGACCTCGTTTGCCGGAAGCTGGGCCTGCGCGCCGGCCAGCGCCTGCTCGACGTCGGCTGCGGCTGGGGCGAAACGCTGAAGTTCGCCGCCGAACGCTACGGCGCGGCCGGCGTGGGCATCACCATCTCGCGCGAGCAGGCCGACTACGCACGCCGGCTCTGCGCCGGCTTGCCGGTGGAAATCCGCCTGCAGGATTACCGCGAACTCGACGAGCCCTTCGACCACATCCTGTCGATCGGCATGTTCGAACACGTGGGCGTACGCAACTACCGCGGCTTTTTCCAGCGCATGCGCCGCTGCCTGAAGCCGGACGGGCTGTTCCTGCTGCACAGCATCGGCGGCGAACATTCGACCGACCACACCGACCCGTGGATCGGCCGCTACATCTTCCCGAATTCGATGCTGCCGTCGGCGGCGCAGTTGGCGGGGGCGCTGGAGGGGTTGTTCGTGATCGAGGACTGGCACGGCTTCGGCGCCGACTACGACCGCACGCTGCAGGCCTGGCGGGCCAACGTGGAGCAGGCCTGGGCGCGGCTGGAGGCCTATGACGAACGCTTCCGGCGCATGTGGCGCTTCTACCTGGCCAGCTCGATGGCGCTGTTCCGCAGCCGGCGCGGGCAGCTGTGGCAGCTGGTGCTGTCGCCCGGCGGCGTGCCCGGCGGTTACGTGGCCCCGCGCTGAAAAGCCGGGCGGCGCGGGCCGCCCGGCCGGTGCCGCCTAGCGCGGGAGCTTGCGGTGGATGTAACGCTGCTGGTGGTCGTTCAGGCGAACCTGCGAGTCGTGCGGGCCGGGCAGGTCGCGCTGCAGTGGTACGTGTGCCTTGCTCGAGCGAACCTGCTGCGGACCCTTGGCGCCGTCGAGCGGGGAGGGATGGTGCGCCTCGAGCGAGGAGGGTGGCGTACCCAGGAACGGCGGCGCGCCGACCACCGGCGCCGGCGCGGGTTTGGCCTGGGGCGCGGCGGACATGCCCATCGCGGGTTTCGCCGCGGGCTTGCTGGCCGCAGTCTTCCTGGCCGCCGGCTTCTGCAGCACGGCGCGCTTGGCCGCCGACTTTTGCGCGGCGACCTTTTTTGCCACGGCCTTTTTCGCCACGGATTTTTTCGCCACGGGCTTCTTCGCAACGGGCTTCCTGGCGACGGACTTCTTCGCGACCGACTTCTTCGCGACCGATTTCTTCGCGACCGATTTCTTCGCCACGGTTTTCTTCGCGGCGGCTTTTTTCGCCGTACTTTTCTTCGCGGCGGAGCGCTTGGCCACCGGCTTCCTGGCCGCCGCCTTCTTCGCGACGGGCTTCTTCTTCGCGGCGACTTTCTTGCTTGCGGCTTTCTTCGCAGTCGTCTTGCGGGCCGCGGTCTTCTTCGGGGCGGCCTTCTTCACGGCGGCCTTTCGACGGGGCTTGCTGGCGGCAGTGGCCATGACATCCTCCTGGGCGGGCGGGAACCGGATGTCCCGAGTCTAGACCTTGCTGCAATGCAATATGCCCCTTGCCGCGGCCGCGTCCTGGCCTATGATCAAAAGCCCCCCGACCCGGATCGACCCGATGCGCTGCAAGCCCCTGCTTCCCGCGATCGCCATCGCGCTGCTGTTGTCGCCCGCGGCGCAGGCCGCGGTTTACAAATGCGACATCAACGGCGAGACCCGCTACCAGGACGACCCCTGCCCGGGCCGCAAGGACCAGAAGCCCCACATCGAAGACGCCCCGGCGCCCGCCGCCGGCGCGCCGGCCAGCCCCGCTGCCGCTGGCCCCGGAGCGGAAGCGCCGCCTCCGCGCGGCCGCACCGCGCCCAGGCCGCCGCTGCCCGAGGACGACGACACTCCGCTCGACCGCGTCGGCCAGCTCTACCACGAGATCCTCGCCGCCCAGGCCGCGCAGCGCGGCGTGCTGGACGGCCACCGCGAGGCGGTGAAGGCGCTGGCGGTCGCGCAGAAGGGCCGCGAGCAGGCCCCGGAAGCCGAATCCGAGCGCAAGCAGCTCGAATTCGAGTGGAGGGAGCGCCGCTTCGCCGCCAGCGACCGCGTGCGCACGCTCCAGGGGGAACTGCGCCGCCTTTGCCCGAACGGCACCATGATGGCCGGTGCACGCCAGGTATGCCGCTGAAACGCATCCGGCGCCGGCTTGCCGGCCTGTTGATGGCGCTGGCCTGCCTGCCTGCGCAGGCCGCCGATCCCACGCTGTTGCGGGTGGGTGGCGACCCCAACTACCGGCCCTACCACTACCTCGCCGAAGACGGCACGCCGCAGGGCTTCGACGTGGCCGTGATGCGCGCCATAGCCCGCGAGCGCTGGCTGGACCCGCGCTTCGAATTCGGCGAATGGGGCCGCATGCTCGACCGGCTCGAACACGGCGGGGTGGATGCCGTGCCGATGTTCGTTTCCGAAGACCGCGCGCTGCGCTTTCGTTTCTCCCGGCCGTTCCTGCGCCGCCACCACGTCCTGTACGGGCGGCGTGGCCTGCAGGTGGGAACGCCCGACCAGCTCGCCGGCCGGCGCGTGGCCGTGCAGTTCGGCGGAATGGCCTGGGAGTGGCTGATCAACGAGCAGGCCAACGCCGTGCTGCGGCCCATGAACGACGAGGCGGCGGCGCTGGCCGCCGTGGCCGCGGGCAACGCCGACTTCGCGTTGCTGCCCTCCGACATCGCCGAGCGGGCGCTCGCCGCGGGCGACCTGGGCGACGTGCAGGCGGTAGGTCCGCCCTGGCTGGAGCGCAACTACGCCTTCGGCGTGAACCCGGCCCGCCCGGAGCTGGTGGCGGAACTCGACGCGGGCCTGCAGGCGATCGAGGCCAGCGGCGAGCTGGCGCGGCTGCAGCAGCAGTGGCTGCAGCCGGCCGCGGCGAAAGCGGCCAAGGCCAAGGCCGAGCCGCTGCCGGTATGGCTGCCCATGGTGCCGGTGGCGCTCGTGCTGCTCGGGGCGCTGGTGTTCGTCCTGCGGCGCAACGCCGCCGCCGGGCGCGACTGACTCAGGCCGGCTGCGCCGACGCCCCGGCGGACTGCGTGGCGGTGCGGTTGCGGCCGCCGTGTTTGGCGCCGTAGAGCGCCTTGTCGGCCGATTCGATCCATTCGCGCAGGCCCAGGTCTTCGTCGCGCGCCTGCGCCAGGCCGATGCTTACCGAACAGCGCAGGCCGGGCGCCTGCGGCAGCGAGAACGCCTGCACCGACTCGCGCAGCCGCTCGGCCACCGCTTCGGCCTCGGCCAGCGTGGCCGGCAGCGCAATCGCGAATTCGTCGCCGCCCAGGCGGCCGGCGTGGGCCTCGGGCCCGGCCGCGCGACGCACCAGCGCGGCAATGCCACGCAGCACGTCGTCGCCCACGGCGTGGCCGTGGCGGTCGTTGATGTCCTTGAACCAGTCCAGGTCCACCAGGGCCAGCGTGGCCGGCTGGCCGCCGGCATGCCGGCGCTGCAGCAGGCGCTCGGCCTGGTCCTGCCAGTGGCGGCGGCTGTCGAGGCCGGTGAGCACGTCGACGCGGCTCAGTTCGTCGAGCTGGCGGTTCTGCAGCTGCACGCGCCGCACCAGCATGAAGCTGTTGAGGCTCACCGCCAGCGTGTGGATCACCATGATCGGCAGGCAGGCCAGCAGCACCAGCATCGAGGTGGCGGGTGCGAACGAGAACCCGGTGAGCAGGCCGCCCGCCAGCACCGCCAGCAGCATGCCGGGCAGCGAACGCAGCCACAGCCCGCGGATGCCGGTGTTGATCTTGTCGGCGGTGGCCACCGACATCAGCAGCACCGAGGGCAGGGCGTTGAAGTGCAGCAGCGGCGCCCACAGCCCGGCGATCATCGAGTCGAACATCAGGTTGCGCAGTTCGGCCTGGAAGGGGTCGGCGCTGCGTCGCGCCAGCCAGTAGGCCAGGTGCGGCCAGGCGAAACACGAGGCCAGCACCCAGCCCCAGCTCGCCAGCGGCGCCCCGATTTCGCGCAGCACCAGCACGATCGGGAAGGCGGCCAGGCCCATGCCCAGCACGCGGAACCGGTAGACCCGGCGCGGCAGCAGGTGCAGGTCGCTCAGGCGGGCGGCGTGCTCCGCGGGCGGGTGGGATGGCGCGGCCATCGGCATATCCGGTGGGGTATGCCCCGATGATAGCCCGGGCGCGCTTTCCTGCCATCGGGCGACGGCGGTGGCCGGCCCTGCGGGGTGCGTGCGTATCCAAGAACGGATGAGCCCGCGCCTGCCCCTGTTGTTCGCCTTTCTGCTGCCCGCCCTGGCCGGCTGCGGCGACGCCTGGGTGGCGCAGGCCGCGGGCACGCCGGTGCCGGTCGCGGCGCCTTTGGCCCAGGAACCGCCGGCGGCCGGCAACCACGTGCGTTTCGTAGTGGACGGGCAGGAGTTCGGCTTCAGCACACCGGGCATCCGCCGCAGCCGGGCCCGCGCCGGCGAGGGCGTGCTGGCGCACAGCATCGAACTGGCCAACGACGACAATTCGCTCTACGCCCGCGTCGTGCTGCAGGTGCCGGCAGGCCAGCAGGGCCTGGACGGCGACTACCGCGCGGTGCAGCTGGGCACGCCCGGGGTCGTCGGCCAGGCCGGCGTTGGCGAGGTGGTGCTGGCCGAGGAAACCGACGCCCGGCGCGGCCGCCGCATGCTGCCCAGCGGCAGCGGCAGCATCCGGGTGCGGCGCGAGGGCGCCGATTACGTGGTGGTGTTCGACGTCCGCGGCGACGACCTGTTCCGGCCGGCCGACGCCGGGGCCATCACCGGCGAGCTGCGTTTCGCCGCCGGTTCCTGAGTCCGGTGCGGAACTGTGACCGCGCTCTTGGGCGGCCGCCGCGGCTTGCGGTAACGTGGGCCGGGTAGCCAGCGGGCAGGGGGTCCGATGACCGGCGAAAGCGGCGCCAGGGCACGCGTCCTGGTGGTGGATGATTCCAAGCTGATGCGCAAGGCCGCCCACAAGATGCTGGGCGAGGAATTCGACGTCGTCACCGGCGACGACGGCGTGGACGCCTGGGCGCAGATCCAGCACGACCCGGGCATCCAGGTGGTCTTCACCGACCTCAACATGCCGCGCATGGACGGCTACGAACTGCTGCGCACCATCCGCGGCGCCGAAGACCCCGGCGTGCAGGGCCTGCCGGTGATCGTGGTCACCGGCGCCGAGAACGACGAGGCCGCGCGCATGAAGGCGCTCGACCAGGGCGCCACCGATTTCATCACCAAACCCTTCACCACCTCCGACCTGGTGGCGCGCGCCCGCGCCCACGCCAACTACCAGCGCGTGACGCGCCAGCTGCAGTCGCAGGTGGCGGTGGACGCGCTCACCGGCCTGGCCAACAAGGCCGGCTTCATGGAGCGCCTGCAGCAGGACATCGCCTACGCCCGCCGGCACCAGCAGCCGCTGTGCCTGGTGCGGCTGGAGGTCGAGGACTTCCGCCGCTTCTTCCTGTACTACGGCCGCGACCTGGCCGAGGCCCTGGTACTGCAGCTGGCGCGCCAGCTGCGCACCCGCATCCGCAAGGAAGACACCGCCGCGCGTATCGGCCTGGGGGGATTCGCGCTGTCGCTGCCGGGTGGCCAGGAGGCCGGCATCGTCGCCATGGTCGAGCGCCTGCAGGCCGAGGTGCTGGCCAACCCGCCGGTGTTCGAAGGCGAACCGGTGGCGGTGAAGCTGCATGCCGCGGTGCTGAGCCCGCTGATGGATTCGGCGCTGGGCCCGCAGGAAGCCATGGACGCCTGCCAGGCGCGGCTGGACGTGGCGCGCGAGTCGGGCCTGGGGGTCGTTCCGACGCAGGAGGCGGCCGCGCCCGCGCCGGCACCGGTGGCCATGCCCGTGCCGGTACCCGAACCCGCGCCGCCGCCGCCGCCGGAACCGGCCGTCGCTGCCGCGCCCGCGCCGGCCGCGTCACCTGCGCCGGCCGCGGCGCCCGTGTCCGTGGATGCGGTGCTCGAGCTCCTGCGCGAGGGCCGCGCCCAGGAAGCGCTGCCCAAGCTGCCCGCGGTCATCGGCCGCCTGCTGCCGCTGCTGCGCCTGCTGGGCCCGAACCAGCGCGCGCAGCTGATCCAGTTCCTGCAGAAATAAGGTTCTTCTCCCATGTCCGGGATGGTCTGGGCAGTTCTTCGCTGTCCATTGACCTGGCGCCGGCCCCACCGCGAAGGCGAGGGTCGCTTCCTGCTCGGTGAAGCCTTTATCTCCCAGGAAGCGACCCTCGC
>JAIBEO010000067.1 GCA_019459185.1 Rhizobium sp. | reverse complement strand
GGGCGCAAGTGACTGAACGGGCAGTGGAATTCGCGTCCGGGCGGGCGAGCCGGTAGAATACGGTTTTCCAGCGCCCCCAAATCCCATGACTCGTCTCGTCTTTGTTACCGGTGGCGTGGTGTCCTCGCTTGGCAAGGGCATCGCCGCGGCCTCGCTGGCGGCCATCCTGGAGGCCCGCGGCCTGCGGGTGACCATGATGAAGCTCGACCCCTACATCAACGTCGACCCCGGCACCATGAGCCCGTTCCAGCACGGCGAGGTGTACGTCACCGACGACGGCGCCGAAACCGACCTCGACCTGGGCCACTACGAACGCTTCCTGCGCGTTCGCCTGAGCCGCAAGAACTCGGTCACCACCGGCCGTATCTACGAAAACGTGATCCGCAAGGAGCGCCGCGGCGACTACCTGGGCGGCACCGTGCAGGTCATCCCGCATATCACCGACGAGATCAAGCGCTGCATCTTCGAGGCCACCGACGGCTTCGACGTGGGCCTGGTGGAAATCGGCGGCACGGTCGGCGACATCGAGTCGCTGCCCTTCCTCGAGGCCATCCGCCAGATCCGCACCGAGCGCGGCCCGGACCAGGCCATTTTCATGCACCTCACCCTGGTGCCGTACATCGCCGCCGCCGGCGAGCTCAAGACCAAGCCCACCCAGCATTCCGTGAAGGAACTGCGCTCGATCGGCATCCAGCCCGACATCCTGGTCTGCCGCAGCGAAAAGCCACTGCCCGACGGCGAGCGCCGCAAGATCGCCCTGTTCACCAACGTGCCCGAGAAGGCCGTCATCAGCTGCGTGGACGTGGACAACATCTACAAGCTGCCGCTGTGGCTGCACAGCCAGGGCCTGGACGAGATCGCGGTCGAACGCCTGCGGCTCGAGGACAAGGTCCGCCCGGCCGACCTGTCCGAGTGGGAAGCGGTGGTGGACGCGGTAGAGCACCCGGTGGACGAAGTCACCGTGGCCGTGGTGGGCAAGTACATCGACCACCAGGACGCCTACAAGTCGCTGTCCGAGGCGCTCAAGCACGGCGGCCTGCGCCAGCGCACCCGCGTGAAGCTCAAGTGGCTCGAGTCCGAGCAGGTCGAGAAGGAAGGCACCGGCGTGCTGGCCGGCGTGGACGCCATCCTGGTGCCCGGCGGTTTCGGCGACCGCGGCTTCGAGGGCAAGGTGCTCACGGCGAAACACGCGCGCGAAAACGGCATCCCGTACTTCGGCATCTGCTACGGCATGCAGGCCGCGGTGGTGGACTACGCCCGCCACGTGGCCGGCCTGGCCGGGGCCAACAGCACCGAAAACGACCGCCACTGCGCCCACCCGGTCATCGGCCTGATCACCGAATGGCGCACCGCCACCGGCGAGATCGAACGCCGCGACGAACACTCCGACCTGGGCGGCACCATGCGCCTGGGACTGCAGGAGCAGCGCCTGAAGCCGGGCACGAAGTCGCGCGAGCTCTATGGCAAGGACGTGGTGGGCGAACGCCACCGCCACCGCTACGAATTCAACAACCGTTACCGCACCCAGCTCGAGGACGCCGGCCTGGTCATCAGCGCCAAGTCCATGGACGACCTGCTGGTGGAAATGGTGGAACTGCCGGGCCACCCGTGGTTCGTGGCCTGCCAGGCGCACCCGGAATTCCTGTCCACGCCGCGCGACGGCCACCCGCTGTTCACCGGTTTCATCCGCGCCGCCCGCGAGCACAAGGCCGGCGGCAAGGCACCCGTTGTAGGAGCGGGGGGGGGGGGGGGGCGCGGGGGGGGGGGGGGGGGGGGGGGGGGCGGGGGGGGGGGGGGGGGGGGGGGGGGGGGGGGGGGGGGGGGGGGGGGTGGGGGGGGGGGG